>NZ_JBYBHH010000002.1:0-464641 GCF_059025405.1 Pseudomonas sp. 5.2
GGGCTGGAAAAGATTTGTCGCCATGCCCGCCATAACCCCGGGCATGCCCCGTGATATGGTTCCGCATCAGAACCCACCGCTTCCAGGGAATGCTCAATGGTCAACACCACCGCCCTCCATCCCGGCTTCATGATCGTACATGGCAACCGCCTCGACGATTTGCGCAGCTTGGTGGTGAGCTGGATGCGCCGTTACCCGTTAGCGCCACTGGAAAATGAAATCGCCCTGGTGCAGAGCAACGGCATCGCCCAGTGGCTAAAACTGGCGCTGGCTGAAGACCCTGAAGAAGGTGACCTAGGCGGCTGTGGTATTGCCGCCGCGATCGATGTGCAACTGCCCGGTAGCTTCATGTGGCAGCTTTACCGACGAGTGCTGGGCCGCGATGAGATCCCCGAAGTTTCCCTGCTCGACAAGGCGCCGTTGACCTGGCGCCTCATGCGCCTGCTTCCAGCGTTGATCGAGCGCCCGCATTTCGAGCCCCTGCGCCGTTTTCTCACCGACGATAGCGACCTGCGCAAGCGTTACCAGCTTGCCGAGCGCCTGGCCGACCTGTTCGACCAGTACCAAGTTTACCGAGCCGACTGGCTCAAGGACTGGGCTGCTGGCGAGCACATCCTCAATACCGCCCGTGGCGAGCGTAAACCCTTGCCCCCTGGCAATCGCTGGCAGGCCGAATTGTGGCGGGCGCTGCTGGATGATGTCGGCGAGCAGGGCATGGCGCAAAGCCGTGCAGGTGTGCATCAACGGTTCATCGAGCGTATCAACAGCCTGGAGCAGGCACCTGTCGGCCTGCCATCGCGCGTGATCGTGTTCGGTATCTCCTCCCTGCCAGCGCAAGCATTGGAGGCTTTGGCGGGGCTTGCCCGGTTCAGCCAGGTACTGCTTTGCGTCCACAACCCGTGTCGCCATCACTGGGCTGATATCGTCGCCGACAAAGACCTGCTGCGGCATCAGTACAAACGCCAACAACGCAAGCAAGGCATGCCGCTTCTGCTGGATGACCAATCGCTACACCAGCATGCTCATCCGCTGCTGGCCGCCTGGGGCAAGCAGGGCCGTGATTACATCAACCTGCTCGACAGCTATGACGACCCCGGCAGCTACCGCGGCGTATTCAGCGAAGGGCGCATCGACCTGTTCAGCGAAGCTTCGCCGACCATGCTGCTCAACCAACTGCAAGATGACATCCTCGAACTGCGTCCACTTGCCGAAACCCGCGAACGCTGGCCGCAAGTCGACCTCGCGCAGGACCGTTCGATGCGCTTCCATGTCGCGCACAGCCCGCAACGCGAGGTGGAAATTCTCCACGACCAGTTACTGGCCCGCTTCAGCGCCGACCCTACGCTGCGCCCGCGCGATGTGATCGTAATGCTCCCGGCAATCGACACTTATGCACCCCATATCCGCGCCGTGTTTGGCCAATTGCAGCGCAACGACCCGCGCTACATCCCGTTCACCCTCACCGACCAAGGCCAGCGCGGTCGAGAGCCCTTGCTGATTGCCCTGGAGCACCTGCTCAAGCTGCCAGACAGCCGCTTTGCGGTCAGTGAAGTGCTCGACCTGCTGGACGTGCCGGCAGTACGGGCCCGTTTCGGTATCCGTGAAAGCGATTTGCCCACGCTTCATCGCTGGATCGAAGGTGCCGGTATCCGCTGGGGCCTGAACGCCGAGCAACGGGCCAGCCTCGGCTTGCCTGAAGGCCTGGAACAGAACAGCTGGCGTTTCGGCCTGCGGCGCATGTTGTTGGGTTATGCCGTAGGTGTGGGTGAGGGGTGTGATGGCATTGAACCCTATGACGAAATCGGTGGCCTCGATGCGGCACTGATCGGCCCCTTGGTAGCCCTGCTGGACGCCCTTGAGGTGGCCTGCCAGGCACTGGCACAGCCGGCGACCGTCACCGAGTGGGGCGAGCGCTTGAATGCCTTGCTGCAGGTGTTTTTCCTGGCTGAGGGTGAGCACGACGAGTTTCTGCTGATGCAGTTGCAGGACCTGCGCGACGCCTGGCTGGAAGTGTGCGAAACCGTCGGCCTGCAAGACGCGCTACCGCTGACGGTGGTCCGCGAAGCGTGGTTGTCGGGGCTTGACCAAGGCAAGCTGTCCCAGCGCTTCTTGGCGGGGTCGGTGAACTTCTGCACCCTCATGCCCATGCGCGCCATCCCGTTCCGCGTGGTCTGCCTGCTGGGCATGAACGATGGTGACTACCCCCGCGCCCAGCAGCCGCTGGACTTCGACCTGATGGCCAGCGACTACCGCCCAGGTGATCGCTCGCGCCGTGAAGATGACCGTTACCTGTTGCTCGAAGCGCTGCTGTCGGCACGGGATCAGCTTTATGTCAGTTGGGTCGGGCGCAGCATCCGCGACAACAGCGAGCGCCCGGCCTCGGTGCTGATCGGCCAGTTGCGTGATCATGTGGCTGCCGGCTGGCGGTTGGCCGGTGCAGAGGACGGGCCAGTCCAAGGGCCGGATGAGCGCTTGCTGCACGCCTTGACCCAGGAGCACCCGCTGCAACCGTTCAGCCCGCGCTACTTCCAGAAGGGCAGTCCGTTGTTCAGCTTCGCCCATGAATGGCAGCTGCTGCATCGGCAAGGGCAGGACGCCACGCAGGTCGAGCCGGCTTTGCCTCCTTATGTCGACGACGAAGCACTGAGCCTGACGCAGCTGAACGATTTTCTTCGCCACCCGGTGCGGCACTTCTTCAGCCAGCGCCTGAAGGTGTTCTTCGAGGCCCTGGAGGCGCCGACCCCGGATGAAGAGCCGTTCGTCCTCGATACGCTGCAACGCTACAGTGCCAGTGAAACCCTATTGAATGCCGCGCTGGCCGACCCGGCGAATGCCGAGCAGGCCTTGCAGGTGCAGGCACGCCGCCTGCAAGCGTGTGGCGTGTTGCCGCTTGCCGGTTTTGGCGCACTGTTGCAGGCCGATCTGATTCAGCCGCTGCCTGACCTGCTGCAACGCCATCGTCAGTTGTTGCAGCGTTGGCCACACCTGGTCGAAGGCGCATTGCCTGTGCATTACGCACAGGGCACGCACCGGCTGGAAGGCTGGCTAGGCCGGGTGTACCAGGCTGATGATCAAAGCCTGCTAAGCATCACCACCGTCCCGAACACCATCAGTGCCGGGCGCAACAACTATAAATGGCACCGGTTGATCGCACCCTGGGTCATGCACCTGGCTGCCTGCGCTGCAGGTTATCCGCTGAACAGTGCGCTGGTGGCCAGTGACCTGACCTTGCTCCTGGCACCTTTACCGCAAGACCAGGCGGCGCAATTGCTCGGCGACCTGTTGGTTGCCCGCCAGGCCGCCATGAATGCGCCGCTGCCTGTGGCGGCCAAAACGGCCTTCGCCTGGCTGGCCCAAGACGATGCCGACAAAGCGCTGGCCGCGGCTGCTCGCGCCTATGAAGGCGACGAGCGCAACAGTTTTGGCGAGCGCAGCGAGAGCATCGCCCTGGCGCGGCAGTTCCGTGACTTCGCCGCGCTCACCGCCGACGAAACCTTTGAAGGTTGGTGCGAATCCCTGTACCGCCCCTTGTTCAACGCACCCTGGCAGGCCCTGGGCAACCCGGAGAGTGGCGCATGACCCAGGACCGTCCCCTGGCACTGAGTTTCCCCTTGCACGGCAGCCAGCTGATTGAAGCAAGTGCGGGTACCGGCAAGACGTTTACCATTTCGGCGCTGTACCTGCGGCTTATCCTCGGGCACGGAGGCGAACAGGCCTTCGGCCGTGAACTGCTGCCCCCGCAGATTCTGGTGGTGACCTTCACCGACGCCGCCACCAAAGAGCTGCGCGAACGTATCCGCGCCCGCTTGGCCGAGGCGGCGCGGTTCTTCCGTGGCGAGCTTGACGCTGCCGACCCACTGCTGCACCAGTTGCGCGACGATTACCCGCAAGAGGCTTGGCCACGTTGTGCCAGCCGCCTGGAAATCGCCGTGCAATGGATGGACGAGGCCGCGGTGTCGACCATCCACGGTTGGTGCCAGCGCATGCTCCGCGAGCACGCGTTCGACAGCGGCAGCCTGTTCACCCAGACACTCGAGACCGATCACAGCGATTTGCTGGGCCAGGTCATGCGCGATTACTGGCGCCGGTTCTGCTATGGCATGCAAGGTGAGGCCCTGGCTTGGGTGCGTGGGCATTGGGGCAGCCCCGACGCGCTGTTGCCGCGGATTCGCCCGCTGTTCGGCCGGGTACGGGCACAGCAGGACGAGCAAGCGCCCGAAGCGTTGATTCAAACCGCGCTTGGGCAACGCACCGAGCAGTTGGTTGCGCTCAAGGCGCCCTGGGCACAATGGGCCGATGAGCTGCGGCAGATCTGCCGCGATGCCGTGGCCGCCAAGCAGGCCGACGGGCGCAAGATGCAGGCACGCTATTTCGAACCTTGGTTCGACAAGCTGTGCGCCTGGGCCGGCGACGAGCAGGCCGTCGAGCTCGATCTTGGCACCGGCTTCACCCGCCTGACGCCAGCGGGCATGGCCGAGGCCTGGAAGTCTGGGGAGCCACCCGATCACCCCGGGCTGCACGCCATGCAAACGCTGCAGCAACAGTTGCAGGCCCTCGCCAGCCCGGATGCGCAGTTGCTTGAACACGCTGCTGGCTGGGTGTCGGCGCGCTTCGAAGTGGAAAAGCGCCGGCGCGCCGAGATGGGCTTCGACGACATGCTGCTGCGGCTGCAACATGCCTTGGCCAGTGAGGCCGGCGAGCGCCTGGCCGGGTTGATTCGTGAGCAGTTCCCGGTAGCGCTGATCGACGAATTTCAGGACACCGACCCGGTCCAGTACGGGATTTTCGAGCGGATCTACCAGATCAGCGAGAACCGCCCTGAAACCGGGCTGTTCATGATTGGCGACCCCAAGCAGGCGATCTACGCCTTCCGCGGTGCCGACATCTATACCTACCTCGCCGCCCGGCGCGCCACCACCGGGCGTCTGCACAGCCTGGACACCAACTACCGTTCGAGCCAGGCCATGGTCGCGGCGGTCAACCAGGTGTTTCTCCAGGCCGAGGCCCGAAGCCAGGGGCGAGGGGCGTTTCTGTTCCGTGAAGCGCAAGACAACCCGTTGCCCTTCATCGAGGTCCGCGCCAAAGGCCGTAGCGAGCACCTGCTGGTGGACGGCCAGCCAAGCGCAGCCCTGCAATGCTGGCACCTGCAGAGCGAAGAGCCGGTATCGAGCAGCCTTTACCGCCAGCACCTGGCTGCCAGCTGCGCCAGCCATATCGTCGCCTTGCTCAACGGTGGGCAGCAGGGTACGGCGGGTTTCCGCAACGGCGAAGGTGAACTGCGCCCCTGCCTGCCTTCGGATATCGCCATTCTCGTGCGCGACGGCCACGAGGCACAGATGATCCGTGCCGAACTGGCCGCGCGTGAGGTGCGCAGCGTGTACCTGTCCGACAAGGACTCGGTGTTCGCCGCCCAAGAGGCGCATGACCTGCTGGCCTGGCTCAAGGCCTGCGCCGAGCCGGATTCGGAGCGCCTGCTCAAGGCCGCGCTGGCCAGCCTTACGCTCGACCTGTCACTGGCGGCGCTGGACAAGCTGAACCAGGACGAACGGGTGTGGGAAGACTGGGTCATGCGTTTTCGGCGCTATCGCGATACCTGGCAGCGCCAAGGCGTGCTGCCGATGCTGCGCCACCTGCTGCACGACTTCCAGTTGCCGCGCACGCTCATCGCCCGCAGTGACGGCGAGCGTGTGCTAACCAACCTGCTGCACCTGGCCGAGCTGCTGCAACAGGCGGCGGGCGAGCTTGATGGCGAGCAAGCGTTGATCCGTCACCTGGCCGAACACCTGGCCAGCTCCGGTCAGGCCGGTGAAGAACAGATCCTGCGGCTGGAGAGCGATGAGCAACTGGTCAAAGTGGTGACCATCCACAAGTCCAAGGGCCTCGAATACCCCTTGGTCTACTTGCCGTTCATCTGCACCAGCAAGCCCGTGGACGGTACCCGCCTGCCCTTGGCCTGGCATGACAGCCAAGGCAACGCGCACCTGACGTTAACCCCTGACCAGGAACAGATCGCCCGCGCCGACGACGAGCGCCTGGCCGAAGACCTGCGTCTGCTCTACGTGGCCCTGACCCGCGCCCAGCATGCGTGCTGGCTTGGCGTCGCCGACCTCAAGCGCGGCAACCAGAAGAGCTCGCTACTGCACCGCTCAGCCCTCGGTTACCTGCTTGGCGGTGGCCTTGCGTTGACCGGGTCCGGGCAATTGGCGGACTGGCTGCAGGCGTTGGCATCAAGCTGCCCGTACATTGAGTGCCCGCCGCTGCCGCTGGCCGACGAGCAGCTGTACCGCACGCCACATGCCGAACGTGAGCTGCTGCCTGCGCGCAAGCCCCGGCGAGCGGCCGCCGAGCACTGGTGGATTGCGTCCTATAGTGCCTTGCGCGTCGGTGACCAGACCCTCGGTGCCGACAGCTCACAGGCCCAGCAACTTCTGGATGACGAAGTCCTCGATGCGCAACTGCTGCGCGAGGTGCCGGCTGAAGGGGGGGATATCCACCGCTTTCCACGCGGGCCAAACCCCGGCACCTTCCTGCATGGCCTGCTGGAATGGGCCGGCCGAGAAGGCTTCGCCGAAGTCAGCGGCAACCCCGAGCTGATCGAGCGCACGGTCGGCCAGCGCTGCAATCGCCGTGACTGGACCGGCTGGATCCCGACGCTGACGCCGTGGTTGCGCCAGTTGCTGAACGAACCGCTGCCTGTCCTGGCCCACGACGTAAGCCTCACCCTGGCGCACCTGCGTCACTACCAGATCGAAATGGAATTCTGGTTCGCCAGCCATCAGGTCGACGCCGAACAGCTCGATCAACTGGTGGCGCGTTATACGCACCCAGGCCAGGCGCGGCCGGCGGCACAGCCGACGCTGCTCAACGGCATGTTCAAGGGCTTCATCGACCTGGCCTTCGAGCTGGACGGGCGCTATTACGTGGCCGATTACAAATCCAACTGGCTGGGCCCGGACATCCAGTCCTACGACAGCCAGGCCATGGAAAAGGCCATCCTCGAGCATCGTTACGACTTGCAGTACGTGCTCTACCTGCTGGCCCTGCACCGCCAACTGCGCGCCCGCCTGCCTGACTACGATTACGACCGCCATGTCGGCGGCGCCCTGTTCATCTTCCTGCGCGGCGCCAACAGCAGCGGTCATGGCGTGTACTTCGTCAAGCCGCCGCGGGCACTGATCGAAGCCCTCGATGCGCTGTTCCGTGGCGAGCATGCACCCGCACAGCAGGACCTGTTTGCCGGAGCCGCACCATGAGCCGAACCCTCACCGACCTGCTGCCCACGCCGCTGCACGCCGAACACCTGCTGGCCCTGGCGCCGCAGCGTGTCAGCGCTGACCTGCTGCAACTGCTGGACCGTTGGGTCGAGCGTGGCTGGCTGCGAGCCCTCGACCGCGCGTTCGTGTCGTTTCTCGAAGAGCGCGCCCCGGGCAGCGACCCCTTGCTGTTGCTGGCCGCTGCCCTGGCGAGCCATCAGCTGGGGCACGGCCATGTCTGCCTGGACTTGCAGCAAACCCTGGCCGAACCGGACTTTGCACTGTCGCTGCCGCCAGAAGGCGACGCCTTGATCGGCCCCTTGCTGCTGCCTTCGCAACTGCTTGCAGACCTGGACCTTCAGGCCTGGCGCCAGCGCATCGCTGCCAGCCCACTGGTGGCCGCCGGCGACACCCCAGGCCAGCAGGCACGGCCGCTGGTGCTCAGTGGCGAGCGCCTGTACCTGCGCCGCTATTGGAACTACGAACGGCGCATCGACCAGAACTTGCGCCAGCGCCTGAGCCAAGATGAAGCCGCACCGGCTGACTTGCCGGCGCGCCTGGCACAGCTATTCGACGCGGGTGCCCTGGCCGGTCAGGTTGATTGGCAAAAGCTGGCGTGCGCCCTGGCGACCCGCGCCGGTTTCAGCATCATCACCGGCGGCCCTGGCACCGGCAAGACCACCACGGTGGTGCGCCTGCTGGCCTTGCTGCAGGCCCCGGCGGTGGAGCAGGGCAGGCCTCTGCGTATTCGCCTGGCCGCGCCGACCGGCAAGGCCGCTGCGCGCTTGACCGAATCCATTGGCCAGCAGGTCGAGCGCCTGCAAGTCAGCGCAGCCGTGCGCGGGCAGATCCCCACCGAGGTCAGCACCGTGCACCGGCTGCTGGGCAGCCGCCCCGGGTCGCGGCATTTCCGTCATCACGCGGGCAACCCGTTGCCATTGGACGTGCTGGTGGTCGACGAAGCCTCGATGATCGACCTGGAGATGATGGCCAACCTCCTCGATGCCCTGCCACCCCGCGCACGGCTGATCCTGCTGGGTGACAAAGACCAGTTGGCCTCGGTCGAGGCGGGGGCGGTATTGGGCGACCTGTGCCGGGATGCCGAAGACGGCTGTTACTCACCCGCGACCCAGGCGTGGCTGGAGCAGATTGGTGGCCAGTCGCTGGAAGGCAGTGGTCTCAAAGCCGGTGATGCGCAGCGCAATCCGCTGGCCCAGCAGGTAGTGATGCTGCGTTTCTCCCGGCGCTTCGGCGAAGGCAGCGGGATTGGGCAGTTGGCGCGGCTGGTCAACCGTCAGGAATCCCATGCGGCGCGCAATCTGCTCGCGATGCCACCGCCGGATGTCAACGGCCTGGCGCTGAAGAACGAACACGATCGGGCCTTCGACCGTCTGCTGCTCGACGGCCTCAACCGCGGCGCAGAAGGGCCTCAAGGCTATCGCAGCTACCTGCGGACCTTGGGGCGCTATCGGCCGGCTCCGGCCACCGCGTTCGATGACCCGCTCTGGGAACAATGGGCAAGCAAGGTGCTGCACAGTTTCGAGGACTTCCAGCTGCTGTGCGCGGTACGCAGGGGCGCATGGGGTGTCGAAGGCCTTAACGAACGGGTGGCGCGGGTGCTGCACAACGCCGGGCTGATCGACGCTCAGCAGCCTTGGTACGAGGGCCGGCCGGTGCTGGTGACCCGCAACGACTATGGCCTGGGCCTGATGAACGGCGACATCGGCATTGCCTTGCGCCTGCCCGACGAGCGGGGCGAGCCCTTGTTGCGGGTCGCCTTCCCGCGTAACGACGGCAACGGTGGGGTACGTTTCGTCTTGCCAAGCCGGCTCA
Organism: Pseudomonas sp. 5.2; assembly: GCF_059025405.1. Classification (NCBI taxonomy): domain Bacteria; kingdom Pseudomonadati; phylum Pseudomonadota; class Gammaproteobacteria; order Pseudomonadales; family Pseudomonadaceae; genus Pseudomonas; species Pseudomonas sp. 5.2. The sequence goes on from NZ_JBYBHH010000002.1 coordinate 9,087, forward strand.
ACGAAGTGGAAACCGTGTTCGCCATGACGGTGCACAAGTCCCAGGGCTCGGAGTTCAGCCATACCGCCCTGGTGCTGCCGGACGCCCTTAACCCGGTGCTGACCAAGGAGCTTGTGTACACCGGCATCACCCGCGCCAAGCATTGCTTCAGCCTGATCGAACCACGGCAGGGCATCTTCGAGGAGGCGGTGTCGCGCAAGGTGCGGCGCATTTCCGGCCTGATGCTCGAACAGGTCTGACACTGGCCGCCAGGTACGATTGGCGGCCATGTGCTATCGTTGCGCCAACATCTGAAAGGACTTCGAGAGATTTCCCACATGACCGTGGCCGGAAGGCGAGTGACACGCTGTACGCTTTCGCTGTTGCTGGCGGTCCTGTTACTACTGGCAGGCCCTGCCTGGGCGGAAACCTCAGCAACCGCTGTGCAGGCACAGCAACGTGCCAAGGCTGTCACCCAGGTGGTGTTGGGGATCTTCAGTTACGCCCGCTGGCCCGTCGAGCCTACGCCCCTGCGCCTGTGCCTGATCGGCCCCACCGAATACGCAGACGATTTGATCAAGGGCCATGTGCAAGAGTCCGGGCGGCCGCTGCAGGTGCGTCGGCTGCTGGCTGACGATGCGCAGGTTGCCCAGGCCTGTGATGCCATCTACATCGGTAAACTCGATCAGGGCCAGCGCGACCGCTTGTTCCAGCGTGTCAGCGGCCACCCGGTGCTGAGCATCAGTGAGGCCGACGACCCGTGTACGGTCGGCAGCCTGTTCTGCCTGCGGGTCAGCGATCAGCAGGTGGCCTTTGAAGTGAACCTCGATTCCGTGGCCCGTTCCGGCGTACGCATCCACCCCAGTGTGCTGCAATTGTCGCGGCGCCGAGGTGTGCAGCCATGAAAACGACCAACAGGCGTATTCGCCCGACCCTGCGTTCGGTGCTCGGCCGTGGGCACCTCAGTGTCGCTCTGCTCGCCGTGGGCCTGGTCGGTATTTCGCTGACCGTGCTGGGCGTGCTTGCCCTGCAGGTCTATGCCAACCACAACCTGCACCTTATCGCCCGCTCGATCACCTACACCGTCGAAGCCGCCGTGGTATTCGACGACAGCGTTGCGGCCAGTGAGGCACTGGCACTGATTGCCAGTACCGAAGAGGTGGCCGACGCCAAGGTCTTCGACAATGAAGGCGAGCAACTGGCCCACTGGCAACGCAACGACAGCGGCATGCTCGCGCACCTGGAAACCCAGGTCGCCACCGCGCTGCTGGACGAGCCGGTCAACCTGCCGATCATTCACCAGCAGCAAAAGGTCGGGCATATCGAACTGATTGGCCAAGGCCGCAGCCTGTTGTTGTTCCTGCTCGGTGGGTTGGGCGGGATCCTGTTGTGCATGGTACTCAGCGCCGTCATCGCCCTGTACTTGTCGCAGCGCCTGCTCGGCGACATCGTTCGCCCATTGCGTGCGCTGGCCAGCGTTGCCCATGCTGCCCGCCGTGAACGTCGTTTCGACCGCCGCGTGCCAGAAGCCCCGATTGCCGAGCTTAACGAGCTGAGTAACGACTTCAACGCCTTGCTCGATGAACTGGAGGTGTGGCACAGCCACCTGCAGAGCGAAAACCAGACCCTCGCTCACCAGGCCAGCCACGACAGCCTGACCGGCCTGCCCAACCGCGCCTTTTTCGAAGGCCGCCTTAGCCGCAGCCTGCGCAACGCTGCGCGGCAGCAAGATCATCTGGCGCTGCTGTTCCTCGACAGTGACCACTTCAAGCAGATCAACGACAGCCTCGGCCATGCCGTGGGCGATGAAGTGCTGATCAGCGTGGCCGACCGCATCCGCGCCCAACTGCGTGAGCATGACTTGGTGGCGCGCCTGGGCGGCGACGAGTTCGCGGTGTTGCTGACGCCGCTGCAGTCGCGCTCAGACGCCGAACTCATCGCCGAGAAAATCGTCGCCAGCATGAAACTGCCGGTACAGCTGGACAGTGGCAGCAGCATTGCCACCTCGCTGAGTGTCGGCATCGCCTTTTACCCCGAGGATGGCACTGACCCTGCCAGCCTTCTCGACGCCGCCGATGCGGCAATGTACCAGGCCAAGCGTAAGCACCGTGGCCATTGGCAAGTGGCGCAGACGGAACGGTCCGCCACCGAAATCAAGAACAGGAGTTGAACCCGTGATTCATCGTTTGCGTTTTCCCCTTTGGGCGTTGCTGCTCGCCATGCTGGCACTTACCGGTTGCCAGACCACACCCAAGGGGCTAACTGCTGAGCAAATCGCTGTGCTCAAGCGTGAAGGTTTTGCCCCGACTGATGAAGGTTGGGCGTTTGACCTGTCCGGCAAGGTACTGTTTGGCAGTGACCTGGACAGCCTCAATGGCCAGAGCCAGGCGATCGTCGAGCGAATTGGCAAAGCGTTGCTGGGCGTAGGTCTCCAACGCGTGCGGGTGGATGGCCACGCGGATGCGTCGGGCAGGGCCACCTATAACCAGCAATTGTCCGAGCGCCGCGCACAGAGCGTGGCCAGAACGCTGATCGGCGTCGGCATGCCCGCGCAGAACATCCAGACCCGCGGCCTGGGCAGCACCCAGCCGGTGGCGGACAACCGCAGCAGCGCCGGGCGCACCGAAAATCGACGCGTATCGATCATCGTGGCGTCCTACTGAACAGACCCACCCTGTACGGGGCTGTGGCTGAGGGCGGCGTCATCCCTGAGCAAACCGAATTTCGCGGGTCTCGCCCATCGACAACGGCGCATTCGCCACTGTCGACTGGGTAAAGAGAGAAATGTCGCAAACCATGGGGCCTTGATGTGGGCCCCGGTGGCGATTGTTCCAAGTTGTGTATCGGCTGTAGTTACAACCCCCCCTGTTAGGTTTTGTACGAAAAGTATGGTCATCCGTCGTTGTGGGAGCGGGCTTGCCCCGCGATCTGCCGCAACGCGGCAGCAAAGCTGAATTCGCGGCGTCTTTGCACTATTTGATATCGGGTAGAGGAGCGCTTCGCACTCCATCGCGGGGCAAGCCCGCTCCCACAAGAACTTTCGTAAAGAGCCTAATACTGGTTAGGATGGGGCTCCCTTACTCCTTGTCGATCTACCCCTGAGCAAACTGCATTTCGCGGGTCTCGCCCATCAACAACGGCGCATTCGCCTCGGTCACCTCGCGAATGTAATCCCACAACAGGGTTATCCGCTTCAGCTTCCTCAAGTCCTCCCGGCAATACATCCAGAACTGCCGCGTCACCTCGATCTCCGCCGGTAACACCGTTACCAGCCGCGGGTCCTGCGCCGCCAGAAAACACGGCAAGATTGCCAGCCCACGCCCCTGCAATGCTGCGGTGTACTGGGCAATCACGCTGGTACTGCGCAAATGCGCGTTGGCATTGGGAATCAGGTTGGCCAGGTACAACAGCTCCGAACTGAACGCCAGGTCATCCACATAACTAATGAACGGGTGCTTCGCCAAGTCCCCGACCTGCCGAATCGGCGCGTGGTTATCCAGGTATGTCTGGGTGGCGTACAGCCGCAGCCGGTAGTCGCACAGCTTGCAGCACACATAGGGGCCGTGTTCAGGGCGTTCCAGGGCGATGACGATATCCGCCTCGCGCTTGGACAGGCTGATGAAGTGCGGCAACGGCAAGATGTCCACCGAAATGGCCGGATACGCATCGACGAAGTGGCTGAGTTGCGGCGTGACGAAGAAGCTGCCAAAACCTTCGGTGCAGCCCATGCGCACATGCCCCGACAACGCCACGCCCGACCCCGAAACCTGCTCGCACGCCATGTGCAAAGTGCTTTCGATCGACTCGGCATAACCCAGCAGGCGCTGACCTTCGGCGGTCAGGACGAAGCCGTTGGTCCGGGATTTTTCGAACAACAACGTGCCCAGTGCACCCTCCAGCGAGGTGATGCGCCGTGACACCGTGGTGTAGTCGACGCTCAGGCGCTTGGCGGCGCTACTGGCTTTGCGGGTGCGGGCCACTTCGAGGAAGAACTTCAGGTCGTCCCAGTTGAGCGCGCTCAGGGATGTGAGGTCTTTTTGCATGATGATCCGGTTTTTTTGTGCGTTCTTGTTGGATGTTTGCACATCTATACTCGAAAAAAGCCCCAGGACGCCACCTCGCGTTTGCACGGCGCTGGCGATCTCGACCCGACAATAATTCCAAGGAGAACCCAGATGAACGCACCTCAATCCCCCGACCAGACCAAGGTCGCGCAGGTCAAGCTGCTGATCGATGGTCAATGGGTCGAATCCAAGACCACCGAATGGCGCGACATCGTCAACCCGGCCACCCAAGAGGTGTTGGCGCGGGTGCCGTTCGCCACCGTCGAGGAAGTCGACGCTGCCGTGGCCGCTGCCCATCGCGCCTTCAAGACTTGGCGTGACACCCCCATCGGCGCGCGCATGCGCATCATGCTCAAGCTGCAGGCGCTGATCCGCGAACACACCAAACGTATCGCCCAAACCCTCAGCGCCGAGCAGGGCAAAACCCTCGCCGATGCCGAAGGCGACATCTTCCGCGGCCTGGAAGTGGTCGAGCACGCCGCTTCGATCGGCACCCTGCAGATGGGCGAGTTCGCCGAGAACGTTGCCGGCGGCGTCGACACCTACACCCTGCGCCAGCCAATCGGCGTGTGCGCGGGCATCACCCCGTTCAACTTCCCGGCCATGATCCCGCTGTGGATGTTCCCCATGGCCATCGTCTGCGGCAACACTTTCGTGCTCAAACCTTCCGAGCAGGACCCGCTGTCGACCGTGATGCTGGTGGAGCTGGCGCTGGAAGCCGGCGTGCCGGCCGGTGTGCTCAACGTGGTGCATGGCGGCAAGCAGGTAGTGGATGCGATCTGCACCCATCAAGACATCAAGGCGATCTCGTTCGTCGGCTCTACCGAAGTCGGCACCCACGTCTACAACCTGGGCAGCCAGCACGGCAAGCGCGTGCAGTCGATGATGGGCGCGAAGAACCACGCCGTGGTGCTGCCTGACGCTAACCGCACCCAAACCGTCAACGCCTTGGTCGGCGCGGCCTTTGGCGCCGCCGGCCAGCGCTGCATGGCAACCTCCGTGGCGGTGCTGGTGGGCAAGGCCCGCGAGTGGCTGCCGGACATCAAAGAGGCCGCGAGCAAGCTCAAGGTCAATGCCGGCTCTGAGCCGGGCACCGATGTCGGGCCGGTGGTGTCCAAGCGGGCCAAGGAGCGGGTACTGGGCTTGATCGAAAGCGGCATCAAGGAAGGCGCCAAGCTCGAGCTCGATGGCCGTGGCGTCACGGTGCCGGGCTATGAGCAAGGCAACTTCGTTGGCCCCACCCTGTTCTCTGGGGTGAAAACCCACATGCAGGTCTACACCCAGGAAATCTTCGGCCCGGTGCTGGTGACCTTGGAAGTCGACACCCTCGATGAAGCCATCGCCCTGGTGAACAACAACCCGTTCGGCAACGGCACCGGCCTGTTCACCCAGAGCGGCGCGGCTGCACGCAAGTTCCAGAGCGAGATCGACATCGGCCAGGTCGGCATCAACATCCCGATCCCGGTACCGGTACCGTTCTTCAGCTTCACCGGCTCGCGCGGCTCCAAGCTGGGTGATCTCGGCCCTTACGGCAAGCAAGTGGTGCAGTTCTACACTCAGACCAAGACCGTCACCGCCCGCTGGTTCGATGACGACAGCGTCAATGACGGTGTGAACACCACCATCAGCCTGCGCTAAGGAGTTCGCCATGCGTATCGCATTCATCGGCCTGGGTAACATGGGCGCGCCCATGGCCCGCAACCTGATCAAGGCCGGGCATCAGCTGAACCTGTTTGACCTGAACAAGACCGTGCTGGCCGAGCTCGCCGAACTGGGCGGGCAGGTCAGCCCGTCACCCAAGGAAGCGGCGGCCAACAGTGAGCTGGTGATCACCATGCTGCCGGCCGCAGCCCATGTGCGCAGCGTCTACCTGAACGATGATGGCGTGCTGGCGGGCATACGCCCCGGCACGCCGACCGTGGACTGCAGCACCATCGACCCGCAGACCGCCCGCGAGGTGTCCAAGGCCGCAGCGGCCAAGGGCGTCGACATGGGCGATGCGCCGGTGTCCGGAGGTACGGGCGGCGCGGCGGCCGGCACCCTGACCTTCATGGTCGGTGCCAGTGCCGAGCTGTTTGCCACGCTCAAACCGGTGCTGGAGCAGATGGGCCGCAACATCGTGCACTGTGGTGAGGTCGGCACAGGGCAGATCGCCAAGATCTGCAACAACCTGCTGCTGGGCATCTCGATGATCGGCGTGTCAGAGGCCATGGCCCTGGGTAACGCGCTGGGCATCGACACCAAAGTGCTGGCCGGCATCATCAACAGCTCGACCGGGCGTTGCTGGAGTTCGGACACATACAACCCGTGGCCAGGCATCATCGAGACCGCACCCGCTTCACGCGGTTACACCGGCGGCTTTGGCGCCGAATTGATGCTCAAAGACTTGGGGCTGGCTACCGAAGCTGCACGCCAGGCGCACCAGCCGGTGATTCTAGGTGCCGTGGCACAGCAGCTGTATCAGGCAATGAGCCTGCGCGGGGAGGGGGGTAAAGACTTCTCGGCCATCGTCGAGGGGTACCGCAAGCAGGATTGACGAGCGAGGTGTACTTCATCGCGGGCCAGGCGGCCTTCCCTCTGTAACTGCGCACCAGAGGGAGGGGCACCTGCTCCGCGATTTTTTTTGCCCTGAACGTGCAGGCTTGAATGCCTCTTGGAGCAGCCTTGTGCTGCGAAGAGGCCAGCCAAGGCAACACAATTGCTATGCCTGGTTTGGCCCTTTCGCAGCGCAAGGCTGCTCCTACAAGGGGAATGTGTAGCCTAGGGGATCAGGCGAACACGAAGTACTTGCGCACGGTTTCGACCACTTCCCAGGTGCCTTTCATACCAGGTTCGATCACGAATACATCACCGGCCTTCAGGTGCTTCGGCTCTTCGCCTTCTGGGGTGATGATGCAGTAGCCGTCGAGGAAGTGGCAGAACTCCCACTTGTCATAGTTGACCTCGAACTTGCCCGGGGTGCAGATCCAGGTACCCATGATCTTGCTACCGTCGGCCGACAGGTAGGCGTTCAGGTTGACGGTGTGCGGATCGCCGCCGATGCGCTTCCATTTGGTGGCGTCCACGACCGGCGTCGGGCAGGTTTCGCGCAGGACGGTGATGAAATCGGACATGGCACAACTCCTGGTGACTGGCTGAATGACTCGACACCATAGGGCCATTGGCCGCGCCGCAGTTGCCTGGGCTCGACGTCCAGGTGCCTGACTGCGCTATATGTAAATGGCGCCACGATAATCAAGCGATGGTAAATCCTACACGGCAATAGGTTTGTGCCTACTTGCGCACCGGACCCATCCGCTGGTCGCCTAAGGTGTGCATAGTGTGTACTGCGCTTTGTTCTGGTCTATTCGATGTGTACCATACACATCGACTGCCGAAGGAAGATTGAATGCGCAGTCGTGAAGTAGTTCAGCTTATCGAGGCAGATGGGTGGTACGAAGTAGAGGTGAAGGGCAGCCATCACCAGTTCAGGCACCCAACCAAAAGGGGGAGGGTGACGGTTCCCCACCCTAAGAGCGATCTGCCTAAGGGCACTGTACATAGCATCTTGAAGCAAGCTGGGCTGAAGCAGCCTAATGGCTCCAACAGCTCAAGTACCAGTGGAGACACGCAATGAAATTTCCGGTCGTATTGCACAAAGACGCTGATTCGGACTACGGGGTGACCGTTCCTGATGTTCCTGGCTGCTTTTCAGCAGGCGTCAGTGTCTCTCAGGCGTTGGAGAATGTTCAGGAGGCACTGGCGTTACATTTTGAAGGTCTGGTTGCCGATAACGAAGCGTTACCGCAGGCGCAAGAGATTGATGTTCATGTGGCTAACCCCGATTACCAAGGTGGGGTCTGGGCGGTCGTGGACTTCGATGTGACCCCCTACCTTGGCAAGGCAGTGCGATTCAATGCGACGCTGCCGGAAAATTTGTTGCAACGGATCGATGAGAAGGTAAAGCGCGACCATAGGTATGCATCGCGTTCCGGATTTTTAGCATCGGCAGCGTTGCGAGAGCTGGCAATCGCACACTGATCTAAGGTGGGGGAGACAGTTGCATGGCCATGTTTCAAGCCCACCAATACCGCACAAAGTGGAAAAACACCGGCGCCGCAAAGCACACCGAGTCCATCCGATCGAGCATGCCGCCGTGGCCTTCGATCATGTGCCCCCAGTCTTTCACCCCGCGGTCACGCTTGATCGCCGACATGACCAGCCCGCCGAAGAAGCCCATGGCGTTCACGGTCAGGGCCATCAGTGCCGCCTGCCAGAAGTTGAACGGGGTGATCCAGCACAGCAGGGCGCCGATCAGTGTGGCCAGTGCCACGCCACCGACGAGGCCTTCGAGGGTTTTCGAGGGCGACAGGTTGGGCGCCACCTTGCGTTTGCCGAACAGCTTGCCGCACACGTATTGCAGCACGTCGCTGATTTGCACCACGAGGATCAGCCAGGCGATCAGCAGCAGGTTGCGGCCCTCGAACCCGGGGATGTCGAGGGTCATCAGCGCGGGCACCGAAGACACGCAATACACCGCGATCATCAGCCCCCATTGCACCTTTGACGCGCGCTCGAGAAAGCGCGTGGTGTCGCCGCCGAAACTGGCAAGGATCGGCAGCAGCAAAAACAGATAAACCGGGATGAAAATACTGAACAAGCCATACCAGTCCATGGCGATCAGCACGTACTGCACCGGCAGCGCCACATAGAATGCCGCCACCAACGCCGGGTAGTCGCTGCGCCGGGTCGGGGTGAGGGTCATGAACTCGCGCAGCGCATAAAACGACACGCCGTAGAACAGCACGATCACGCCGTACTTGCCGAACAGGAAGGCGATGCCGATTACCAGCACCATCACCCACCAGGCGTTGATGCGGGCGTTGAGGTTGTCGATCACCGCATGCGGCGCGGGGCCGGCACGCCACTTGAGCAGGCGGCCGATCACGCTGGCGAGCAGCAGCAGGGCGCCGATGCCGGCGAACAGCGAAAGGGTATTGTCGTCCATGTCAGGCATCCTTCGGCGCCAGGTTCAGCAGGGCCTGGCTGGCCCGCTCGAGAAAGGCCTGCTTGTTTTCATCAGCCAGCAGGTGGAGAGGTTCGCCAAAGCTCAGCGTGCACAGCAGCGGCAATGGCAGGGCGCGGCCCTTGGGCATGACCCGGTTGAGGTTGGCGATCCACACCGGCACCAACTCGACGTCGGGGTTGGCCGCAGCCAAATGGTACAGGCCGCTTCTGAATGGCATGAGCGGCTCATCGCCCAGGTTGCGGGTGCCTTCCGGGAAGAAGATCAACGAATCGCCCTGGGCCACGGCCTCAAGAATCGGCTGCAGGGGGCTGCCTTGGCCTTCTGCGCGCTGGCGGTCGATCAAGACGCCGTTGAACACCTTGCGGATGAGAAAGTCGCGAATACCGGGCTTCGCCCAGTAGTCGGCCCCGGCCACCGGGCGGGTGCGCCTGCGCAAAGGTTCTGGCAGCGAGGCCCAGAGCAGCACGAAGTCGCCGTGGCTGCTGTGGTTGGCGAAGTACAGGCGTTGCACCGGCTGCGGTGTGCAGCCGAGCCATAACGCACGGGCGCCAGTGATCAGCCGGGCGGCCGAGGTGATGACGAAGGCGGTCAAGGTCGCAAGCATGGGGCGGTGGTCATCCGGTAAAGGGCAGTGTCAGCAGGGTAGCCAAGGCCAGCAACAGTTGCAGGCCCAGGCACATGGCTTGGCGGCGCAGCAGGGCCAGTGCGGCTTGGCTGCGAGCGGGCCAGTCGCGGCTATCCTTGGCATGCGGTTTCAGGTTGAGGTCGAACAAGGCACGGTCCAGCGCTTGCGTGTCTGCCGGCAGGTCTTGGCTGGCGCCAAGGTGGGCGAACAGTTCGGCGTCCAGGGCCACGCGGATGGCCCAGTACTTGTGCAGCACGCCGAGCGCCAGCAGCAGCGCGCACAGCAGGCTGCCCAGTGGCGGCAGCGAGGCGCCCAACAAGGGTGCCAGGCCAACGCCCAGGGCGAGCAGCGTGATGCCGTCCGACAGGCGCTCCAGCTGGCGGCCTCGGGCCAGCAGGCTGGCGGTCAGTTGTAGGTTCATCGCTGTGCGCCAAGCTGTTGCAGGGCCTGTCGATGGGCCGCGTGCAAGACCACGCCAGCGCGTGCGCTGCGTATCCGCTGTTCAGCGTGGTCGGCATCGGCGCAACGCCCCGTGAGTACCAGCCAGGCCGCCACGGCGCTGGCGCTGCGCGAATATCCCAGGGCGCAACAGACCAGCAGAGGGCCTTGCTGGCGCAACTGCTCGATAGCGTTTGCAGCTTCGTGCAACAGCTTGCTGTCGGGCACGATCAGGTCCAGGGTGGGAAGCGAGCGGTAGTTCTGAGCGGTGAGAGCGGCCCCAGTGCGGCACGGCAGCTCGGCGCAAAGGTCGACGATGGCAACGAACTGCGCGCCCTCACCACGGCCAGGAATCCGCCCCAGGAATACCCCGTCACACACCTCATCCGCCTGCGGATGGCGCCGTGTCCAGACCCTGGAATTGATCCACGCCCCGATCAGATAGGGCAGCAGCAGCCAGGTCGCGGCGCTGGACAAGCGCCCATCTGCGCCCTTCTGAAAACCACCCGCGCCGAACAAACCGTAGTTCAGTGCCACCCACAACAGCGCCACGGCTGGCCATGACAGCCACAACCCGGCACCGCCCACCGCGTACGCCAGCCCCGCACACAGCAAGGCCCCAACGCCATAACACAGCGCCAGCCGCTGGCATTTGCCATCGTGCGCAAGGCGGGCCTGCTGCCATGGCAGGCGACCTTGCCACGGCCATAGCCATAAGCAGACAAACCCTGCCAATGCCCCGGTGGGCACGTCGATGAAGTGATGCTGCCAGGTGGTCAGCACCGACACGCCGATCAACGCCATCCAGCCATGCATCACCCAGCGCCAGGGCTGGCGGTGCACGTGCCGGGCGAACATCGTCCAGATGATCACCAGCAACGCGATGTGCAGCGAAGGCGCCTGGTTGTAAGGCTTGTCGAAGCCCATCAGCACATCGAACAGCCAGCCGAACAGCCCAGCCATTTCTGGCCGTTCGAAGGTGAACCGCAGCGGCCAGAGCAGGAAGCAACTGACGCTGATCACCTGTGCCGTGAGCAGCGCCAGGGCATGCCGGTCCATCTCCTGGCGCGTGCGTGGCAGCAGGAAGGACAACCCGTACAGCAGGTCGATCGACCAGTAGGGGATGATCGTCCAGGGCCACAGCGGCATGCCGTGCTCCCAGCCGAACACCAGGCTGCCGACATCACTGCGGCTGGCGGTGTGGGTGTTCACCAGCCCATAGCTGAGGAAGAAGAACGGCCCCAGCAGCAACAGCCAGAACACGCCCCGCCGAATCAGCCCGGGCTCACGCGTTGGGTTCATTCACGCACCCGTTGCGCCAGGCTGACGCTGAAGATGCCCCATTCGTCGATACGCTGGGCCAGCTTGCGGAAGCCCGCCGCCTCGACCAGTTGGTCCATCTCTGCCTGGCTGCGCCGGCGCATCACCCACGCCTCGCCGCCGCGATGGCTGGTCAGGGCACGCGCGATCATCTCCAGTTGAGGGTGCCAAGGTTGGCCTGTGTAGACCAGGTAACCGCCTGCTTCGACGGCATCGGCAAGGCCGGCCAGGGAATTGCTCACCAACGCGTTGCTGGGGAACAGTTCGTAAAGGCCAGACACCACGGCCAGCGTAGGCCCTGGCTGCAGCGCCGCGAGGCTGGCGCGGTCGAAGGCATCGCCCTGGACGAAGCGAGCAACCTCGGCCAGGCCTTTTTCGGCGATCAATGCGCTGCCTTGTTGCACGTTCAGTTCGCTGTAGTCGCGCAGCAGGATGGAGTCCGGCCGTTGTTCGAGTTCCTCCAAGGCTTCGAGGATGTAACGGCCGTGGCCGGCGGCGATGTCGACGATATGCACCGGCCGCTGTTCGGCGCGCAGGCGGGCAATGGCCTCGCGCAGCAGTTCTTCGACGTGCAGTTTGCGTTGGCGAATGCCGCGCCAGCCGATGGCGTTGAGGTAGTTCTGGTCGACCATGCGGCCCAGCTTGCCTTTGCCCGTCGGTTGGTTGCGGTAGACGTAGTCGAGGGTGCTGCCAGAGTCGAAGCCGGTGTCAAACCCCAGCTTCACGCCCTCGGCCAGCCCTTTGCCCAGGCGCAGGCTGGCACGGGTGGCGCGCCAGTAGAGGTCGCGGGGCGAGTTGCGTGGCAAGGGCGCGGCCAGGCTTTCGGCTTCGGCGCAGCTGGCGCCGACCTTGTCGGCATCGAGCAGCGAAGGCGCGGTAACAGGGCTGTCGAAGCAATGTGCGACGAAGCGCTCGATGCGCTTCAGCGCATGGGCGCGGTCGCGTTCACCGAGGGTGTCATGGAAAAAGCCCGGGAGGATGTGCATTTCTTTACGTGCACTGCCCAGACGCTCGAAAAAGCGCTCCTGCGGTTTGCGCTCGACCACAAGGTCCGCGCCAGAGACCAGCAACTGCGTCGGTACCTGAATAGCCTGGGCGTCAGCCACCACACGGTCGGCGGCTTCGTACAGGCCCAGCAGCATGGTCACCGAAATCGGCCGGCTGATCAGCGGGTCGGCCACGTACGACATGACCCGCTCGGGGTCATGGGTAAGCAGGCGCGGCTTGACGTAACTGTTGACGAAGAAGTTGCCGCGCACGGCCTTGAGCAGCTTCAGGCCGGGCCGCGCGAAGGGCACATACAGCTTGACCTTGAACGCCGGCGAGGCCAGCACCAGGCAGCGTACCTTGGGCGCGTAGTCGTGGGCCCAGGTGGCGATCAGCACGGCGCCGACGCTTTGCGCCAGCACCACCATGTCGTGCTCGGCGATGCCGTGCACGGTCTGCAGATGCTCGATGAAGGTCTGCACGTCGCGCACGCTGGTGGCAAACCCTGGGCTGTCGCCGCGGGCGCCCGGCGACTGGCCGTGGCCGCGGGCATCCCAGGCGAAGAAATCGTAGCCCGGCATGTCCAGTTCGTCGGCCAGGTGGGCCATGCGCCCGCCGTGTTCGTGGCCACGGTGGAACATCACCACGGCGCGGCGCGGCTGGTGTTCATTGCGTGTCGCGGGCCAATGACGGTAGTGCAACTCGACACCATCATGGGTAGAGAAATGCAGCGATTGCGCTTGGCGCATGGCGAGAATCCTTGTCCGGCGGCGATGGGCTCAGCGGGCTTCGACCAGCCCTTGGCGAACCCGGTTGTAGAGGGTATAGAGCGAGAGCGCGAAGATGACCAGCAAGAGGCCGTTGAGCCAGGTGGCGTTGAGCAGGCCGAACGCAACGCCGGTGCCCAGTACGCCAAAAGCGAATGCCCGGTCGCTCTTGCCCATCGGCCCGTCGTAGCGGCGCGAGGCGCCTGCCAGCGGGCCCATGACGCCGGCGTATTCGCTAAACGTCGCACTCAGCACCACCAGCACCACCAAGCTGGGCCAGACGCCAGCCAGCAGGGCGAATGGCAAGTACAGCGCGGCGTCGGCGATCACGTCGCACAGTTCGTTGAGGTAGGCACCGAGCCTGGATTGCTGGCCGAATTCCCGCGCGAGCATGCCGTCCACGGCGTTGAGCGCCATGCGCAGCAACATCCACAGCGGAATCAGGATGAACAACCAGGTGATGTGGCTGAACCCGGCCAGCAGCAGGCCCAGCAGGACCGAGACCAAGGCGGCGGCGACGGTGACCTGGTTGGCGGTGACGCCACGGTCGTAGAGGCGCTTGACGCCGGGCCGGAGCAAGGCCTGGAAGCGGGGTTTGAGCTGGTAGATCGAGGGCACTTGGAACTCCTTTTCGTGGTGCAGCGTGATTGTGGGCAAAGAGCCCCAGTGGCCGCAAGCGGGTTGGTGAGAGATGGCTCACATCTGAACGGGGTGTAAGGGGGTTGTTCCGCCAACCAAGCGCTTGACCAAACCCGCCGCATACCCTGGCAACGCTGCAAAGTCCCGCGCGCACACCATCAATTGGCGGTTGGCCCAGTCCTCGCGAAGCGCCACCCAGTGCAGCGGCAACAGCCCTTGCCAGCGTTGCACCGAAGCCAACGGCACAACGCCGACCCCGGCGCCCCCCGCGACCATGCGCAGCACCCCATCGAAGCCATCGGCTCGTACCCGTACGCGCATCCGCAAGCCTTCACGCAGGGCCTGTTCCTCCAGGTACAAGGCCAATGCGCTGTCTGCTCCCAGCCCGACATGACCATGGGCCAGGCTGTCGATGAAGCTTGGCGCAGGGTGTAACGCCAGCGGATGCGCAAGGGGGGTCACCAACACCAGTGGGTCATCGCGAAAGGGCAGGGTCTGCAAATGCTCGCTGGGCGCCGCAGTCGAAATGATCCCCAGGTCGGCGATGCCTTGGGTAATCGACTGCACGATGCGCAAGCTTGGCAGCTCTTGGACATCGACACTGACCCCGGGGTTCTGTGCCAGATAACTGGCCAGCAATTCGGGCAGGTACTCGGTCAGCGCCGCAGTGTTGCACAACAGCCGCACCTGGCCCTGCAGCCCCTGGGCGTACTGGCCCAGGTCGAATTGCAGGCGCTCCACTTGCTGCGCGATCAGGCGGGCATGCTGCAACAGCGCCTGCCCGGCAGGCGTCGGTTGTACGCCGCGGCGATTGCGCGCTAGCAATTGCGTGCCCAGGGACGCTTCCATCGCGCGGATGCGCGCACTGGCAGCCGGCAGCGACAGATGGCTGCGCCGGGCGCCGGCAGTGATGTTGCCGCATTCCAGGGTGTGCCGGAAAAGCGCGAGGTCGATCAGGTCGAAATGCATGTGCCTCTGTCCTGGCAATAGTCAGGCTGAGTATATGGCAGATTTTCAGCCAGCCTGGCGCACGCCATCATGGCCCTATGAATACCTTGATCGCGTTCTATCAACACATTGGCCCGGCACTGACACTGCTGGTGGTCATCACCTTTCTGCTGGCCGGCACCGTCAAAGGCGTCATCGGCCTCGGCTTGCCGACCATCGCCATGGGCCTGCTGGGCCTGGCTATGCCGCCTGCGCAGGCTGCCGCTTTACTCATCGTGCCGTCGACACTCACCAACCTCTGGCAGCTGGCTGCCGGTGGTCATCTGCGGGTGCTGCTGCGTCGCCTGGGGCCGATGCTGGTGATGATCTTTGTCGGCACCCTGGTTGGCAGCGCATGGCTGGGCATCAACAGTGGCGCGTGGGCCGCGCATGCGCTGGGCGCCGCGTTGCTGGTGTATGCGGTGTATGGGCTGATGGGCCCAGGGTTGCGCGTGGCGCAAGCGCGGGAAGGGTGGCTGGGGCCGCTGTGCGGGTTGGTGACGGGCGTAGTCACGGCCGCTACCGGGGTATTCGTGATGCCGGCAGTGCCGTACCTGCAAAGCCTTGGCCTGAACCGCGACGAGATGATCCAGGCCTTGGGCCTGTCGTTCACGGTCTCGACCCTGGCGCTGGCCTTGGGCCTGGCTGGGCAAGATGCCTTGGGCGGCCAGGCGCTAGGTGCTTCATTGCTGATGCTGGCGCCAGCACTGGTGGGCATGCTGGCGGGGCAGTGGTTGCGTCAGCGCATCAGTGCCGCGCTGTTCAAACGCTGCTTCTTCATTGGCTTGGCCGTGCTCGGCGGCCATCTGCTGATCAACGGTTAGCAGACGAGGTGCTGAGCATGTCGATCAACTGGATATCGAACTCGCGCTCCAGGTAGTCCATGCGCTTTTCGAAGAACGCGACCATGTGCGGCAGGGCCGAGTGCACATCCAGTGCAGCTTTGTCCGCCCACACTTCGTAGAACACGAACAGGCTGGGGTCGGCCTTGTCGCGCAGCATGTGGTACTCGATGCACCCCGGTTCCAGGCGGCTGGGTTCGACATAGGCGCGGAACAGGGTTTCGAAGGCTTCGGCCATTTCCGGGCGGGTCTTGGCTTTGAGGATAAAAGCGTACTGCTCGCTCATGGATCGCTACTCGCTGGTGAATGATGAACCGATTCTAAGGCAATAATTAGCTGGCCATTCGTGATTTGAAGGCAATTGTATTTTGACTCATGGCCGCTGTTTCCCCTGCCGTTGAGTCTCTAATCTGCCGGTCATCCAATTTGACTCGATCCAGGCAGCACGCCCTCGGATCGACATCGCCAAATCGAGGCCAGCATGAAAAACATCCTTCTGCTCAACGGTGGTAAACAGTTCGCTCACTCCGATGGCCGCCTTAACGCGACCCTGCACGAAGCGGCCCTCGCGCACCTGGACCGTGCCGGTTTCGACGTGCGGCAGACCTTCATCGATGGCGGTTACGATGTGCGGGAAGAGGTCGAGAAGTTTCTCTGGGCCGACGTGGTGATCTACCAGATGCCCGGTTGGTGGATGGGCGCACCGTGGACGGTGAAGAAGTACATCGATGACGTCTTCACCGAAGGCCATGGCAGCCTGTACGCCAACGACGGCCGTACCCGTTCGGATGCCTCGCAGAAGTACGGCAGCGGTGGCCTGATCCAGGGCAAGCAGTACATGTTGTCGCTGACCTGGAACGCCCCGCAGCAGGCGTTTGACGACCCCAGCGATTTCTTCGAGGGCAAGGGTGTGGACGCCGTGTATTTCCCGTTCCACAAGGCTAACCAGTTCCTTGGCATGACCGGCTTGCCGACCTTCCTGGCGGTGGATGTGATGAAGCGCCCGGATGTGCCAGCGGCGTTGGCAGCGTATGAAGTGCACCTGGACAAGGTGTTTGGCAAGGCAGTGTAAGTTGCCTGTGAAAGGGGCTGCTGCGCAGCCCAATCGCCGGCAAGCCGGCTCCCACAGTGCGTTCGACGACAACCCAAACCCTGTGGGAGCTGGCTTGCCAGCGATTGGGCCGCGCAGCGGCCCCCCTTGCACAGACCCCACCGACCCGCTATGAATCACGGCACACTCCAGCCAAGGCCAAGCGCGTGAAAACCCGATCCGAAGAACTCCAGGTATTCGTCGCTGTGATCGACTGCGGTTCGATCTCTGCTGCTGCCGAGCAGGTGGGCCAGACCCCGTCAGCCGTCAGCCGCACCTTGTCGCGCCTGGAGGCCAAGCTTGGCACCACCCTGGTCAACCGTACCACCCGGCGCATGGACCTGACCGAAGAAGGCCGCTTCTTTCTTGAGCGCTCGCGGCTGATCCTGGAACAGATGGACGCGATGGAAGAGCGCCTGTCGATGAACCACCAGACCGCCACCGGGCGCCTGCGCATCAACGCCGCCGCGCCGTTCATGCTGCACGCCATCCTGCCCTGGATCGGCGAGTTCCGCCGCCAGTACCCCGGCATCGAGCTGGAACTCAACACCGACGACCTGATCATCGACCTGCTCGAACAGAGCACCGATGTGGCGATCCGTATTGGCGAGCTGGCCGACTCCAGCCTGCACGCCCGCAACCTGGGGTGCAGCCCGGTGCAGGTGCTGGCCAGCCCCGCCTACCTGGAACGCCACGGCACCCCGCAGCGCGTCGAAGACCTGGCCAACCACTGCTTGCTCGGCTTCAGCCAGCCCGAGTCGCTCAACCACTGGCCCTTGCGCCATGCCCAGGGCGACCGCTGGGCGATCCGCCCCGCGCTGATCGCCTCCAGCGGCGAAACCCTGCGCCAGCTGGCGCTGGCCGGGGAGGGCATCGTCAGCCTGTCGCATTTCATGACCCACGAAGACATCCGCAGCGGCCGCCTGCAGGTGCTGCTGGGCGACGCCAACAACGGCTATCGCCAGCCGATCCATGCGGTGTACTACCGCAACACTCAGTTGGCGCTGCGCATCCAGTGCTTCCTCGATTTTATCCAGCGCAAGCTGGCGATGTACGCCTGCTGAGTTGCCTGAACGCGACACATCCTGCCCAAAGGCGGCGAAACTTCCTACGTTGGATTGCACAGTCGACACGCTTCGGCCTTACTGAGTGATCAACAAAAACAACACCAAGGAAGTGTCATGCGTATTGTCCTGTTCCCGACCATGGCCCTCGGAGCCGCGATCCTGACCTGTTCCTCGGCCTATGCAGCCGCCCTGGAAGGTGGCGCGGTGGCTGCGCCCGATCAATATGGTGCACAGGTTGCCGCCGATATCCTGAAAAAAGGCGGCAACGCCGTGGACGCCGCCGTGGCCACGGCATTCACCCTGGCGGTGACCTACCCAGAAGCCGGCAACATCGGCGGCGGTGGCTTCATGACCCTGTTCGTCGACGGCAAGCCCTACTTCCTCGACTACCGCGAAGTGGCGCCCAAGGCTGCCAGCCGCAACATGTACCTGGACGACAAAGGCGAGGTGATCGAGAACCTCAGCCTGGTCGGTGTGCGGGCAGCAGGTGTACCCGGCACGGTGATGGGCCTGTGGGAGGCGCACCAGAAGTTCGGCAAGTTGCCGTGGAGCGAGCTGCTGACGCCGGCCATCGGCTATGCCAAAAACGGTTTCAAGATTGCCGAAAAACAGTACCAGTACCGCAACGATGCCCAAGGCCTGTTCAAGACGGCGACCAACTTCAACGACTACTTCGGCAACATGAAGGTCGGCGAACTGTTCAAACAGCCAGAAATGGCCCAGACCCTCGAGCGCATTGCCGACAAGGGCGTAAGCGAGTTCTACCAGGGCAAGACCGCCGACCTGCTGGTGGCGCAGATGCAGGCTGACAAAGGCCTGATCACCAAGCAAGACCTCAAGGACTACAAGGCGGTCTGGCGTGAGCCGATGGCCTTGAGCTGGCGCGGTAACGTGGTCTACACCGCGCCGCCGCCAAGCTCCGGCGGCGTCGCCCTGGCCCAGTTGCTGGGCATCAAGGAAGACCGCGCGGCAGACTTCAAGGGCGTGGCGCACAACTCGGCGCAGTACATTCACCTGCTTGCCGAGATCGAGAAGCGCGTGTTTGCCGACCGTGCCGACTACCTGGGCGACCCGGCCTTCACCAAGGTGCCGGTCGATCAGTTGATTGCCAAGGATTACCTGGCCAAGCGCGCCACGCAGGTCAACCCCAAGGCCATTTCGGTCACCGATGACGTCAAGCCGGGGCTGGAGCCGCACCAGACCACGCACTTCTCCATCGTCGACAAACAGGGCAACGCGGTCAGCAACACCTACACCCTCAACCTCGACTACGGCAGTGGCGTGGTGGTCAAGGGCGCCGGCTTCCTGCTCAACGACGAGATGGACGACTTCAGCGCCAAGCCGGGGGCGGCCAATGCCTTTGGTGTGGTCGGCGGGGATGCCAACGCCATCGAGCCGGGCAAGCGCATGCTGTCATCCATGAGCCCGAGCCTAATGACCCGCGATGGCAAGGTCGAGCTGGTGATCGGCACGCCAGGTGGCTCGCGCATCTTCACCTCGATCTTCCAGGTGATGAACAACCTGTACGACTACGACATGCCGCTGGAAAAGGCGGTAGCGGCGCAGCGTGTGCACCATCAGTTGCTGCCTAAAGACACTATCTACTTCGACAGCTATGCACCGCTGACCGGCGCGGTGGCGGATGACTTGAAGAAAATGGGGTATGTGCTGGAGGACCAGGGCTGGGAGATGGGCGATATCCAGGCGATCCGGGTGAACGGGGACAAGCTGGAAACGGCGTCCGATCCGCGTGGGCGTGGGGTGGGGATGATCGTCAAGTAACGATCGCACCTGTGTAGGAGCAGCCTTGTGCTGCGAAGAGGCCAGTGGCAGCCCAGTAAATCTGCGGTGCTGCCACTGGCCTCTTCGCAGCACAAGGCTGCTCCTACCTGGGTTTGGCGCACGGAGTGTGCGCCCGCCGTGGTTGAATCAAACGCGGAACTGGCTCACCAGCATCTGCAACTGCCCGCCCAACCGCGCCAGCTCAACGCTGGACGCCGCCGTCTCGTTATTGGCCGCTGCCGTCTGCTCGGACACATCCCGCACGTTCAGAATGCTCCGGCTGATTTCTTCGGCCACCGCGCTCTGCTCTTCCGCCGCCGCCGCAATCTGCTGGTTCATCGACTGAATGCTCGACACCGTGCCGGTGATGCTTTCCAGCGAGGCGCCGGCCTTGCGCGCCAGTTCGACACTGCTGTCGGTCAGGGTCCGGCTACCCTGCATGGCCGTCGCCACTTGCTGGGTGCCGTGCTGCAGGCTGGCAATCAGCTCTTCGATCTCTTCGGTGGACTTCTGCGTGCGCTGGGCCAACCCACGCACCTCGTCAGCGACCACGGCAAAGCCACGGCCCGCCTCGCCGGCACGGGCCGCTTCGATCGCGGCGTTGAGTGCCAGCAGGTTGGTCTGGTCGGCTACCGACTTGATCACGTCCATCACGCTGCCGATCTTCTGGCTTTCTTGTTGCAGCAGGTTCATGGCCTCGGTGGAGCGGTGCATTTCTTCGGCCAGGCGTTCGATTTGGCTGATCGCCTCACCGACCACCTGATCACCCGCGCGGGCTTCGTCATCGGCACCGGTGGCGGCATGCGAGGCCTGCTCGGCGTTGCGCGCGACTTCCTGAACCGTGGCCGCCATTTCGTGCATTGCAGTGGCGACTTGGTCGGTCTCGACTTTCTGGCTGTTGGCCCCTGCGCTGGTTTGCTCAGTGACCGCCGACAGCTCTTCGGCAGCGCTGGCGATCTGGGTGACGCCGTCGCGGATGCCGCTGATCAGCTCGCGCAGGGTGGTGCCCATGCGGGCGATGCCCTGTTGCAATACGCCCAGTTCATCACGGCGGGTGACGCGCAGGTCGTGCGTCAGGTCGCCGCCCGCGATGCGCTCCACCGCTTGCAAGGTTTCCTGCAGCGGGCGGGTGATCTGCCGGGTGATGAGTACCGCGGCCAGTACGCCGACCAGCAACGCCAGCAAGGTCGCGATGGCCTGCAGGCTACGGGCCTGCGCACTCTCGATGTCGCGGCGCTCCAGCTGGATTTTGTACAGCGCGTCGCTGGTCTTGACGATGTCGGCGCCTTGGACAGTCATTTCAGCGCGCGCGCTGGTAATGCTGGCCAGCGCATCACGGAACTGGCGCACGGCGTCTCGGTAGGCCAGCACCGACTGTTCGAACTGCTGCAGACGCGCGTCGGCGGCCGGCAGCCGGCGCTTGAGGTTGTCGGCCTCGGCCAGCGCCGCTTCGAGCTGGCGCAGGGCGGCCTGTTCATTGGTCGCGCTGTTATCGGCCATGTAGCCGCGCACGTCGATGCGTACCTGCAGCAGTTGCTGGCGGGCCTTGCTGATCAGCTGGTACTGGGCCAGGCGCACGCTGTCGGTTTCGGGGCGTGCCATGACTTCCTGGCTAAGGGCGTCCATGGCCTGGTCGGCCTTGGCGCCCGACGCATTCATGGCATCACGCGCGGCCCGGGTGGCGTTGTAGCCCGTGCGCATGGTGGCCAGCGAGACCTTGTACTGGCTGATGGTCTGCCCCAGTTCGTGCAGCAGCTTGACGTTGTCCGGGCTCTTGAACGTGCTGACCAGGCGTTGTTGCTGGTTACTGAAGGCATCGAGCTTGTTCAGCGTGTTGGCCGCCGCCGCATCATCGCCGTTGGCAATCATGTACTGCAGGCGGGCGATGCGCAGGTCAGTCAGGTCCTTGTTGAGCTGGTTGATATCGCTCATCCAGTTGCTGCGGTCGATCAGGCTGCCCAGGCTGGTCCAGCCGGTCAGGGCCAGCAGGCCGGTGAGGATCAGCACCAGGCCGAAGCCCAGGCCGAGTTTGAGGTTGACGCTGATGTTGGCAAACCAGCTGTTCATGCACGCACTCCAGAAGTTGTTTTCGCTCTCTTGATCGTCGATCGCAAGGCGTTGTTGTTCTGGATGCCCGCTGATTCGTGCAGGGGTTATCGGCAATGATCAGGGAAGCTGAAACGCTTTTTCAGCAGATTTGTAACTTGTCGTTAGGGTGAGGCTGGGGCTGCCAGGCAGCCCCGGGCGTGTCAGAGGTTACGGGCACTGAAGGTATCGCAGCTGTTCACTTCGCCCTCGGCAAACCCCGCCTTGAACCAGCGCACACGCTGCGCCGAGGTGCCGTGGGTGAAGGAGTCGGGCACCACGCGGCCCTGGCCTTTTTGCTGCAGGCGGTCATCACCGATGGCATTGGCCGCGTTCAGCGCTTCCTCGACGTCACCCGGCTCCAGCCAGTTCAGGCGTTTTTGCGCTTGGTAGGCCCACACCCCTGCCAGGCAGTCGGCCTGCAGCTCCTGGCGCACCAGCAAGCCGTTGTCGCCTTCCATGCGCTGGCCATTGCGGCGGGCGGCATCGACCTTGGCCGACACGCCGAGCAGGGTCTGCACGTGGTGGCCGATCTCGTGGGCGATGACGTAGGCCTGGGCAAAGTCACCCGCAGCCGCGAAACGGGTTTCCATCTCGCGGAAGAACGACATGTCCAGGTACACCCGCTGGTCGGCCGGGCAATAGAACGGGCCGACGGCCGCCGAAGCGAAGCCGCAGGCCGAGTTGACCTGGCCGCTGAACAGCACCAGTTTGGGGTCGCGGTACTGCTTGCCCGCCTGGGAGAACAGTGCTTTCCAGGTGTCTTCCGTGTCACCCAGCACCGAGGCGACGAAGTCGGCCTGCTGGTCATTGGCTGGCGGCGCCTTGCCGCCTGCGCCACTGGGCGCCTGTTGCTGCTGCTGGGTCATCTGCCCGGTGAGCTGGCCGAGTATCTGCAGCGGGTCTTGCCCGGTCAGCCAGCCAATGCCCACGATCAGCAGGATGGCCCCCAGCCCGAGGCCCTTGCCGCCGCCGAAGCGCATGCCGCCACCACCGCCACCTTCACCTCGGGCATCGACCACGTTGTCGCTGCGTCGGCCTTTTCGCCATTCCATGAATGCTCTCCGGAGCGTGAAACAAGAAGACAAAGATTAGTTCACCAACGGGGAGGGTGTCAGACAAAGGTGTTAACCCATAACCATATGGTTATGTATGTGAGGGCTGATTTCAGTATTCATCCCGTGCGGCTTATCTGAAACTGTAAGTCCGCCTGCCCTGCAAGGCGTCCAGATAATTCCAAGAGAGGAAAACGGCATGCCCGCCCAGGACACCAGCCGCTTCGTGATCCGTGATCGCAACTGGCACCCCAAAGCCCTGACCCCCGACTACAAGACCTCCATTGCCCGCTCGCCGCGCCAGGCATTGGTCAGCATCCCGCAGTCGATCAGCGAAACCACCGGCCCGGACTTCACCCACCTGGGTTTCGGCGCCCACGACCATGACTTGCTGCTGAACTTCAACAACGGTGGCCTGCCGATTGGTGAGCGCATCATCGTTGCCGGCCGCGTGGTCGATCAATACGGCAAGCCTGTGCCCAATACCCTGGTGGAAATGTGGCAGGCCAACGCTGGCGGCCGCTACCGCCACAAGAACGACCGCTACCTGGCACCGCTGGACCCTAACTTCGGTGGCGTCGGCCGTTGCCTGACCGACCGCGACGGCTACTACAGCTTCCGCACCATCAAGCCGGGGCCATACCCATGGCGCAACGGCCCGAACGACTGGCGCCCGGCGCACATCCACTTCGGCATCAGCGGCCCATCGATTGCGACCAAGCTGATTACCCAGCTGTACTTCGAGGGTGACCCGCTGATCCCGATGTGCCCGATCGTCAAGTCGATCGCCAACCCAGAAGCCGTGCAGCAGTTGATCGCCAAGCTCGACATGAGCAACGCCAACCCGATGGACTGCCTGGCATACCGCTTTGATATCGTGCTGCGCGGCCAGCGCAAGACCCACTTCGAAAACTGCTGAGGACCCCGCCATGCCAATCGAACTGCTGCCGGAAACCCCTTCGCAGACTGCCGGCCCCTACGTGCATATCGGCCTGGCCCTGGAAGCGGCCGGCAACCCGACCCGCGACCAGGAAATCTGGAACCGCCTGGCCAAGCCAGAGGCGCCGGGTGAACACATCCTGTTGATCGGCCAGGTCTATGACGGTAACGGGCACCTGGTGCGCGATTCGTTCCTGGAGCTGTGGCAGGCCGATGCCGCCGGCCAGTACCAGGATGCATACAACCTGGAAAACGCCTTCAACAGCTTCGGCCGCACCGCTACCACTTTCGATGCCGGTGAGTGGACCGTGCAAACGGTGAAGCCGGGTGTGGTGAAGAACGCGGCCGGCGTGCCGATGGCGCCGCACATCAACATCAGCCTGTTTGCCCGTGGCATCAACATCCACCTGCACACGCGCTTGTATTTTGATGATGAAGCCGAAGCCAACGCCAAGTGCCCGGTGCTCAACCTGATCGAGCAGCCGCAGCGCCGTGAGACGTTGATTGCCAAGCGTTGCGAAGTGGATGGGAAGACGGCGTACCGTTTCGATATCCGTATTCAGGGGGAAGGGGAGACGGTGTTCTTCGACTTCTGAGTTATTGGGGGCTGCAAAGCAGCCCCAATTTCTACCAATCAACGCCGAACCAGCAAAACCCCACTTTCCATGTGATGGGTATACGGGAACTGGTCAAACAACGCACAACGCTCGATGCGGTGTGTGTCCTGCAACTGCTCAATGTTCGCCGCCAGCGTTTCCGGATTGCACGAGATGTACAAAATCCGCTCGAAGCGCCGGGTCAGCTCGCAGGTATCCGGGTCCATCCCCGCACGCGGCGGGTCGACGAACACGGTACCGAACGCGTAACTTTTCAGGTCGATCCCTTCCAGCCGACGGAACGGGCGCACGTCATTCAGCGCCTGGGTCAGCTCTTCAGCCGACAGCCGCACCAAGCGCACGTTATCCACACCGTTCTCATCAAGGTTGCTCAGCGCAGCATTGACCGAGGTCTTGCTGATCTCGGTGGCCAGCACTTGGCGCGCACGGGTGGCCAGTGGCAGGGTGAAGTTGCCGTTGCCGCAATACAGCTCCAGCAGGTCATCCTCGCGCTCGCCCATGGCGTCGAACGCCCAGCTCAGCATCTTCTGGTTCACCGCGCCGTTAGGCTGGGTGAACGCGCCTTCCGGCTGGCGATAGCTGAACACACGGCCCGCCACGTCCAGTTTCTCTACCGCGTAATCACGGCCAATCACCAGGCGCTTGCCCTTGGAGCGGCCGATCAGGCTTACCCCCAGTTCTTCGGCCAACTGCCGCGCCGCCACTTCCCAGGCCTCGTCCAGCGGGCGGTGGTAGCACATCGTGACCATCGCATCGCCGGCCAGGGTGGTGAGGAACTCCACCTGGAACAGGCGATTGCTCAGTGCCTCGCTGGCCTGCCAGGCCGCCTTCAGGCGCGGCATCAAGTCATTGATGCGCTTGCTGGCGATGGGGAAGTCGTCGATCAGGATCGCCTTGTGCTTCTCGCCCGGGGCGAACATCGCGTAGTGGCGCTGGCCGTCCTCGCGCCACAGGCGGAACTCGGCGCGCAGGCGATAGTGCTCGCGCGGCGAATCGAAAACAGCCGGTTCCGGCGCGCCGAACGGCGCCAGCAGCGCGCGCAGCCGGGCAACCTTGGCGTCCAGCTGGGTGGCGTAGGAGGAGGGGTCGAAAGCAGCACTCATGCGTTGAACCAGCCCAGCTTGATGACGAACAGGATGGAAAGGATTACCAGGGCCGGGTTCAGGTCGCGGTGGCGACCCGAGATCAGCTTGACGGCGGTCCAGGAAATGAAGCCGAAGGCGATGCCGTTAGCGATCGAGTAGGTCAGCGGCATGGCCAGGGCGGTCACCACCACAGGTGCGGCTTCGGTGACGTCGTCCCAGTTTATTTCCGCCAGGCCCGAGGCCATCAGCACGGCGACAAACAGCAGCGCTGGCGCCGTGGCGAAGGCCGGTACGCTACCGGCCAGCGGTGCGAAGAACAGCGCCAGCAGGAACAGCACCGCAACCACGACGGCAGTCAGGCCGGTGCGCCCGCCCGCGCTCACGCCGGCAGCCGATTCGATGTAGCTGGTGGTGGTCGAGGTGCCCAGCAGCGAGCCGGCCATGGCGGCGGTGCTGTCGGCGATCAGGGCGCGGCCCATCTTCGGCATGTGGCCGTCCTTGCCCATCAGGCCGGCGCGTTTGGCCACGCCGATCAGGGTGCCGGAGTTGTCGAACAGGTCGACGAACAGGAAGGCGAAGATGACGCTGACCAGGCCCACATCCAAGGCACCGGCGATGTCCAGCTGGAGGAAGGTCGGTGCCAGCGATGGCGGCATGGACACGACGCCGGCGAACGGCGTCACGCCCATCGCGATCGCGGCGATGGTCACGGCCAGAATGCCGATCAGCACCGCGCCGCGAACCTTCAGCGATTCGAGGCCGACGATCAGGAAGAAGCCCAGGGTGGCGAGGATCGGCGCCGGCTGCTTGAGGTCGCCCAGGCCTACCAGGGTGGCCGGGTTATCGACGACGATGCCTGCGTTATGCAGGGCGATCAGCGCCAGGAACAAGCCGATACCGGCGGCAATGGCCGAGCGCAGCGGCAGTGGGATGCTGTTCACGATCCATTCGCGAATGCGGAAGATCGACAGCAGGAAGAACATCACCGCCGACAGGAACACCGCGCCCAGCGCGACCTGCCAGGTGTGGCCCATGTGCAGGACCACGGTGTAGGTGAAGAAGGCGTTCAGGCCCATGCCCGGCGCCAGGGCGATCGGGTAGTTGGCGATCAGGCCCATGGTCGTCGAGCCGATGGCCGCGGCCAGGCAGGTGGCGACGAAGATCGCACCTTTGTCCATGCCGGTCTCGCCGAGGATGCTCGGGTTGACGAACAGGATGTAGGCCATGGCCAGGAAGGTGGTGACGCCCGCAAGAATCTCGGTGCGCACATTGGTGTTGTGTGCTTTTAGTTGAAACAGCCTTTCCAGCATGCCCGCTCCCCAAGGCGCCCCCGGCGCCGTGATTTGTATCGACCCCATCAGCAAAGCACAGACCGTACCGGTTGCCGTGGTTTTATCTGGGGCGGAAAAAAGCCGCGCATCATACCAGCATGCATGGCGGGGGCCTATGGCCATTGGGGAATGGGATTTTGCAAACCCACGCCACCCTCAACGCCTGTGCTGAAAACCGTGTAGGAGCAGCCTTGTGCTGCGAAGAGGCCGGTCTGACAGACGATTTTTTATGGCAGTAAGGGCCTCTTCGCAGCACAAGGCTGCTCCTACAAGGCTCCGCGCAGGGCCTGGGCCGGTGATCAGCCGCTGTGCAACCGATCGCGTTTGGCCAACGTTGGGAACAGTTTTATCCACACCCCGGTCACCACCAGCGTGCCCACGCCACCGAGCACCACCGCCGGCACTGTGCCAAACCAGTGCGCCGTGACCCCCGATTCGAACTCGCCGAGCTGGTTCGAGGCACCGATGAACAAGCCGTTGACGGCGCTCACCCGCCCGCGCATTTCATCTGGCGTTTCCAGCTGCACGAAAGAACTGCGAATGACCATGCTGATCATATCCGCAGCACCTAGCACCACCAGCACCGCCAGCGAGAACCAGAACGACGTCGACAGGCCAAACGCGATGGTCGCCACGCCAAATACGCCCACCGCTGTGAACATGGTGCGCCCGACCTTGCGCTCGAACGGGAAGCGCGCCAGCCACAGCGACATCAGCAACGCGCCCACCGCCGGTGCCGAGCGCAGCAGGCCCAGGCCCCAGGGGCCGGTGAGCAGGATGTCCTTGGCGAACACCGGCAACAGCGCGGTCGCGCCGCCCAGCAGCACGGCGAACAGGTCGAGCGAAATGGCCCCGAGAATGTCTGGCCGGCTGCGGATAAAGCGAATACCGGCCAATAGCGACTCCAGGCTGGCACGGCCGCGTTGGGCCACTTGCTGGCGCGCGTCCAGGCTCAAGGTCAGCACGCAAGCGATGGCGTACAGCCCTACGGTCGGCCCATACACCCAGATGCTGCCAAAGGCATACAGCAAGCCGCCCACCGCCGGGGCGACGATGGTGGCGGCCTGGGTCGCCGAGGCCGAGGCTGCCACTGCCCGGGGGAACAACCCCGGCGGCACTACGTTGGGCAGCAGGGCCTGGGTCGCCGGCATCTCGAACGAACGTGTCGCGCCCAGCAGGAAGGCCAGGGCGAAAATCAGCTCGCGGCTGACGTTGTCGGTGGCGCTGCCCACCGCCAGCGCCAGGGCAATCAACCCCTGCAGGCTCTGGCACAGGGCGGCGACCTTGCGCCGGTCATAGCGGTCGGCAACATGCCCGGTGTGCAGCATGAACAGCACGCGCGGGGCGAATTCGACCAGGCCGACCAGGCCCAGGTCGAGCACATTGCCGGTGAGCTGGTAGAGGTGCCAACCGATGGCCACGGTGAGCATCTGGAAGCCGCTGGCGGTAAACACACGGGCCAGCCAGAAGGCGATGAAGGGGCGATGATGACGCAACAACTGCGGTGCGGAATCGGACATCGGAAACCTGTGGCCTCGGCGCAGTAGAGGGGGCGGCAGATTATCATCTGTTTGTAACAAGCAGTTACTGTTTGCCGTAATCGGCACTTTTTCACGGTTTATGTAAGAGGGTGGGGCAACGGGTCACGCGGCAATCAACCACACGGCCCGCCTGGCCATTCAGGACTATGCTTCCAGTCAGTCGTTGACCTGGATCAATCGTTGTAAATGCAACGATCAGCCGACGATGTGGCCTTTGGGCCGGAATCCCTGCGATTGCACAGAACAATTCCAACTCGCCGCACTCGATACCGTGGGGGCAGTAGGCGCCAGGGCCACGAGCCCGAACGCCGGATTATCTGAAGAGGAAGCACTATGTTCGGTTTAGAGGCCCTAGATCTCGCCCGAATCCAGTTTGCATTTACCGTGTCCTTTCACATCCTGTTCCCGGCCATCACCATTGGCTTGGCGAGCTATCTGGCGGTCCTCGAAGGCCTTTGGCTGCGGACCCACAACCAGGTCTACCGTGACCTCTACCACTTCTGGTCGAAAATCTTCGCCGTCAACTTCGGCATGGGCGTGGTTTCTGGCCTGGTCATGGCCTATCAGTTCGGCACCAACTGGAGCCGCTTCTCCGATTTCGCCGGCGCCGTCACTGGCCCCTTGCTCACCTATGAGGTGCTGACGGCGTTCTTCCTCGAGGCAGGCTTCCTGGGCGTCATGCTGTTTGGCTGGAACCGTGTCGGCCGCGGCCTGCACTTCTTCGCCACAGTCATGGTGGCGCTCGGCACGCTGGTCTCGACCTTCTGGATCCTGGCCTCCAACAGCTGGATGCAGACCCCGCAAGGCCACGAGATCATCGATGGCCGCGTGGTACCGGTGGACTGGCTGGCGGTGATCTTCAACCCCTCGTTCCCCTACCGGTTGATGCACATGGCCACGGCCGCGTTCGTCGCCACTGCCTTCTTCGTCGGCGCCTCGGCGGCCTGGCACCTGCTGCGCGGGCGTGACAACCCGGCCGTGCGCAAGATGCTGTCGATGGCCATGTGGATGGCGCTGATCGTTGCGCCGATCCAAGCGGTGATCGGTGACTTCCACGGGCTCAACACGCTCAAGCACCAGCCGGTCAAAATTGCCGCCATCGAGGGCCATTGGGAGAACGTGCCGGGCGAACCGACCCCGTTGATCCTGTTCGGCATCCCTGACATGAAAGCCGAGACCACGCGCTTCAAGGTCGAGATCCCAGCCCTCGGCAGCCTGATCCTGACCCACAGCCTGGACAAGCAAGTGCCCGCGATGAAGGAATTCCCGGCAGCGGACCGGCCCAACTCGACCATCGTGTTCTGGTCGTTCCGGGTCATGGTCGGGCTTGGCTTCCTGATGATCTTCGTGGGCCTGTGGAGCCTGTGGCTGCGCAAGCGCGGCACGCTCTACAGCTCCAGGCCGTTCCTGTACCTGACCCTGTGGATGGGGCCTTCCGGCCTGATCGCCATCCTGGCCGGCTGGTTCACTACCGAAATCGGCCGCCAGCCGTGGGTGGTGTATGGCCTGATGCGCACCTCCGAAGGGGTCTCCAACCACAGTTACGTTCAGCTCGGCTTTACCCTGGTGGCGTTCGTGGTGGTGTACTTCGCCCTGTTCGGCACCGGCCTCGGCTACATGATGCGCCTGGTGCGCAAAGGGCCGAAGACGGGCGAGGGTGATGAACCCAACCCAGGTGGCCCAGGCCAGAAACGCACGCCGGCGCGGCCGCTGTCCGCCGCCGATGATGGCCATGAGGCCAACACCGTCAGCCTGAGCAAGGGGAACTGAGCCATGGGTATCGACCTTCCGCTGATCTGGGCCGTGATCATCATCTTCGGCGTCATGATGTACGTGGTGATGGATGGTTTCGACCTGGGCATCGGCATGCTCTTCCCCTTCGTCAAGGGCGAGCGTGACCGTGATGTGATGATGAACACCGTCGCCCCCGTGTGGGACGGCAACGAGACCTGGCTGGTGCTGGGCGGCGCCGGGCTGTTCGGGGCCTTCCCGATGGCCTATTCGGTGGTGCTCGAAGCCTTGTACCTGCCGCTGATCCTCATGCTGATCGGCTTGATCTTCCGCGGCGTGGCCTTCGAGTTCCGTTTCAAGGCCAAGGATGACAAGCGGCACATCTGGGACAAGGCGTTCATTTGGGGTTCGTTGATCGCGACCTTCTTCCAGGGCGTTGCGCTGGGCGCGTTCATCGAGGGCTTCAAGGTGGTTGACCGCCACTATGCCGGTGGCACCCTCGACTGGCTGACCCCGTTCAGTGTGTTCAGCGGGTTGGGCCTGATCGTCGCCTACACCCTGCTGGGCTGCACGTGGCTGATCATGAAGACCGAAGGGCCGCTGCAATTGCAGATGCATGACCTGGCCAAGCCGCTGGCGCTGGTGCTGCTGGTGGTGATCGGTATCGTCAGCCTGTGGACGCCGATCGCCTACCCGCAAATCGCCGACCGCTGGTTCAGCATGCCTAACCTGATCTGGTTCATGCCGGTGCCGATCCTGGTGCTGGTGACCTTCTACGGGTTGCTCAAGGCGGTCGCGCGCAATGCCAACTACACGCCGTTCCTGCTGACTTTGGTGCTGATCTTCCTTGGCTACAGCGGCCTTGGCATCAGTGTGTGGCCAAACATCATCCCGCCGTCGATCTCGATCTGGGATGCCGCGGCGCCGCCGCAGAGCCAAGGGTTCATGCTGGTGGGTACGTTGTTCATCCTGCCGTTCATCCTGGGGTACACCTTCTGGAGCTACTACGTGTTCCGCGGCAAGGTGACCCATGAAGACGGCTATCACTAGGAGGCGCGCATGATGACCGGCAAGCATGGCTTGGAAGAGAAGAAGCCACTGTGGCAGCGCCTGGGTTGGCTGGTGCTGATCTGGGCAATGAGTGTGGCGGCCCTGGGTGTGGCGGCCTATGTGATGCGCCTGTTCATGGGGGCAGCAGGCCTCACCACCCATTGATCAAAAGGGTTTAGCCCTTCCTTGTAGGAGCAGCCTTGTGCTGCGAAGAGGCCAGTGGCAGCACGTAGATTTTCGCTGCTGTCACCGGCCTCTTCGCAGCACAAGGCTGCTCCTACCTGGGTTGCGAATGCCTGAATTTAGGCAGTCGCAGATTGTTACTTGCGGGCCTTGAGGATCACGAACTTCGGCGTCGCCGCCACTTGTTCAACCCCGCGGAACAGCCGCGCCAGCTTGCTGTGGTAACCCAGGTGGCGGTTACCGACGATGTACAGCGCACCCCCCACCACCAATGCCTCGCGGGCCTGCTGGAACATGCGCCAGGCCAGGAAGTCGCCGACCACTTGTTGCTGGTGGAACGGCGGGTTGCACAGCACCACGTCCAGCGATTGTTTTTCCACCCCGGCCAAGCCATCGGCCGCCAGCATCACTGCCGGGCGCTCGCCCAGCGCTGCCTGCCAGTTTTCGCGGGCCGATTGCACCGCCATGTACGACTCGTCGACCAGCGTGTAATGGGCCTCAGGGTTATCCAGGGCACTGGCGATCGCCAACACGCCGTTGCCACAGCCCAGGTCCGCAACACGGGCGGCGCCCAGGTTGCGCGGCAGGTGCGGGAGAAACGCACGGGTGCCGATATCCAGGCCATCGCGGCAGAACACATTGGCGTGGTTGACCAGTTCCAGCGCCGGCGATTCGAGCTGATAGCGGCTAGGGTAGGGCGAGCGCGCAGTCGGGCGCTCGGCAACGGTGGCCGTCAGCAGGCGGGCTTTTTTTTGCGCCAGTGAGGCCTGTACCGGGCCGATGTACTTCTCCATCAGGTCACCCGCCGCGCGTGGCAGGTGCTTGATCATCGCCCCGGCGATCACCTGCGCGCCGGGCGCCAGGTGGCCCTGCAGGCGGATGAGTTGTTCTTCGAGCAAGGCCAGGGTCTTGGGCACACGCACCAGTACGCGGTCGAACGGGCCCTGCCACCGCTCACTGGCCGGCACGAACGGCACGCTGTCGAACGGCTTGCCGTTGCGGGCGAGGTTTTTTTCCAGGGCCAGGTGCGCCAGGTGCGAGTCGCCGCTGCTGACCACCGCAAGTTGCCCGGCGAGGCTGGCGGCTAGGGCGCCGAAGCTGTCATTGAGCACCAGTACCCGGCAGTTCGCGTCAGGCGCCTGCTCATGCAGTTGCGCGAGCAGGTACTCGTCGGCGGCATCGAAGGCCTGCAGCGGGTCGTTGGCCTGGTCCGGCTGGCGGATCAGGTCGAGTTCGGCGTAGGGGGTGGTCAACAAGGGCATGGCGTCTGGCTCGGGTACGAATCTGCCCGTTGCGGATCGCCACGGGCTTTGCCGCGCAATTCTACAGGGCTTTGCCGATGGTCGCAGAAATGGCTGTCAGATCCACCCACGCAGGGCGGCAATGGCGATGGCGCCGGCCTTGTTGGCGGCGTTGGTCTTGGTGATCACGCTGCGGATGTGGAAATTCACCGTGCTTTGCGACAGCGACAGGATGCAGGCGACGTCGGCGGCAGTCTTGCCGGCGGCTGACCATTTCAGCACTTCCAGTTCCCGCTCGCTCATTTTCGGCTGGGGTGGGCAGAGGGCGTTCAGGTGGTGCTCGCACAGCACGGCGTGCAGGGTGTGGCACAGCCACTGCACGCTGCCGCTTTTTTCGTACAGTTCGTTGATCGTTATATTATCTGCGGGCCTGGCGACGCTGACCTGGCTCTCGTTGTGTTGCAAGTCATGCAGCGACTGTGTCCAGCCATGACGCAAGCCGTGCTCGCAGGCCGCCTGGCGAAAATGCGGCGCTTCACGGTACAGCTCGTCGCTCCAGAGCACCGGCGTGGTCTGGCAATGGCTTAGGCGTGCGGCTGGGTCCTGCTTGTAGAACTCATCGCGTTGATAGCACTCGATCCACTCGGCGGGATAGTTGCTGTAGAGGTACACCCGGGGCGTCTGGGTGGCGATCTGGATGCGGATGTTCAGCCCGAGGTGTTGCATGCCGAGGTCCTGCACCAGGTGCACAGCGATATCGAACAGCTTCCGTGGGGATCGCTCGCTGACAAAATGGTGAAGATGCTCAGGCTTCCAGTGATGCATCCGTAACACTCCGAAGGGGCAACAGGATCCAATCCGTTTGCATACCCGCATCATTGTAGGAAAAGACCTAGTGTAGCGTTGGGATTTTTTGTTATAGCGATCAGGATTATCTGCGTCATCGGCAGCATCGGCGTGGTGAGGCCTTACAAACCGGTGGTTTTTATCCAGGCCGCTTTGCGCGACACTGTGCGCACGTCAACCTTGGAGCCCGATATGACCGCCAGCGCCGAAAAGTTCACCCGCCAGACACTGCTCGATGTTCAGCCATTGACGCCGAACCTCTTCAGCCTGCGGGTCACGCGCGATTCGGGTTTTCGCTTCCGTGCGGGCCAGTTCGCTCGCCTTGGCGTGACCAAGGCCGATGGCAGTGTAGTCTGGCGCGCCTATTCCATGGTCAGCGCACCCCATGACGAGTACCTCGACTTCTTCTCGATCGTGGTGCCCGGGGGGGAGTTCACCAGCGAACTGAGCCGGTTGGGCGAAGGTGACAGCTTGCTGATCGACCGGCAGGCCTTTGGTTTTCTGACCCTCGATCGCTTCATCGGCGGCCGCGACCTGTGGCTGCTGGCCACCGGCACCGGCATCGCACCGTTCATGTCCATCCTGCAGGACTTCGAGGCCTGGGAGCGGTTTGACAGCATCAAACTGGTGTACTCGGTACGCGAGGCGAAGGAGCTGGCCTACGTGGACGACATCGCCGGGTTGGAGCAACGTGATTACCTGGCCGAGTTTGCCGGTAAGTTGCAGTTCATTCCGGTGGTCACGCGTGAGCAGCACCCCGGTGCGTTGAATGCACGTATTACCACGCTGATCGAGAATGGCGAGCTGGAGAAGGCGGCGGGGCTGGAACTGTCGCCTGAGCATTCGCGCATCATGCTCTGCGGCAACCCGGAGATGATCGATGAAACCCGAAAGGTGCTCAAGGCGCGTGACCTGCAGTTGAGCCTGAGCAAGCGGCCTGGGCAGGTGGCGGTGGAAAACTACTGGTAACGCACGGGGCCGCAATGCGGCCCCAGTACGTTTCAGGGCAAGCGGTTCTGGTTCTGCGTCTTGAGCAGGTCACGAATCTCGGTCAGCAGCGTTTCTTCAGCGCTTGGCACGGGCGGCGCGCTCGGTGCCACGGCTTCTTCGCGCTTCAGGCGGTTGATCGCCTTCACACCCATGAAGATGGCAAACGCAACGATCACGAAGTCGATCACGGTCTGGATGAACTTGCCGTAGGCCAGCACCACCGCCGGAATGTCACCTTCTGCAGCCTTCAAGGTAATCGCCAGGTCACTGAAGTCCACGCCTCCGATCAACAACCCCAGTGGCGGCATGACAACGTCACCCACGAAGGACGAGACGATCTTGCCGAAGGCCGCGCCGATGATGATACCGACCGCCATGTCGACGACATTGCCTTTGACCGCGAAGGCCTTGAACTCACTGATCATGCCCATGTTCGATTCCTTTGTAACAAATGGTGAGGTAAACGCAGTGTAAGCCACTTAAACGCTTCATGCGTTAGGTACAGCCCTAATGACTGTGGTTAGAACGAATAGTTTTGTCGCATCTCGAAGCGTTCGAGACACGTCTCGCTCGGCTATCATGGCGGTTTTTCCAGGAGAATCCGCCCATGGCCAAGGCCAAGCGCTTGTATGGCTGCACCGAGTGCGGCGCGACCTTTCCCAAATGGGCCGGCCAGTGCGGTGAATGCGGGGCCTGGAACACCCTGGTCGAAACCATGATCGAAAGCGGCGGCGCGGCTGCGCCCAGCAGCGGCCGTGCCGGCTGGACCGGGCAGCAGGCGCAGATCAAGACACTGGCCGAAGTCAGTGTGGAAGAAATCCCGCGTTTTACCACCAGCAGCACCGAACTGGACCGCGTACTGGGCGGCGGCTTGGTCGACGGC
This sequence comes from Pseudomonas sp. 5.2, assembly GCF_059025405.1. Taxonomy (NCBI): domain Bacteria; kingdom Pseudomonadati; phylum Pseudomonadota; class Gammaproteobacteria; order Pseudomonadales; family Pseudomonadaceae; genus Pseudomonas; species Pseudomonas sp. 5.2. The sequence goes on from NZ_JBYBHH010000002.1 coordinate 44,259, forward strand.
TCGGTGGTGCTGATCGGGGGTGACCCAGGCATCGGCAAGTCGACCATCCTGCTGCAGACGTTGTGCAACATCGCGGTGCAGATGCCCGCGCTGTACGTCACCGGCGAAGAGTCGCAACAGCAGGTGGCCATGCGCTCGCGCCGCCTGGGCCTGCCCCAGGACCAGCTCAAGGTGATGACCGAAACCTGCATCGAGACCATCATCGCCACGGCCCGTGTGGAAAAACCCCGGGTCATGGTCATCGACTCGATCCAGACCATTTTCACCGAACAACTGCAATCGGCGCCCGGCGGCGTGGCCCAGGTGCGCGAGAGCACGGCATTGCTGGTGCGCTACGCCAAGCAGAGCGGCACGGCGATTTTCCTGGTCGGCCACGTCACCAAGGAAGGCTCGCTGGCCGGGCCGCGCGTGCTCGAGCACATGGTCGATACGGTGCTGTATTTCGAAGGTGAGTCCGATGGCCGCCTGCGGCTTCTGCGGGCGGTTAAGAACCGTTTTGGCGCGGTCAACGAACTGGGCGTGTTCGGCATGACCGACCGCGGCCTCAAGGAGGTCTCGAACCCGTCGGCGATCTTCCTCAACCGCACCCAGGAAGAAGTGCCGGGCAGTGTGGTGATGGCCACCTGGGAGGGCACGCGGCCGATGCTGGTTGAGGTGCAGGCGCTGGTCGATGACAGCCACCTGGCCAACCCGCGCCGGGTGACCCTGGGCCTGGATCAGAACCGGTTGGCCATGTTGCTGGCGGTGCTGCACCGCCACGGCGGCATTCCCACCCACGACCAGGACGTGTTCCTTAACGTGGTGGGCGGGGTGAAGGTACTCGAAACCGCGTCTGACCTGGCGTTGCTGGCTGCGGTGATGTCCAGCTTGCGCAACCGGCCGTTGGCCCATGGGCTGCTGGTGTTTGGCGAAATTGGCCTGTCGGGTGAGGTGCGGCCGGTGCCCAGCGGCCAGGAGCGGTTGAAAGAGGCGGCCAAGCACGGCTTCAAGCGGGCCATCGTGCCCAAGGGCAATGCGCCGAAGGAGCCGCCTGCGGGGTTGCAGGTGATTGCCGTGACCCGGCTGGAGCAGGCCTTGGACGCCCTGTTCGAGTAATCCTGCACCGGCCTCTTCGCGGGGCAAGCCCGCTCCCACAAGGTGGACTGCAAACCTGTAATTCCCTGGACTGCCCCCAAGAAGTTGGACACCAATACAACCCTTGGGGGATCTATGGGCAAGTACACCCTGTGGGAGCGGGCTTGCCCCGCGAAGAGGCCGGTGCAGCAAACAAAAAGGGGAGCCGACGATGCGCATCGGCTCCCCCGCGTAACCGCTCAATCAGCGGTCAATGCTCGGCAACCGCACTGCGCCTGGGCGCCTCGTTGCCATGCTCGTCCAGCTCCATCATCGGCACTTCATTACCCTCCGCATCGAACAGCTTGCCATCCTTGAAGTAGTCGCCATCGCGCAGTGCGGAGATGTCCGAATACTGGATGGTGCGCTCGTAGGCCGCAGCGAACACCGACTGCTGGTCCGAATTACCGGCTGTGAAGTGGTTGAAGATCAGGTTCAGCAGGATGGCCATGATCGCCGCCGAGCTGATGCCGGAGTGGAAGATGGTCTCGAACCAGTTCGGGAAGTGGTGGTAGAAGGTCGGTGCGGCAATCGGGATCATGCCGAAGCCCAGCGACGCGGCGACGATGATCAGGTTGACGTTGTTCTTGTAGCTGACCTTGGACAGGGTCCGGATGCCGCTGGCCGCCACGGTGCCGAACAGCACGATGCCCGCGCCACCCAGTACCGGGGTGGGTACCGCGGCAATCACCCGGCCCATGATCGGCAGCAGGCCGAGCACCACCAGAATCACGCCACCGGTGGCCACCACATAACGGCTCTTGACCCCGGTCACGGCCACCAGGCCGACGTTCTGGGCGAAGGCACTCTGGGTGAACGAGCCGAAGATCGGCGCCAGGATGCTCGACGCCATGTCGGCACGCAGGCCATTGCCCAGGCGCTTGGAGTCGACCTTGGTTTCAATGATGTCGCCCACCGCAAGGATGTCGGCCGAGGTTTCCACCAGGGTCACCATGATCACGATGCACATCGACAGGATCGCGGCGATGTGGAATTCCGGCATGCCGAAATGGAACGGCGTGGGGAAGGCGAACATCGGGCCTTGGGTGACCTTGCTGAAATCGGTCATGCCCAGCGCCCAGGCGATCAGGGTACCCACCACCATGGCCAGCAGAATCGACAGACGAGAGATGGTCGCGCTGCCCAGCTTGCTCAGCAGCAGGACGATGGCGAAGGTCAGCGCCGCCAGGCCGATGTTGGCCATGCTGCCGAACTCCGGCGAGGCGCTGTTGCCGCCCATCACCCAGCGTGCGGCCACTGGCATCAGGGTCAGGCCGATGGTGGTGATGACGATGCCGGTCACCAGCGGCGGGAAGAACTTGGTAATGCGCGAAAACACGGGGGTAATCAGGAAGCCGATGAACGAGGCCGCCATGACCGCGCCCAGCACACCTGGCAGGCCACCGCCGCCCTCGCTGCTGAGAATCGCGCCCATGGTTGCCACGCCAGCGAACGACACGCCCTGCACCAGCGGCAGCTGACAACCGAAGAACGGCAGGCCCAGCGTCTGCAGCAAGGTGGCCAGGCCACCGGCAAACAACGAGGCGGCGATCAGCATGCCGATCTCGGCACCGTTCAGGCCTGCGGCCTGCCCCAGAATCAGGGGTACCGCGACAATCCCTCCATACATGGTCAACACATGCTGCAGACCATAGGCCAAGTTGGCCCCAAGGCCGAGGTTTTCATCCTCGGGGCGCTTGGCGGGAGACGTGCTAGGGGACGTAGTCATGGAGCAGGCTCTCTGCGTTTATTGTTGTGCCGCTACTGTAGACACTTCCTACAAATGATTGCCACAACAATTGTATACAATATTTTGATCGGAGCGCGAACAAGCAGGCTCGCAAGGTGTGCTAGAGCCCAATGCAGAACGCGTACCAAGTCGACAGAGGCTGTACTAGAGGGGTGTGTACAAAGCACTGCTACCCAGGCTTAAAGCTGTCTGGGTAGACAGGAAACACGGGGTGGGGAGGATGTTAGCTAGCTAAAAGATCCCATTATTCGATGAGTTCACGCAGCTCACGCATCATTTCGGTGCTGTCGGCCACGTTCAATTCCACAAGACGGTGCAAATGGCTCATTGAATCGATGTCGATGTAGAGGCAAACGAAGCCCAGACGGGTGGGTTCTTCGTGGCGCAGTTCCACTTGCATCTCTACCCGGGTGGAAGGGTCGAGGTGGATAATTGCCTCGAAGTCCTGCGTCAAGTCCGCTTCCCAGTTCGCCGGCCGTTCCACCAGCAGGCCTTTGAGTGAAACGTCCAGCAACTTCGTCGGCCAGCGCTGCAGGCCTTGGCGCAATTCGGTCGTTGCATCGAACTCGATGCGTTGAAAACGGCGGCGTTCGTCGTGATCGCTCATGGGGGACTCTCCGGGTGACAACCTGACTATAGTGAGTATGGTAGGTACATCAGGTACCGCAATCTGGCCGCAGAGGCTCTAGACCAAAGCAAGTGTGGCAATGCGCGATGACTCGCCCTAGACTCGATAGGCGGTCTTTCCAATCCACCAGCTGGAAGCAAACCATGAACAACAATAATAGCCTGCTACGCCATATTCCGTGGCTGGCGCTGGCAGTCATAGGGGCCTGCGCGCTGGGTGTGGTTGCCCTGCGTCGCGGTGAGGCGATCAACGCCTTGTGGATCGTGGTCGCGGCAGTGGCCATCTACTTGGTCGCCTATCGCTACTACAGCCTGTTCATCGCCACCAAGGTGATGCAACTCGACCCTCGCCGCGCTACGCCGGCGGTGCTCAACAACGATGGCCTGGACTACGTCCCGACCAACAAACACATCCTGTTCGGCCACCACTTCGCCGCCATCGCTGGCGCCGGCCCGCTGGTCGGCCCGGTACTCGCCGCGCAGATGGGCTACCTGCCCGGCACACTCTGGCTGATCGCCGGTGTGGTGCTGGCCGGTGCGGTGCAGGACTTCATGGTCCTGTTCATGTCCACCCGCCGCAATGGCCGCTCGCTGGGCGACATGGTGCGCGAGGAAATGGGCCGCATCCCCGGCACCATCGCCTTGTTCGGCTGCTTCCTGATCATGATCATCATCCTCGCGGTGCTGGCGCTGATCGTGGTCAAGGCCCTGGCCGAGAGCCCATGGGGCATGTTCACGGTGATGGCGACCATCCCGATCGCGATGTTCATGGGCATCTACATGCGCTACATCCGCCCGGGCCGCATTGGCGAGATCTCGGTGGTCGGCGTGGTGCTGCTGCTGGCATCGATCTGGCTCGGCGGCGTGATCGCTGCAGACCCGGTCTGGGGCCCGGCGTTCACCTTCACCGGCGTGCAGATCACCTGGATGCTGGTGGGTTATGGCTTCGTCGCTGCCGTACTGCCGGTTTGGCTGGTACTGGCACCGCGTGACTACCTGTCGACCTTCCTCAAGATCGGCACCATCGTGGGCCTGGCCATCGGTATCCTGATCATCGCGCCTGAGCTGAAAATGCCGGCCCTGACCCAGTTCACCGACGGTACCGGCCCGGTCTGGAAGGGCACCCTGTTCCCGTTCCTGTTCATCACCATTGCGTGTGGTGCGGTATCGGGCTTCCATGCGCTGATCTCTTCGGGCACCACGCCCAAGCTGCTGGACAACGAAACCAACGCCCGTTACATCGGCTACGGCGGCATGCTGATGGAATCGTTCGTTGCCATCATGGCCATGGTTGCCGCCTCGGTGATCGAGCCGGGCGTGTACTTCGCCATGAACAGCCCGGCCGCCGTGGTCGGTGCCGACGTGGCGTCGGTGGCGCAGACGGTCAGCAGTTGGGGCTTCCTGATCACCCCTGAGCAGCTCGAAGCGGTCGCCCGCGACATCGGTGAGCACACCATCCTGGCCCGTGCCGGTGGTGCGCCAACCTTGGCGGTGGGTATCGCACAGATCCTTCACCAGGTGCTGCCGGGTGAAAACACCATGGCCTTCTGGTACCACTTCGCGATCCTGTTCGAAGCGTTGTTCATCCTGACCGCCGTGGACGCCGGTACCCGTGCCGGCCGCTTCATGCTGCAAGACCTGCTGGGCAGCTTCGTGCCAGCCCTTAAGCGCACCGAATCGTGGGGCGCCAACCTGCTCGCCACCGCCGGTTGCGTGGCACTCTGGGGCTACTTGCTGTACCAAGGCGTGATCGACCCGCTGGGTGGCATCAACACCTTGTGGCCGCTGTTCGGTATCTCCAACCAGATGCTGGCCGGTATCGCCTTGATGCTGGGTACCGTGGTGCTGATCAAGATGAAGCGCCAGCGCTACATCTGGGTGACCCTGCTGCCGGCTGTGTGGCTGCTGATTTGCACCACCGCTGCGGGCCTGATCAAGCTGTTCGACCCGAACCCGGCCGTGGGCTTCCTGGCCCTGGCCAAGAAGTACAGCACCGCCCTGGACGCTGGCCAGGTACTGGCCCCGGCCAAGGACATCGGCCAGATGCAGCACGTGATCTTCAACGCCTACACCAACGCGGGCCTGACGATTCTGTTCCTGCTGGTGGTCTTCAGCATCCTGTTCTTCGCCATCAAGGTCGGCTACGCCGCCCTCGGCCGCAAGGAACGCACCGACAAGGAAACCCCGTTCCAGGCGCTGCCTGACGCGTAAACGAGAGGACTGCAGCTATGTTCAACGACCTGGGTCGACTGGGTAAGTACTTGGGGCAGGCAGCCCGCCTGATGGTCGGCATGCCCGACTACGACAACTATGTCGAACACATGCAGAACAAGCACCCGGACAAACCGGTGATGAGCTACGAGGCGTTCTTCCGCGAACGCCAGGAAGCGCGCTACGGTGGCAAGTCCGGGCCCAAGTGCTGTTGAGCCTGCAACACCTGTGAACCTGTGGGAGCCCGGGCAACCGGGCTCCCACAGTCATTTTCAGCTTCAGGAGTACATCGCGTGCAAACGCCTATCCCCGTCACTGTACTGACCGGCTTTCTGGGTGCCGGCAAGACCACCTTGCTCAAGCACATGCTCAAGGCCGAGCACGGCCTGAAGATCGCCGTGATCGAAAACGAGTTCAGCGAGGCCGGCATCGACAGCCAACTGCTGGGTGACGAGCCGGTGCAAGTCATGACCCTGGCCAACGGCTGCGTGTGTTGCAGCATTCATGGCGACCTGACCCGTGCCTTGTACCTGCTGCTGGAACGCCTGGACGCTGGCGAGATCGCCTTCGACCGCCTGGTGATCGAGTGCACCGGCCTTGCCGACCCGGCACCGGTGGCGCAGACCTTTTTCATCGACGAGGACCTGCGTGACCGCTACATCCTCGACGGCATCATCACCTTGGTCGATGCCGCCCATGCCGAGCTGCACCTGACCCAGGCCATCGCCCAGGCCCAGGTCGGTTTTGCCGACCGGCTGTTGCTGAGCAAGACTGACCTGGTCGAGCCGGCGGCGGTGGAGGCCCTGCGTGAGCGGCTGTCGCGCATCAACGGCCGTGCCGCTGTGCGTGTGGTCGAGCACGGGCGCATCGATTTGGCCGAGCTGCTCGATGTGCGCGGTTTCAACCTCAATACCGACTTGGGCGCCAGCCTTAAACCCACCCTGCGCCCGGTGCTCAAACCGGCCACCCCGGACCGCATCTCCACCCTGGTGCTGCGTACCGACACGCCGCTGGACATCGACCGGCTCAGCGACTTCATGAACGAACTGCTGGAAACCCATGGTAAGCAGTTGCTGCGTTACAAGGGCGTGCTGAACATTGCCGGCGAAGACCGTCGCCTGGTGTTTCAGGGCGTGCTGAAACTGTACGGCTTCGACTGGGATGCCGAGTGGGCAGCAGGCGAGGCACGCGAAAGCGTGATGGTGTTCATTGCCGACGAACTGCCCGAGGCTACGATTCGGGCTGGGCTCGAGGCTTTGAGCAAGCCTTGAGCCGCTGAGGTGCCTGAGCCGCGAACCAGGCCGGCCATGAACTGCGGTGGCGGGTGTGCACCTCGATGCACGGGATCAGGCGCTCAGTCAGCACGGCAGTCTGCCGCACGGCCTTGGCGGTGCGGTATTTGACACTGTGGATGCACTCGCGGTCGCCGAATTCGCAGCGGTTCAGCGAGGTACCGCCGCAGGGGCCGTTGGCCAGGCCTTTGGGGCAGGTTTCCGGGCAGATGTAGAGGGTGTCTTCGAGGCGGCAGCGGCCGCAGGTGTCGCAGCCCAGCAATGGGCGTTTCACCGCACGTTCCACCCCGTGCAGCACGCGGGCGCCCGAGGCCGAGGCCCACAGCGGTTGGCGAACGGCCCAGCCGAATGCCTTGCTCAGCCAGTTGTTGCGGCTGAACAGCAGGGCATGGAAGGCGTGCAGCAGGTGGTAGCGCGCTTTTTCTGTGCTCGACGCGCTGACTTTCGACTCGCCCTGGCGCCAGCTCGCTGCTGGGGGATGGAAGACCACGGCGGGCAGGCCGTGCACCTGCCAGCTGGCAGCCCAGGCGGGCGCCCATTGCTCCAGCGAATGGAGCTGCGCTTGCCAATATTCGAGGCGCTGTTCCAGGGCCAGCAACTGCTTGAGTTCGTGAATGCTCGACAGGTGCACACCGGCATAACCCATCAACTTCACACCGATGACCTGCAGGGCCAGGCGGTCGACGCTGCGCGCCTGTGCGTACGCCTTGGACACGGCGGCCTCGGCTTCGAGCATGTCGCGCATGGACGGGCTGACCGTCACCCCTGCCACGTGATCGAGCATGGCGGCGCGCCCGTGGGTAAGGCTCATCAGGCACGCCAGCAAAGGTTTCGGGTTGGGCTGACGGTTCATCCACGCCTGGGCTTCCTGATGCTTGCTGGCATCGAAGCCCAGTTGCAGGGTCAGGAAATCGGCCCCTGCGGCGAGTTTTTTCTCGGCTTTGAAGTACTGCGCCCCCCCTTCTTCCTCGCAGTACTTGAACGGGTTGAGGGCGGCACCCAGCAGCCAGTGCGGGCAGGCTTGGCGCGCGATCTGCAGGGCGGCCACCGATTCCAGGTAGCGCACCGGGCGCTGCCCAGGTTGGTGGCCGGGCAGGCGGTCGCCGGTGAGCAGCAGCAACTGGTCCAGCCCATCGGCGTCCATGCGTTGCAGTTGCGCGAGCAAGTGGTGGCGTTCGCGGTCCTTGCCCGAGAAGTGCGGCAAGGCCGGCACCGGCGAGCTGAAGCTGGCCAGGGCGTCGAGGGGCGACATGTCCAGCGGGCTGCCGACGCGATCACCGATGGCCACCGTCATCGGCCAGCCACACAGGTGCCCGCGGGCCATGATCGCTTGCATGGCGGCGAAGCGTTCCGCCGACGGCTTGGGGACGAACTCCATGACGCAGACGAAGGTTTTTTCGTGCAGCGCCGTTTTCAGAAGGCTCATGGATCGGGCACCGAATTGGGGCAGGGTGGCATTGTGCGGCAAATGGCCGAGAGGGTCATGTCCACATGCGTAGGGCGCTGCTCTGAACAAGACATCCCCGTGCTCTGCACCGGTGTTTTCGCGGGCTTCTGTATAGGAGCAGCCTTGCGCTGCGAAGAGGCCCGTATGCCGGGTAGAGATGTATTAGCCGTAAGGGCCTCTTCGCAGCACAAGGCTGCTCCTACAGGCCCGATGTTCAATGCGAAGTTCGTGATCCTCCAGGCGCGCACGTAAAACTCAGTGACTGCCAAATCCAGTCATGCGCACTTCTGTGTAGGAGCAGCCTTGCGCTGCGAAGAGGCCCGTATGCCGGGTAGAGATGTATTAGCCGTAAGGGCCTCTTCGCAGCACAAGGCTGCTCCTACAGACCTCACATAAACATGAGGAAATCTTGATTTCATCTTAAATTAAATGAGTTTGTCTCAAGGCTCGGTTGCCCCGAAAATTCCCGCATTCACTTTTGCGTTCAGAGGGGCAAGACATGGCACTGGCACACAACCTGGGTTTGGCGCGCATCGGCCACGATCGCGAACTGAAAAACGCCCAGGAAGCCTTCTGCACCGGTGAGCTCGATGAAGCCGGGCTGCGCGCGGTAGGCCGTGATCTGCGTGTCACCCACTGGCAGGAACAGAAAGACGCAGGTATCGACCTGCTGCCCGTGGGCGACTTCGCCTGGTGCGACCAGGTGCTCACCCACTCGCTGACCTTCGGCGTTGTGCCCGAGCGTTTGCGCAGCCACGACGGTGCCAAGCCAACCCTGCAAACCCTGTTCGCCATGGCACGTGGCCAGGAAATGACCCAGTGGTTCGACACCCACGCTCACTACCTGGCACCTGAGTTCAGCGCCGATCAGCAGTTCGCCCTGAACTGGGAGCAGCTGTTCGAAGAGGTTGCAGAAGCCAAGGCCCTGGGCCACGCGGTCAAGCCCGTGGTGATCGGCCCGCTGACCTACCTGTGGCTGGGCACCACCCAAGGCGCCGACTTCGACAAGCTGGAACTGGTCGATCGGCTGCTGCCGCTGTACGACGAAATCTTCAATCGCCTGGCCGCGCAGGGTGTCGAGTGGGTACAGATCGACGAGCCGATCCTGGTGCTCGACCTGCCGCAGGACTGGAAAAACGCCTACGAGCGCGTCTACAACATCCTGCAGCGCGCACCGCTGAAGAAACTGATCACCACCTACTTCGGTGGCCTGGAAGAAAACCTCGGCCTGGCGGCCAACCTGCCAGTCGATGGCCTGCACATCGACCTGGTGCGTGCCCCAGACCAATACCCCACCATCCTCGACCGCCTGCCCGCCTACAAGGTCCTGTCGCTGGGCTTGGTCAACGGCTATGACGACACGGCCGGCGACCTGGAAAAAGCCGTTACCGTCCTGCAGCACGCCGCCGAACGCCTGGGTGACCGCCTGTGGGTCGCGCCGTCTTGCTCGCTGCTGCACAGCTCGGTGGGCCTGGCCGTGCAGAAGTGCCAGCAAGTGGCCGTGCTGGCCAACGCCGTCAAAGCGCCAGAGGCTTTTGACGTGGCGGCTGCCTAACACCTCCTTGCCGTGTGATGAGGTGCTTATAATGCCGGCTCGAAACGTACTCGACAGGGAGTGATGCGATGAGAGTTCTGGTAGTCGGCGCCAGCAAGGGGCTGGGCAAGGCCTTCATGGAAGGGCTGGGCAAGCCGGGCGATACGCTGATAGGTGTGTCCCGCTCGCGCCCCGAAGGGGTGGTGGTCGGCAAGGGGGTCGAGGTACAGTGGATTGCGGCCGACCTCGGTCAGCCGGCTGCCGCCGTCGAGGCCGTCGCCCAGGCGCTGGCCGAGGGTGGCGTGGATACCCTCATCTACAACCTCGGGCTGTGGGAGGCCGAGGCGTTTTCAGAACACTACAGCTTCCTGGACGATCACGACCCAGAGCTGCAACGCATGGTCGACTGCAACATCACGGCCACTGTCCTGCTGATCAAGCGCTTGCTGCCGATGCTGCTGGAAAGCGAGAAACCACGGATCATCCTTACCGGTTCCACTTCAGGTCTGCCGCAGAGCGGGCGCCCTGAAGTGACGTTTGCTGCGTCCAAGTTCGCCCTGCGCGGGATTGCCGAGGCTTTGCGTGAGGGGTATCGCGAACAGCGCCTGGGTGTGACGTGCCTGAACTTGGGTTACCTGAACACCGAGGATGGCCTGAATGTGCCAGTTGCCGACGCTGCGGCGCGGGGGGAGGGCGGGTTGATTCCGCTGCACGATGTGGTGCTGATGGTGCGGACGATGTTAGAGCTGTCGGCGGCAAGTTATGTGCGCGAGTTGACCTTGCCGGCCATTGCCGATGAGCGGTTCTGAGTAAGCAGGCCCGGCCTCTTCGCGGGGCAAGCCCGCTCCCACAGGAAAAGCACAAACCTTGAGAGCTGTGGTTAACCTTTGGGAGCCACAGGAAAAGCACAAACCTTGAGAGCTGTGGTTAACCTGTGCGGGCTTGCCCCGCGAAGGGGCCGGGCCTGCCGGCATCAATGACTGATCAGCGCTCGATCGCCAACGCCACCCCCTGGCCACCACCAATGCACAACGTGGCCAGCCCTTTCTTCGCATCACGCTTGATCATCTCGTGCAGCAAGGTCACCAGCACCCGGCACCCCGATGCCCCAATCGGGTGGCCAAGCGCAATCGCCCCACCATTCACGTTCACCCGTGCCGCATCCCATTCCAGCGCCTTGCCCACCGCCAGCGCCTGCGCGGCAAAGGCCTCGTTGGCTTCGATCAGGTCCAGGTCCGCCAGCTGCCAGCCGGCTTTGTCCAGGCAGCGCTGGGTGGCCGAAACCGGGCCAATGCCCATGATCGCCGGGTCTACGCCAGCACTGGCATAGGCCGCGATCTTGGCCAGCACCGGCAGGCCCAGGGCCTTGGCCTTGGTGGCGCTCATCAGCAGCACGGCGGCGGCGCCGTCATTGAGGCTGGAAGCATTGCCAGCCGTGACGCTGCCGTCCTTTTTGAAGGCTGCGCGCAACTTGCCCAGCGATTCGGCGGTGGTGTCCGGGCGAGGCTGTTCGTCACGATCGAAGACCTTGGGCTCACCCTTTTTCTGCGGCATCACGATGGGGGTGATCTCGTCCTTGAAACGGCCCGCCTCGATCGCGGCCACGGCCTTGCGCTGGGACTCGGCGGCGAAGGCATCTTGCTGCTCACGGCTGAGGCCGTACTTATCCACAAGGTTCTCGGCGGTAATGCCCATGTGGTAGTCGTTGAAGGCATCCCACAGGCCGTCGGTAATCATGCTGTCGATCAGCTGGCCGTGGCCCATGCGCTGGCCCGTGCGCGCCGAAGGCATGACGTAGGGGGCCAGGCTCATGTTTTCCTGGCCGCCGGCAATCACCACCTCGGCGTCGCCGCAGCGGATGGCCTGGGCCGCCAGGTGCAGGGCCTTGAGGCCCGACCCGCAGACCTTGTTGAGCGTCAGCGCGGGCACGCTGAAGGGCAGGCCGGCCTTGATCGCGGCCTGGCGGGCCGGGTTCTGGCCAGCGCCGGCGGTAAGCACCTGGCCGAGGATGACCTCGTCGACCTGGGCTGGGTCCAGTTGTGTCTGTTCCAGCAGGCGCTTGATTACGGCGGCGCCGAGGTCGACGGCGGGCACTGTTGCCAAGGCGCCCTGGAAGCTGCCGATGGCGGTACGGGTGGCGGCGACGATGACCACGTCGTTCATGTTGTTGTTCTCCGTGCAAGGGTGAGCGCCGCGAGGGCAGGATGCCGTCAGCATCGGCGGGTTTGGTTGATTTGTTAAGTTTGTTTTTCTTTTGGATTGATCTGGAAAACAAATGAATGACGCGGACACGCTTGCACTTATGCAAGCCGCTGGCCCCGGGTCTAAGCTGGATGTCGTGCTGTTTCACTCCACGTAACGGAGCTCATGTCCATGCGCATCCTGATCGCTCTCACCCTCCTGATCGGCAGCAGCACAGCATTCGCCGCCACCCAATGCACCACAGCAGATAAAAGCACGTGGCAAGACCCGGAAAAATTCCAGGCCCAGCTCAAGGAACAGGGCTACAAGATCAATAAGTTCAAGGTCACCAAAGGCAACTGCTACGAAATCTACGGTTTCGACAAGGATGGCCGTAAGGTCGAGATCTACCATGACCCGGTCAGCGGCAAGGCAGTCAAGACCGAGTACGAAGATTGAAGGCTGATGCCACGGTGCAGCTGTGGGACCCCCTCCTGCGGCTGTGCCACCTGTCGTTGGCCACGGTGTTTTTCGCGGATTATTTTTTCAATGAAGAGGGCGACGACTGGCACCAGTGGCTGGGCTACTACGGGCTGGCGTGCGTGGTGTTACGCCTGGTCTGGGGCTTTGTCGGCCCGCAAAGCGCACGCTGGGCCGACTTTTGGCCGACCCCGGCGCGCCTGGCCGCCCACACCCGGGCGCTGGTACGCGGGCAGCCTTACCATCGCCTGGGGCATTCGCCGATTGGCGCCCTGGTGATGCTGTTGATGCTGACCGGGATCGCGGGCCTGGGCCTGACCGGGTGGGCGTCGCAGGAGGTCGACGCCCTGTGGGGCGCCGACTGGCCGATGAGCCTGCACAGCTTCCTGGCCGACGCGGTGCTGGCATTAGTCTGCGTGCACGTGCTGGCGGCGATCGTCGAAAGCCTGCGCCTGCGCGAGAACCTGCCCTTGTCGATGCTGACCGGCAGGCGTCGATTGCCGGACGACCAGTGAGTGCTTGGCGCTGCGCGAGCACTTACACCGCCGGGCACTGGTGGGTCACGCAATGGATGCCGCCACCCCCTGCCGCGATGGCATCGATGTCCAACTGCACAATGTCGCGGTCCGGGTAGAGCGACGCCAGCAGCGCCCGCGCTTTCTCGTCGGCCTGGGCATCACCGAACTGCGGCACAATGACCGCGCCGTTGATGACGAAGTAGTTGATATAGCCTGCCGCAAAGTCCGGGTTGCCCTTGCTGAACCTGTTGCGCCGGCCGCGCATCGGCGGTGAGACCACGTGGACTTGCAGTCGGCGGCCCTCGGCATCAGTGGCCTGTTTGAGAATCTCCAGGTGCTTGCGGGTCACGGCATGGTCGTAAGACTCAGGGTCGTTGTCGAGGTTGGCGATCACCACGCCTGGCCGTACGAAGCGCGCATAAAAATCCACATGGCCGTCGGTGATGTCCTCACCGGCGATACCCGGCAACCAGATGATCGTGCTCAACCCCAGGCGCGCCCTGAGCTCGGCTTCCACCTCGGCTTTGCTCCAGCCGGGGTTACGGTTAGCGTTTACCCAGCTGCTTTCGGTCATGATCCCGGTGCCATGGCCATCGACCTCGATGGCGCCACCTTCACCCACCAGTTCACTGCGCTGGTAGTGGGCCTTGGCTAGCGTGGCGACGCGTTTGGCCAGCAGGGCATCGTTGCGGTGGCGCTGCTTGTTGCCCCAGCCGTTGAAGTTGAAATCGACCGCGGCCAAAGCACCGTCATCGTCGACAACGAAGTTGGCGCCGATGTCGCGCATCCAGATGTCATCCAGCTCGCAGGTCACGAATTGGGTGTAGGGGCTGGCGCAGTGTTGCTTGGCCAGCGCCAGTTCGCTGGGGCGGCAAAACACTGTCAGCGGCTGGTAGCGTGTAATGGCCTGGGCGATGCGGCCCAGAGCGGCCTGGACGTCGGAGGTGAAGTCTTCCCAGATCGCCGGCTGGGCGCCGAAGGCGATAAAGGCGCGTTGCTGCGGCTCGCCCTCATCAGGCATGAACCAGCGCTCCGGCGCCTCGGCGCGGGCCAGGCCCAGCGGCAGGCCGAGGCTGGCCCCCAGCCCTGCGGCCAGCGACAGTTGCAGGAAGGTTCTACGGTTTGGCATGGCACCACGTGGCATGGTTCAGTCCTGTGCAGTCTTGAAGCGTGTCCACACCCGCATGCGCGCACGCATGTCGGCTTGGGGAATGTCCCGGCCGGGTATCAGCCGGGCATAGGTGGCTTCGTCGAGGTAGATGTCGGGGTTGTCGCGCATGCGTGGCTCGACGGCCTGGCGCGCCTTGGCACTGGCCGTGGGGTAGCCGGTGAAGTTGCTGATGGCCGCCATGTTCGCCGGGCGCATGACGAAGTTGATGAAACGATAGGCGTATTCCGGGTGTTTGGCATCGGCGGGGATGGCCATGGTGTCCATCCACACCGTGGTGCCTTGGCGCGGCACGCGGTATTGGAAGTCGATCGCCTTGCCCGCAGCCTCGGCCGTGCGCTGGGCCTGGATCACATCGCCGCTGTAGCCCAGTGACAGGCACAGGTTTTCGTTGACCAGCTCGGTCACCGGTTGCGACTGGAACTTGCGCACATAGGGGCGGATGGCCTTGAGCAGCTCGCTGGCGGCGGCCAGGTCTTCGCGTTTGGCGCTGCGCGGCTCCCGGCCCAGGTAGTTGAGGACCACGGCAAGCACTTCGTCTTGCGAGTCGATGATCGAGATGCCGCAGTCGGCGAACTTGGCCGCCAGCTCCGGTTTCAGCAACAGGTCGAGGTCGTCCAGCGGCGCGTTCGGCAGGCGTTGGCGGACCTTGTCGGCATTCACCGTCAGGCCGATGGTGCCCCAGGTGTAGGGCACTGTCGCCTGGCTGGCCTTGGGGTAGCGGGCATGCAGCGTGCGCAGGCCGGGCTCGATGTCATCCAGGGCCTCGAGGCGGCTGGGGTCGAGCGGCTGCAGGCTGCCGGCGCGCATCAGCCGCTCGGCCACGGTGTCGCCGGGGAACACCAGGTCATAACCGCTGCGCCCGGACATCAGCTTGGCTTCGAGCACCTCGCTGCCGTCCATGACGTCGTAGATCACCTGGATGCCCGTTTCGGCGGTGAATTGCTTGAGGGTGTCCTCGGCAAAATAATCGGCCCAGTTGTACAGGCGCAGGGTCGGTTGTTCAGCCTGGGCGTGGCTGGCGCAGAGCGCCAGGGCAAGTGCAGCCAGCGGTAGCAGCTTCATGTTCAGGCCCTCGTAACAGGGGGGTGGTGGCCGTCCAGGGTCAGCAACGGCGCGTACATGTCCGGGCGGCGGTCGCGGTAGATGCCCCAGGTCAGGCGGTCTTCGCGCATGCGCCCAAGGTCCAGGTCGTGCAGCCAGATACCGCTGCTGTCGCGGTCGGCTTCGGCGAGCAATGCGCCCTTGTGGTCGCAGATAAACGATGAGCCATAAAACTGCATCGCCAGGGTGTCATCGCTGCCGGCCACTTCGCGGCCCACGCGGTTGGCCGCGACCACCGGCAGCAGGTTGGCGGCGGCATGCCCGCGCATGGCGATTTGCCAATGATCGCGCGAGTCCAGCTCGGCGGCGCCGGGCTCGGAGCCGATGGCGGTGGGGAACAGCAGCACTTCGGCGCCCAGCAGGGCCAGGCAGCGGGCCGTTTCGGGGAACCACTGGTCCCAGCAGATACCGATGCCCAGCCGGCCGAACGCGGTATCCCAGACCTTGAAACCGGTATCGCCAGGGCTGAAGTACTCTTTCTCCTGATAGCCGATGGCATTGGGAATATGCGTCTTGCGGTAAACCCCGAGCAGGCGGCCGTCGGCATCGGTCACGGTCAGCGCGTTGAAAAAGGCATTGCCGGCCCGTTCGTACCAACTCAATGGCAACACCACGCCCAGCTCTCTGGCCAGCGCGGCGAAGCGCTGCAGGATCGGGCTGTCGGGGTAGGGCTGGGCCAATGCCAGGTGCCGGTGGTCCTGCTCGATGCAGAAGTACGGGGTGGCGAACAGCTCTTGCAGCAGAATCACCTGGGCGCCTTTGGCAGCGGCCTGGCGCACCAGCTGTTCGGCGCGGTCGAGGTTGGCGGGCAGGTCCCAGGTGCATGGCATCTGGGTGGTGGCGATGCGCAGCAGGCTCATGGTCGCACCTCGGGTTGCTGCTGGGTGATGCAGTGGATGCCGCCGCCGCCGTGGGCGATGTGGTCGATGCGTACCGGTACGATCTCGCGGCCGGGGAAGGCAACGGCCAGTTGCGCGGCAGCCTCCTGGTCGGCAGGGATGCCGTAGGCCGGCATGATGATTGCGCCGTTGGCAATGTAGAAATTGGTGTAGGACGCGCAGAACACTTCAGCGTCCTGGTCGACCGCAGCGCTGGCTTCGTAAAGGTCGAGCAGCTCGAAAGGCCGGCCTTGCGCGTCGGTGGCAAGCGCCAGGGCGCGGCGGTTTTCCCGCGCCACTTCGGCATACACCGAACTTTGCTCATGGGTGGCGTCGACCAGCAGCACGCCGGGGCGAGCGAAGGCGCACACGCCATCGACATGGCCGTCGGTCATGTCACCGGTGACGTACTGCGGGTCGCCAGGCAGCCAGATGGTTTTGCGAATGCCCAGGTAGCGGGCAAAGCAGGCTTCGAATTCGGCCTTGCTGATGCCGGGGTTGCGGTTGGGGTTGAGCAGCACCGATTCGGTGGTGATCAGGGTGCCTTCGCCGTCCACATGAATGGCACCGCCCTCATTGCACAGCGCAGTGCTGAAGCCATCGAGCCCCAGGTGATCGAGCATGCGCCGGCCCAGGCTGCGGTCGCGGCCGTGTTGCGACTTGCCGCCCCAGGCGTTGAAGCGCCAGCTCAGGCCGGCCAGGCCGTGCTGCGGATGGCAGATGAAGCTTGGGCCGCTGTCACGGCACCAGCTGTCGTCGACGGTCAGCTCGATCAGCTCGATGTTGGCGCCGCACAGGGCACGGGCGCTTTCAACGGCAGACGGGTCGACCACCATTTTTACCGGTTCGAAGCGGGCGATGGCGGCGGCCACACGGGCGTAATCCTGCTGCACATCGGCCAGGCGTACGTGCCAGCCGCTTTCCCACAGCGCTTGGTTGTGCGGCCAGATCATCCAGGTGGCTGCGTGGCGGGCCCATTCGGCGGGCATGCGCCAGCCGCTGTCGAGGGACAGGTCCATAGAGAACTCCGATCTATTAAGGATTTTTATCAACGAAGCCCGCCGTCGCGGGTGTTGGTTGCCATGCTATGGCTAGGAACGTTCAGCGACAAACGATAGATTTAGCGCACATCTGATTAGCAAGGCTTATCGATCATGCTCAAACACTGGCCACCCCTCAATGCCCTCAGAGGCTTCGAGGCCGCTGCGCGGCTTGGCAGCTTCCACAAGGCTGCCGAGGCCCTCAACCTCACTCAGTCGGCGATCAGCCAGCAAATCCGCAGCCTGGAAACCTACCTGGAACAACCCTTGTTCCATCGCAGCGGGCGCAGCGTGAGCCTGACCGATGCCGGCCACGATCTGCTCAGTACCACCCAGTCGCTGCTGCAGCACCTGGCCGTGGGCATCCGTCGCCTTGAGCAGTACCGCAAGCCCAATCAGCTGGTGGTCAACACCAGCCCGGCCTTTGCCCGGCACTGGCTGCTGCCGCGGCTGGCCGACTTCCATCAGCGCTGCCCGGAGGTCGACCTGTGGCTGTTCACCAGTTTCGAGGTGCCGGACATGGCGACCGAGACCATCGACCTTGCCATCCGCGACGACCTGAGCGCCCAGGCCGAATGCAGTTTCAGCGTGTTGCACCAGGACACGTTGTACCCGGCCTGCCACCCTTCTCTGGTGTCTTCGACGGCACGCACTACCTTGCACGGTGAGCGGGAAATGGACTGGAGCCATTGGCAACTGGAGGGCGGTGAAGACGTGGGGCAGCAGGGCAAGGGGCTTAACTTCTCCGACCCGGGGTTGCTGTTGGATGCCGCCTGTGAAGGGCTGGGTATCGCGCTGGTCAGCCAGCTGCTGGCCCGGCGGGCGGTGGCGCAGGGGCGCTTGCAAGCGCTATCGCCACAGCAGGTGCGGGGGCCAGCGTGGGCCTGCCTGGTGCACCGCGACAGCCAGGATGATCCATTGGCGCAGCGGTTTTTGCAGTGGTTGCAAGGCCAGTTGACGGAGCAAGCGCCGTTTTGAATCCCCTCAAACACCCCGTAAGATGTGTCCGATAACCTGCGGGGGTAGTCTCACCCTCTGATCAATCGGAATCGCCCGTGGCGGCGCTTCCCTGGCATAAACCTGACGAGGTACAGACATTGGCCATCATTCATCCTAAGGTCCGCGGTTTCATCTGCACCACGACCCACCCGAAGGGCTGCGAGCTCAACGTCCGTGACCAGATCGAAGCCACCCGCAAGCTGGGCGTGCGCGAGGATGGCCCGAAGAAGGTCCTGGTGATCGGTGCTTCCAGCGGCTACGGCCTGGCAGCGCGCATTACCGCAGCGTTCGGCTTCAAGGCCGACACCCTGGGCGTGTTCTTCGAAAAACCAGGTACCGAGACCAAGGCCGGTACCGCTGGCTGGTACAACTCTGCCGCGTTCGACAAGTTCGCCAAGGCCGAGGGCCTGTACAGCAAGTCGATCAACGGTGACGCCTTCTCCGATGAGGCCCGTGCCAAGGTCATCGAGCTGATCAAGAACGAAATGGGCGGCAAAGTCGACCTGGTCATCTACTCCCTGGCGTCCCCGGTGCGCAAGCTGCCGCAGACCGGTGAAGTGATCCGTTCGGCGCTCAAGCCAATTGGCCAGCCGTACAAGTCGACCGCCATCGACACCAACAAGGACACTATCATCGAGGCCAGCATCGAGCCGGCTACCGAGCAGGAAATCGCTGACACCGTCACCGTCATGGGTGGCCAGGACTGGCAGCTGTGGATCGATGCCCTGGCCGGTGCCGACGTGCTGGCCAAAGGCGCCCGCACCGTGGCCTTCAGCTACATCGGCAGCGACATCACCTGGCCGATCTACTGGCACGGCGCGCTGGGCCAGGCCAAGCAGGACCTGGACGACACCGCACTGCGCCTGGACCAGAAACTGGCCGGCGAAGTCAAAGGCGGCGCCAACGTGGCCGTGCTGAAGTCGGTGGTCACCCAAGCCAGCTCGGCCATTCCGGTGATGCCGCTGTACCTGTCGATGGTCTTCAAGATCATGCAGGAGAAAGGCGTCCACGAAGGTACCCAGGACCAACTGGACCGCATGTACCGTGATCGCCTGTACCGCGCCGATGGCGCTCCGGCTGAGGTCGACGAGAAAGGCCGCCTGCGCCTGGACGACTGGGAACTGCGTGACGACGTACAGACCGCCTGCAAGGCGCTGTGGCCGCAAGTCACCACCGAGAACCTGTTCGAGCTGACCGACTACGCCGGTTACAAGAAGCAGTTCCTCAACCTGTTCGGCTTCGAGCGCGCTGACGTCAACTACGACGAAGACGTGGCTACCGACGTACAGTTCGACTGCATCGAGCTGTAAGCAAGGCTGAAAAAAGTCGGGGGCTGTACCGGCCTCTTCGCGGGGCAAGCCCGCTCCCACAGGATATCCACTGAGCCAAAGAGCCGTGGAGACCTGTGGGAGCGGGCTTGCCCCGCGAAGAGGCCGGCACAGCCCCCGATTTTTTTGCTAGCGTTGGCGCACAACAACAGGATGTGCGCCATGAGCAGCCTCACCCAACCCGCCACCGCCTTTCGCCACACCGCAGCCGACGGCTACAGCCTCGGCGGCTTCTGCTGGCGCCACGCCCAGGCCAATCCCCAGCGCCCGCTGGTGATCATCAACGCCGCCACTTCGGTGCGTTGCCGCTACTACGCGCGTTTTGCCGACTACCTGTTCGCCCAGGGCTGCGATGTGCTCACCTACGATTACCGCGGCATCGGCGAATCTCGGCCGCCAACACTGCGTGGTTTTCAGGCGTCCTGGAGCGACTGGGGGCAGTTGGACTTCGAAGCCATGCTGACGCACGCCGAACAGGCATTCCCCGGCCAGCCCATCGATGTGGTGGGGCACAGCTTTGGCGGTTGCGCAGTGGGGCTGGCGCCGTCTGCTGGCCGGGTCAGGCGGGTGGTGATGGTGGGCGCGCAGTTCGCCTACTGGCGCGATTATGCGGCGGATCAGCGCTGGCGCCTGTTCGGCAAATGGCATGTGGTGATGCCCTTGCTGACCCACGCCTTCGGCTACTTCCCCGGCAAGCGCCTGGGCTGGATGGAAGACACACCGGCGGGCGTGGTGCACGACTGGACAACCCGTACGCCACGCTACGAGCACCGGCCAAGCGGGCGCAGCTTGGAGAAGGTGCCGTTTGCGCACGTCCGGGCGGCGACGCTGGCGATCAGCCTCACCGATGACCCATTCGGCACCGTGGCGGCGACAGAGCGGTTGCTAGGGTATTTGCAGGGGGCCGAGCGCCAGCACCTGCGCATTGCGCCTGTGGATATCTCGGTCGAGAAGATAGGCCATTTCGCGTTTTTCCATGACCGCTTCCGCGAGCGCTTGTGGCCGATTGCGCTGGCGTGGCTGCAGTGCGGTGAGTTGCTGCCGAACAGGCCGGGGCAGATCATCAGCTGATTGGCCCTCACAGGGCCTGCGCAATACCTGATGCCTGTGCTGCCCCTGTAGGAGCTGGCTTGCCTGCGAAAGGGCCGCACAGCGGCCCCAGCAATCTCAAGCCTTGCGCGAAAGCGGCTGCGCGGTAAATTTCACACCCGCCAAACCATGCTCGATCAGCGCCCGGATATTGCCGTGGTCACTGCCCTCTGGCGTGGCCACGACATCGCGATAATGCTCACCAAAGGCCAGCAGGGCCTCTTTATCGCTCAAACCTTCCAGCAGGGCCAGGCCCAGGGTCTTGCACGAGCCTTCGTTCTGCCCAGCGGCGTTTTCCACACCGCCGTTGTTGAAGGCCTGCGGCTGGTAGCTGTAGTGGGCGGCGATAAAGGCCAAGGTGTCGGCAAAGACGTGTTCGCCGCTGGCCAGGCTGGCGCGCAGGGTGTTCAGATCAGTCACGAGGTTTTCCTTTTTCGAACGCCGCTTGTTGTTCGGCGCTGGCTTCTTTCTGGTGTTGGGCTTTCCACTCGGCGTAGGGCATGCCGTACACCGTTTCGCGGGCGTCATCCAGGCTCAGGTCGACCTGACGCTCGTCGGCCGCGGCCTTGTACCACTTGGACAGGCAGTTACGGCAGAAACCGGACAGGTTCATCAGGTCGATGTTCTGCACGTCGGTGCGTTTCTGCAGGTGTTCGACCAGGCGCCGGAACGCGGCGGCTTCGAGTTCGAGCTGTTGTTGCGGGGTCATGGGCTTCTCTCAGGTCATGCGATTCTTCAGGTGGCGGCCACCGTTGATGACCACCTGGCTACCGGTACTGTACTGGCTTTCGAGCAGGTATTTGACCGTCTCGATCAGCGGGCCGGCGCCGGGTTCGAATTCCAGCAGGGCCTTTTTCAAGGTCTGCTGGCGGTAGGCTTCATCGCCCCCTTCCTTGAGGATCAGCAGCCCAGGCAGGATACCGTTGACGTGCACCTTGGGCGCATATTTTTCGGCGAACGACAGCACCATGTTCTGCAGCGCGGCTTTGGTGGCGGCGTAGCCGATGTGGCTCTTGCTGCCCCGCGAAGAGGTTTCGTCGCAGATGTGGATGATGTCGGCCTTGCCCACGCTGCCGGCCTTGCCGAGCATCTCGCCCAGGGCCAGGTTGAGATGGTAGGGCGCTTCGACGTGCAGGCGGAACATGGTGTCGAGGTTGGCCAGGCCATCGTCGAGCCACAGCGATGCGTTGTGAATGATCGCGCGCAAGCCGTCATAGTTGCCTTGCAGGTAGTCGATAAGCGCCTGGCGGTCGGCGGCCAGGCACAGGTCAGCCTGGAACTGCACGATATTGGGGTGTGCGGACTGCGGCTGGAGGCTGCGGCTGGCACTGATCACGGTATGGCCGGCTTGGGCCAGGTCGAGGGCAAGGGCCAGCCCGACGCGCTGGCTGGCTCCGGTAACGAGAATTGGGCTGTTCATGTTCGGGGCGGTCAACTTGTCTGTCCTTTCGTTGCCGCCCAGCATACCCGAACTGTTTCCCTCTTGTAGACCAGCCCTCAGCGGCTGCGCAGCGCTGCAGGGGTGGGCGCGGCAGGGTTCAGCCAGCCGGCCAGCAAGCGGGTGGAGAGGGGGATGAACAGGTAGACCATCACTGGCGTCAGGGCCAGGGTACTGAGCATCACGCGGGGTACCAGGTCGAGGCCTGCCAGCCAATGGCCGAACAACAGGTTGAACAGCAACGACACGGGGAAGAAGGCCAGCCAAATGGCGACGGCCTGCTTCCAGCGCGGCGGTTTTTGCACCGTATGGGTGCCAAACCAGTCATCGATACCACTGACACGCGCCTCTTTGGGGCGCTCGAACAGCCCGTTGCCGCGTTGCAGCCAGGCCTTGCGCGAAGCGGAATGCTCCCAGGCGTGCAGGGTAGGTTCGTCGCTGAAGCGGAAGATGATCTGGAATTCATCGCTGTCACGGGGTGGTGCCAGGATGCCGGAGCCGAGGTAGCCGGGGAAGTCGGTGGCCAGTTGCTCGCCTTCATGGAGCCAGGTAAGCAGGTCCTGGTAGCGGCCGTGGGCGGCGCGGCGCGACACCATCAAGGTGACGGGTGGGGTAGACATCGTGTATCTCCTGGCGACGGGGCTGGCGGGTAGCTGGCCCCTTGGCTGCGTCGCCCGGGGTGGTGGGCGACGCCAGCGTGCATGCAAGAATCGGGCGCGAATTATCGCGATATTGCAGTGTTCGGCAAGTGTTGGCTGGCAAACGGTTGTTAACCGGCGGCCTATGCTGTCGTAGTAACATGCAGGTTCCACTTCGGCACACAGGGTACTCAGTGCAGATGAACAAACAGGGACGTACGTCGGAATTCGATGCGGGCCTGGAACATCAGGAGCTGTTCCCGATTCGGGAGGTCTCCCGACTGACAGGCGTGAACCCGGTCACCTTGCGCGCCTGGGAGCGTCGCTACGGCCTCATTCAGCCAACCCGCACCGACAGTGGTCATCGTCTGTACTCCCAGGCTGATATCGACGATATCCGCAGCATCCTGGGCTGGCTGGAGCGCGGCGTGGCGGTGAGCAAGGTGGGCAGCATCCTGGTGCGGTGCCAGGCGCAGGTGCAGCGAAGCAGCGACTTGATGGACGTGCGCCTGGCCTGGCAGCAGCAGATTCTGGAGGCGGTGCAGCGCTTCGACAGCGCGAGCCTTCACCGTTTGTTCGATCAGGTGTTCGCTGGCCATACCCTGGATCAAGTGTTCGGCGACATCTTCATGCCGGTGTGGCACGACCTGGCAGCAGGCCAGGGTGGTTACGGTCCGCGGGCGTTTGGGCAGGCCAGCGCCTGGCTGTTTCTGGATCAGTTCTTGCGCGGGCGAGTGTTCGTGCGTCTTCAACTGGCGCGCATGGCCCGCAGCCGCACGGTGTTGCTGGCGCCATTGCCGGGGCCGTGTCACGAACTGGAGCTGCTGGTAACCGCCTTGTTGCTGGGCAGTGACGAGGTGGGGGTGAGTTTGTTGGCGCCTGGGCAACCCCTGCAGGAGCTGACGTTGATCTGCGAGCGACTCAAGCCTGATGCCTTGGTGTTGTTCTCCAATCAGGCGCCGACCGTGGAATTGAGCAAACGCCTCGAGCGCTTGGTGGTTGGCCTTGAATGCCCGTTATTGCTTGCCGGTGAAGTGGCCGAGCTGGCCCAGGACAGCCTGGCAGGCAGCCCGGTGGCCTGCCTGGGGGCAGAGAGCAGCGTGATGCGTCAGCGTTTGCGGCAGTTTCTGGCCGGTCAGCTCGACACCTGACTGTGCAGCTCTGGGTGCGCCTGACGATGGGCTTGCAGGATATAGCCGCGCAGGCGCTCGATTTCTTCGACCGGGCTGCGGCTTAAATCGTAGGCCGCAAGGTCAGGGCCAATGCGTCGGCGCAGCACCCCGTGCAGCTCGATGGGGGCAATGCCGGCCGGTGCGAAATGCAACTCGAAACGTGCAGGTGCTTGCGCCAGGTCGCGGATCTCGACCAGCGCGCCCTTGAACGAAATTTCGCGAACCCACAGGCCGCTCGGTTGATCGTGTGTATCCAGTAACGCGCTTGGCTGGTCCATGGACAAGCGCCATGGGCGCAGCATAGGGCCGTCTTCGTAGATTTCCGGTGAGCCCAGCTGCAGGTGCAGGGCATGGAACTCGTCTTCCACCAGTTGCAGCGGAAAGCTGATCTGCTGGTTGTTGAACTGCGCCTGCAAGGTGACCTGCTCGTTGGCCACCAAACGGGTGAGCAAGGTCTGGATCCGACGGTCGCCATTGACCAGCAGGCTGGACATCGAGTCAGCCAGGTTCAGCTGTGGCGAATGCTGCATGTTCTGTATGAAATCCAGCTCGTCCTGGGTCAGGAGCGCATCTGCTTGCATGATCGAACTCGGAGGTGGCGATTTCTTCAACGGGATTGACCGTGCGTAGCGCGTTTGGTTCAGGAGCGTAGGTCGTTTTTCGGACGTGCGCACATTTCGGCCAGTTCGCGTTCCAGCTCGACCTGGCGGCTGACGTCCTTCTGGATACCGATGAAGTAGGTGCGTTGGTCGGCGTCACTCTTAACCGGTGTGATCGACAACTCGTTCCAGAACGCGCTGCCGTCTTTGCGGTAGTTGCGCAGCACCTCTCGGCATGGCCGGCCTTCGGCCAAGGCTTTGCGAATGCGCGCACGGCCGAGCTGGTCGCGGTCGCTGCCCTGCAGGAAGCGGCAATCCTGATAAAGAATGTCGTCACGGGTGTAGCCGGTCAGGCGTTCGAAGGCAGCGTTCACGTAGATCAGGATGGTGTCTTCGCCTTCCTGTTCAGCGACCACGATCCCGTCGTTGGACGCATCGACCATGGATTGCAGCAGTTGCGCGTTGATCATGTTCGGGCCATTGGGCGAAGAGGCAGGGGGGCTGGTACTTAGGTAGAGGCGGCCTTTTGCCAGCGTTGAATGCTAGTATCCTACGTTTTCACTCTGTTTCGGAATCCTCTTCCCGATGAAAGTCGCCATTATTTCCGGGTCGGTGTACGGCACCGCCGAAGAAGTCGCCCGTCATGCCGAATCGTTGCTCAAGGCCGCAGGTTTTGAGGCCTGGCATGCTGTACGTGCCACCCTGCAGGACCTTGAAGGTTTTGCCCCGCAGGCTTTTCTGGCGGTGACTTCGACCACCGGCATGGGCGAGCTGCCGGACAACCTCATGCCGCTGTACAGCACCCTTCGCGACACCTTGCCCGCCGCCTGGCGTGGCCTGCCGGGTGCGGTGATTGCGTTGGGCGACGCCAGTTATGGCGATACCTATTGCGGTGGCGGCGAGCAGATGCGTGAGTTGTTCGCTGAGTTGGGGGTACGTGAAGTGCAGCCGATGCTGCGCCTGGATGCCAGCGAAACGGTGACCCCGGAAGCCGATGCCGAACCGTGGTTGGCAGAATTTGCCCAGGCGCTGAAGGCCTGACGCCTGTAGGAGCGGCGCAAGGCCGCTCCTACCGCTTCAGCGCTGCACCTCACGCTCACGCAACAACGCCAGCCACGCCTGCGCCGCCCGTGACAGGTACGCCCCCCGCCGCCAGATGAATGCGATATCCCAACGCAGGTCCTCCGGCGACTGCAGCGCCAAGCGCACCACCCCAGGGCGCTCCAGCGCCTTTGCCACAACACGGGGCAGCAACACCACGCCTTGGCCGGCTGCCACCAACGCCACCAGGAAGTCCGCCTGGCCACTGCGCCCACCTTCTTTCGGGGTAAAGCCCTGCTGTTGGCAGGCCTTGAGCAGCCGGTCATTAAGCACGAAGCTGCGCTGATACAGCAGAAAAGGCGTATCGGCCAGTTGCCGCAAATGCACGCCAGCCTCCCCAGCCAGCGCATGCCCGGCCGGCAGCAGGGCATCGAGTGGCTCGTTGCAAAATGGCTGGAACGCGAAGGCTTCGTCACTGGGCGTCAGGCTGCCACCGAGCTCCAGCTCGCCGTTGCGCACCGCCTGCTCGACGCTGCGGCTGCCGCCTTCGAGCAATTGAATCGAGATGTTGGGGTAGCGTCGCCGGTATTCAGCGAACAGGCCGGCGAACAAGGCGTCACTGCCTAGTATCGGCAAGCCCAGCCGCAATTCGCCGCGTGCCATCTGGCCGAGGTCATCCAGTTCGCTGAGCAATGCCTGGCGCTGGCGCAACAACGCTTCGCCGCGCTCTAGCACGATGCGCCCGGCGGCGGTCAGGTGCAGCTGTGAGGCCTGCCGCTCAAGCAGCGGCTGGCCTACATCTTGCTCCAGCTGAGCCACTTGCTTGCTCACCGCCGACTGGCTGATGTGCAGGGTTTGCGCCGCTTGGGTGAAGCCCCCGCGGTGCACCACTTCGATGAAGCTGCGCAGTTGTTTGAATTCCATGGTCGCAATTCCGTTTTGGAATGCTGATCAGTCTAACAATTCGCTTCTGGCCTAGGCAGGCAAATCTTAAAATGAGGGCCTGTCGAGGAAGCACCCCCATGAAACCCGCGTTAGTGAAAAAAGCCCTGCGCCTGCTCGTCGAGCTGGCGATCCTGTTTGCCCTGTTCCTGCTCGGTGGCCAGCTGGCTGTGTGGCTCGGCTGGCCCATCCCCGGTGGCGTGATGGGGCTGGCGCTGCTTCTGCTGCTGTTCGCCAGCGGTGTGGTCAAGCCGGCCACGTTGCAGCTGGGCGCCGGCTGGCTGATGGCGGAAATGCTGCTGTTCTTCATTCCTGCGCTGATGAGCCTGCTTGATTACGGCACCCTGGTGCGCGAGGAAGGCTGGCGCATCCTGCTGGTGATTGCCGTGAGCACGCTGATGGTCATGGTGGTGACTGCGCTCACCGTCGAACTGGTGTGCCGCTGGAGGCTGCGCCATGAGCCTTGAACCTATGCCGCTGTTCTGGCTGGCGCTGACCCTGCTGGCCTACCTGGGCAGCCGCTGGCTGTACCGGCGCAGCGGGCGCTACCTGCTGTCGCCGCTGATCCTGGTCCCTGCGCTGCTGCTGGCGGTGGCCGTGCCGTTGCACACCGCTTATGCCGAGTACGCGCGCAACACCCATTGGCTGATGGGCGTGCTGGGCCCGGTGACCGTGGCATTCGCGGTGCCCATCTGGCAGCAGCGGGCTATGTTGGCGCGCCACTGGCCGGCATTGCTGATGGGTATGCTGGCCGGCAGCACCGCTTCGATCGCCAGCTCCTGGGGGCTGGCTCACCTGTTGGCGCTGGACAATGCGATCAGCCTGTCGCTGGTGCCGCGCTCGATCACCACGCCGTTCGCCATGCCGCTGGCCCACGACCTCGGCGGCGTGCCGGAACTGACCGCGGTATTCGTGATGTTCACCGGGGTACTGGGCGCGATGTTCGGCGGGGTGCTGCTGCGTTGGTTGCCCTTGCGCACACCTTTGGCGCGGGGTGCGTTGTTCGGGGTCGGGGCGCATGGTGCTGGGGTTAGCAGGGCCCAGGAAGTGGGCCGCGAAGAAGGCTCCGTGGCCGGCTTGGTCATGGTCCTGACCGGGCTGCTGAACCTGTTCGCCGCACCGCTGCTGGCCATGCTCCTCTGACCGTTCGTGCCACTGACTCGCAAGGTCATCAAGCTGGCTGGCAACGCAAGTTTCAGCCCATGGGCGGCTGGCTAGACTCTGCCTCGACATAGAGAGCACATGTAAGTGCCGAGGTGACATGCAATGAGCGCAGCCTTGCCCTATTCCGTCAACACAACTCCACCGGGACCGATCTGATGCCTTTGGCCGAGATTCCATTGTGCGTCTGGCGTACCCGGGGACAGAGTTTTACCTTCCGGGGCCAGAGCATCCGCTACTGGACCGCAGGGCAAGGAGAGCCCCTGCTTCTGTTACATGGCTTCCCCACTGCCAGTTGGGACTGGCACTACCTGTGGGCGCCGCTGGCCCAGCGTTTTCGGCTGATCGCCTGCGACATGCTGGGCTTTGGCGACTCCGCCAAACCGGTCAATCACGCATACAGCCTGATGGAACAGGCCGACCTGCAGCAAGCGTTGCTCGCCCACCTCAAGGTCAACCAGCCTGTGCACCTGATGGCCCATGACTATGGCGGCAGCGTGGCCCAAGAGCTGCTGGCGCGGCACCACGAACAGCGCGCGAACATCGCCAGCTGCGTGTTTCTCAACAGTGGGCTGTTCCCCGAGAGCTGCCGCATGCTGCTGATCCAGAAGCTGCTGCTCAGCCGCCTGGGCTGGTTGGTAGGGCGCTCGTTCGGGCGTGACGACCTGGTGCGCAACGTGACCCAGGTTTATGGCCCCTGCACCCACCCCAGTGAAAGCGCACTGGACGATTGCTGGAGCCTGATCGCCGCCAACCGCGGCACGCGCATTTTGCACAAGCTGGCCGGCTACTGGCCGGAGCGCACCCTGCACCGCGAGCGGTGGGTGGGGGCGTTGCAACGTGAAGGGGTGCCCTTGCGCTTCATCAACGGTGTGGTCGACCCGGTTTCCGGTGCGCGCATGGTCGAGCGTTACCGGCAACTGGTGCCGGAGCCCGATACCGTGCAACTGCAGGGCATTGGCCATTACCCGCATACTGAAGCACCGGTGCAGGTGTTGCGGCATTACCTGGCCTTTCGTGAGCAGCCGCTGAGTTTTTTGCAGTGCCTGGCATGAGTTTTCAGCGCCTGTGAGATCGAGCGCCGCCTGCGCGGCGCTTCGCAGCACAAGGCTGCTCCTACAGGAGATGGGCGGCGCCCAAACCCCAGGAATAATTGGCCCGAAACAGATGTAGGAGCAGCCTTGTGCTGCGAATCGCCGCGCGGGCGGCGCTCGATCTCATCGGCGCTAAAAATCTAACGCCATACCCCCGGCGGCCCTAACGCTCTCACCTAACAAACACCAGGCAAAAAAAAAGCCGCTGCAATCGCAGCGGCCAATCGAGACGTTAGATCAAGGAGCTTCAAAATCTACGTCGGTGAACCTCGCAGGCCTGAAGGGCGGGGGGGGTAGTGCCCTTCATGCCGGCCAGTGAGTTAAGAATAAGCGCTTGATCCTGTAGGAAAAATAGCCGCTTACGACATTCACCTTTACGTTTCGGGCAACAGTGCCCATTCCGCTCACCCTTCAGCCGCGTACCCCATCCGCCAGCTTGTATCGCGCGCTGCAGCCAGCAACCGCTGCGCCGCAGGCCCGTGCTCGTCGGCATGGAAAATCGACGTCGGGCCGACCACAGTCATCACCGCAGCGATCTGCCCCAGGGCGTTGAATACCGGTGCTGACAGCGCATCCACACCCGGCATCAACAGGCCATGCACATGGTGCAGGCCACGTTCACGGATGCCCTCCAGCACGGCCGCATAATCGCTGGCGCTGTGCTGCAGCGCTGCCAGCTCCCGGTCGCGCAGCTCGTCAGTTTCGCGCGCCGGCAGGTAGGCGGCGAACACCAGGCCGGTGGACGAACTGAGCAGCGGCAGCACCGACCCGATCTGGGTCACCACCGTAACCGCACGCACCGCAGGCTCGATGCTGACCACGGTCGCGCCCTGATTGCCCCAAACGGCAATGAAGCAGCTCTCGTTCAACTCATCGCGCAGCTGCGACAACGGCAGCGCCGCAATCTTCAGCACATCGATGCTGCCCAATGCCGCCAACCCCACGCGCAACGCCTCACGCCCCAGGCCATAGTGGTTGGTGGCCGCATCCTGTTCGGCAAAGCCGCTGGCAATGAGCGCCTGCAGGTAGCGGTGCACCTTGCTGGCCGGCATCTGCACATGCTCCGCCAGGCGTGACAGGGACGTGGAAGGAGAGAGTTCGGCGAGTGCCTTGAGGATATCGGTGCCGACTTCCGCCGAGCGGACCTTCTGCTTGCCGTTATCGGTGGGTGAGCTGGCTTTGGCCATGGGCATAGGTATCCGGATTCGTCGAGTCGCGCCTTTATAGCTTGACGCCTTGTCCGTAGCAAATTACGTTATTCGTAATCTGATTACGATAAAAACAATGCAGACGTGCTGCCACCCCAGCAGCCAGCTGCCAGCAACGGCTCTGCCAGAGCCCGGAGGCATCGATGAACCGCGACACGTCCCCCGACCTTCACTACCTGAGCGGCTTCGGCAACGAGTTCGCCAGCGAAGCACTGCCAGGTGCATTGCCGGTCGGGCAGAATTCGCCGCAGAAAGCCCCCTACGGCTTGTATGCCGAACTGCTTTCGGGCACGGCGTTCACCATGACCCGCAGTGAGTTGCGCCGCACCTGGCTGTACCGCATCCGCCCGTCTGCACTGCACCCACGCTTCGAGCGCCTGGCACGTCAGCCGCTGAGTGGGCCGCTGGGCGCCGTCACCCCAAACCGCCTGCGCTGGAACCCGCAGCCCATCCCTGCCGAGCCCACCGATTTCATCGAAGGCTGGGTGCCGATGGTGGCCAACGCGCCCGCAGATAAACCGGCGGGCGTGAGCATCTACATCTACAGTGCCAACCGCTCCATGGAGCGGGTGTTCTTCAATGCCGACGGTGAACTGCTGCTGGTGCCGGAACAGGGCCGCCTGCGCATCGCTACCGAGCTTGGGGTCATGGACGTCGAGCCGCTGGAAATCGCAGTGATCCCACGGGGCATGAAGTTTCGCGTCGAGCTGCTCGATGGCCAGGCGCGTGGCTACCTGGCCGAAAACCAC
This sequence comes from Pseudomonas sp. 5.2, assembly GCF_059025405.1. Lineage (NCBI taxonomy): Bacteria > Pseudomonadati > Pseudomonadota > Gammaproteobacteria > Pseudomonadales > Pseudomonadaceae > Pseudomonas > Pseudomonas sp. 5.2. The sequence goes on from NZ_JBYBHH010000002.1 coordinate 75,060, forward strand.
GGCGCGCCGCTGCGCATTCCGGACCTCGGGCCCATCGGCAGCAACGGCCTGGCCAACCCGCGTGACTTCCTCACGCCGGTGGCGCATTACGAAGAAGCCGAGGGCCCGGTGCAACTGGTGCAGAAGTTCCTCGGCGAACACTGGGCCTGCGAGTTGCAGCATTCGCCGCTGGACGTGGTCGCCTGGCATGGCAGCAACGTGCCCTTCAAATACGACCTGCGCCGCTTCAACACCATCGGCACGGTCAGCTTCGACCACCCAGACCCGTCCATCTTCACCGTGCTGACGTCGCCCACCAGCGTGCATGGCCTGGCCAACATGGACTTCGTGATCTTCCCGCCGCGCTGGATGGTGGCCGAGAACACCTTCCGTCCGCCATGGTTCCACCGCAACCTGATGAACGAGTTCATGGGCCTGATCCAGGGTGCCTACGATGCCAAGGCCGAGGGTTTCCTGCCGGGCGGCGCTTCGCTGCACGGGGTGATGAGCGCCCATGGCCCCGACGCCGAGACGTGCGACAAGGCCATCGCCGCCGACCTCGCGCCGCACAAGATCGACAACACCATGGCCTTCATGTTCGAGACCAGCCAAGTGCTGCGCCCGAGCCGCCATGCGCTCGAATGCCCGCAATTGCAGGCCGACTACGATAGTTGCTGGGCCACCTTGCCGAGCACCTTCAACCCGAACCGGAGATAACCCATGAACCAGACCGCCATTACCCGTAGCTGGGTCGAGCATGCCAACGGGCACAGCGATTTCCCGCTGCAAAACCTGCCGTTGGGCATCTTCAGCCGGCCGGGTGAAGCGCTGCGCTGCGGCGTGGCCATCGGCGATGCCATCCTTGACCTGGAAGCGGTGCTCGCTGCGGGCTTGTTCGACGGCGAGGCCAAGGCAGCGGTGGAGGCTACCCGCGGTGGTGCACTGAACGCCTTCTTCGCCCTCGGCCGTGGCGCCCGTGTCGCCCTGCGTGAGCGCCTGCTGGCGCTGCTCGGCGAACACAGCGAACACCAGTCGGCGCTGAAAACCGCGCTTTACCCAGCCAGTGATTGCCAACTGCATGTGCCGGCGAAGATCGGGGACTACACCGACTTCTACGTCGGCATCGAACACGCCAAGAACGTCGGCAAGCTGTTCCGCCCGGACAACCCGCTGCTGCCCAACTACAAGCATGTGCCGATCGGTTACCACGGTCGCGCTTCGACCATTCGCCCCTCCGGTACCGATGTGCGCCGACCCCAAGGCCAAACCCTGCCGGCCGGGCACACCGAGCCAAGCTTCGGGCCCTGCGCGCGCCTGGACTACGAGCTGGAGCTGGGTATCTGGATTGGCCAGGGCAACGACATGGGCGAGTCGATCCCGGTGGGTGATGCCGCCGAGCACGTCGCCGGCTTCTGCCTGCTCAACGACTGGTCGGCGCGTGATATCCAGGCCTGGGAATACCAGCCACTGGGGCCGTTTTTGTCCAAGAGTTTCATTACCAGCATTTCGCTCTGGGTGGTGACCGCCGAGGCCCTGGAGCCGTTCCGCACTGCGCAGCCGGCGCGCCCGCAAGGCGATCCGCAGCCGCTGTCCTACCTGATGGATGCACGTGACCAGGCCAAGGGTGCGTTCGATATCGAACTGGAAGTGCTGCTGCTGACCGAGCGCATGCGCGAGCAAGGCATTGCGGCTCACCGGCTGACCCTGAGCAACACCCGCAGCATGTACTGGACCGTGGCGCAGATGGTTGCCCACCACAGCGTCAACGGTTGCCAGCTGCAACCGGGCGACCTGTTCGGTTCGGGCACACTGTCGGGGGCAACGCCAGGCTCTTTTGGCAGCCTGCTAGAGATCACCGAGGGCGGCAAGCAGCCGGTGGAACTGGCCAGCGGTGAGGTGCGCAAGTTCCTCGAAGACGGCGACGAAATCATCCTGCGTGCCCGTTGCACGCGTGATGGTGTGGCCAGCATCGGCTTCGGCGAATGCCGCGGCAAAGTCATCGCAGCCAACTGAGGGGGCAGGGGTATGGAGCTGTACACCTACTACCGTTCCACCTCGTCCTACCGGGTGCGCATCGCGCTGGCGCTGAAGGGGCTGGGTTACCAGTCCTTGCCGGTCAACCTGCTCAAGGGCGAGCAGCGCGGTGCGGACTATGTCGCCGTGAACCCGCAGGGCCGTGTACCGGCCCTGCGCACCGACAGCGGTGCGCTGTTGGTGCAGTCACCGGCGATCATCGAGTACCTGGAAGAGGTTTATCCACACCCTGCGCTGCTGCCGGACACGGCCGAGGCGCGAGCCAAGGTGCGCGGTGTGGCGGCGATCATTGGCTGCGATGTTCACCCGTTGCACAACGTCAGCGTACTTAACCTGCTGCGCCAGGCAGGGCAGGACGAGCCTCAGGTCAACCAGTGGATCGCGCACTGGATCGGCCAAGGGCTGTCGGCGGTCGAGCAACTGATCGGCGACCACGGCTTCTGCTTTGGCGACACGCCGGGCTTGGCGGATGTCTACTTGCTGCCGCAGGTGTACGCTGCCGAGCGGTTCAACATCGACCTGGGCGGTTATCCGCGCATTCGTCGGGTCGCCGCCCTGGCAGCCCAGCACCCGGCGTTCATCCAGGCGCATCCTTCGCAGCAGCCGGATACCCCGGCTCAGTGAATCGAACGGTTCACCGTCGGGAGTTTGCCGATCCGCTCGGAAAGCTTCAGGCGCTGGACCGGGTCTTCTGTGAGTAGCAGGGCATGCTCCAGGTCGAAACGTTCGGCCTGCGGGCAATCCAGAAACTGGTAGAGCGATGCGCGGGTGGTGTAGTCGCTGACCTGCACCGGGCCCAGCTGCATCACCCGTTCGGCGTCGATCAACGCAGCCAGGTGGTTGTCGTTGCTGATGTGCAATTGGCGCAGGTTGCGTGACAGGCGTTGCAGCATTTGCCGAGGGCTGGCCGTGCGCATGTGCTCTGCACTCAGCGGCACGTGTGGGCCGAACTGGCGGGCGAGCAGGTCGCGGCAATCGCTGGGGTACAAGCGCCTGCCGCCGCAAGGGTCGAGCAGGTGGTCGGCACCGGGCACGCTCAGCAGGAAGTGGCCGGGAAATGCAACGCCTTCCAGCGGGATCGACAGCCGCCCAGCCAGTTCCAGGGCCAGGATGGCCAGGGTCAATGGCTGGCCACGGCGGCGCTGCAGCACTTTGTCCATCATCGCCGCGTGTGGCCGCAACGGGTGATATTCGTCTTGTTGAAAGCCCAGTGCATTGAGTTGGCGCAGCAGCGGCTGGGCCAGTTCGCACAGGGGCAGCATCGGCAGGTTGGCGCTGATCTCGCGGTGCAGGTCGTGCAGCAGGGCAAGGCTGCTCGCGGGCTCGACACTTCGGTCGTGCTCGGCGGCCATCCACAATGCGGCTTCCAGCAGGGCGACAGGCTCGCGTTCCAGGCAGGCCAGGCAGGCTTGACGTGGCTTCATGGGGCTTCTCCACACACGTTTAACTATTAGCTGTGGCGCGCGGTTTCGTCCAGTGGTCTGACCGAGGCTTCCCGCACTTGGGCCTGCCTATACTGATAGGAGCACCTCGCTGGGGAGCCCGTCGATGTTCGCGCTAATGCAAAGCACCCGTACCCAATCGCTGCACCTGTTCATCGACCCGCCAACGGGGTTGAAGGCGGTGGTGGCGATCCACAGCGAGCAGCTGGGCCCCGCCATGGGCGGTTGTCGCTACCTGCCATACGCCGATGACGAGAGCGCCATGGTCGACGCGATCCGCTTGGCCCAGGGCATGAGCTACAAGGCCGCGCTGGCCGGTTTGGCCTTGGGCGGCGGCAAGGCAGTGATCATGCGCAACCCCCATGTGGAAAACCGCGCTGCGCTGTTCGAGGCATTCGGCCGTTTCGTCGATACCTTGCAGGGGCGCTTCATCACGGCTGTGGACAGCGGTACCTCGACGGTGGATATGGACTGCATCGCGCAGAGCACGCCGCATGTGACCAGCACAACAGCCTCGGGGGACCCTTCGCCCCATGCCGCCATGGGCGTGTTCGCCGGCATCCGCGCCACGTCGAAAGCACGGCTGGGCAGTAACAACCTGGAAGGCTTGCGGGTGGCCGTACAAGGGCTGGGCAACGTTGGCTATGCCTTGGCCGAGCAACTGCACGCGGCGGGTGCGGAGCTGTTGGTGAGCGACCTGGACCCCGGGCGGGTGCGGTTGGCGGTCGAGCAGTTCAATGCCCACCCGGTGACCAACGATGCCTTGATCAGCACCCCCTGCGACATCTTCGCCCCGTGTGGCGTAGGGCCTGTGCTGAACGGGCAGAGCGTGATGCAGCTGCGCTGTGCGGCGGTGGCGGGGGCGGCGAACAACCAGCTGACCACCCTGCAGGTTGCCGACCAGTTGGAATCGCGCGGGATACTGTATGCGCCCGACTATGTGATCAATGCCGGTGGGCTGATCTACGTAGCGTTGACCCATCGGGGCGAAGACCTGGGGACCATCACCGCGCACCTGGCGCGCATTCCTACGCGGCTCACCGAAGTGTTTGGCCATGCCCAGGCAGAGAAGCGCTCGCCGGCGCGGGTGGCGCAGATGCTGGCAGAGCGGCTGCTCTACGGCTAAGCCTGACGCTTCCCCTGTAGGAGCAGCCTTGTGCTGCGAAAGGGCCGGTATGGCTAGCATTCATTGTTCGACTTCAAGGGCCTCTTCGCAGCCCAAGGCTGCTCTTACTGGGCTTGGCCTTCGAGCAACTCTGCCAACGCATCTGGCTGGCTCTTGAACGCCCGGGCGAACACGTCGCGGTTCTTGGCCATGTAGATACCGGCTTCCTCGACCTGTTGCTCGGTCAGCGATGGCACCGCCTTGTGCAGCACTTCTGCCAGGCGCTCGGCCAGTTCGAGCATCTTGTCGTGACGATCTGCTTCGGCCTTATCCATGAACAAGCGCTCCGGGTCGCGGCTGCTGCGGTACACCACTTCGACGGCCATTCATCACCTCTATGCCTTTTTGCTGGTTGGGTTGCGTTTTACTGTATCTTTATACAGTAATGGCATTGGGCATCGTTGCGCAACCAGAATCTTCCCGCAAAAGCGTAGCCCACAGGTGCCTTGCGGCAATCGGTCGCCTTCCAAGGCGAGGGCCTGGCCCTTTAACTGCATGGCACAAGCGTCACACAGGTGACGCATCATCCTTCATGGCGTATCGGGGAATGGGACAATCGTGAACATCAAATGGGCTGAAAAGCTGCGCAAGGGCCTGCACGGCTCGGCCGACTCGCTGGGCAACCTGTGCGTCGAGGCATTCCATTATCTGGCGCTGTTCGGCATTGGCGCCATCACCGCCTACGCGGCGGTGATGACCTTCCTGGACATGCTCGGCAAGGGCGGGGTCAGTGTCGATGACATCCTGCTGCTGTTCATCTACCTGGAGCTGGGGGCCATGGTTGGGATCTACTTCAAGACCAACCACATGCCCATCCGCTTTTTGCTGTACGTGGCGATCACCGCATTGACCCGCCTGCTGATCGGCGATGTCTCGCACCACAAGGCGCCGGACGAGGGGCTGTTGTACCTATGCGGTGGCATCCTGTTGCTGGCGTTCTCGATCCTGGTGGTGCGCTACGCGTCGTACCGCTACCCCTCGACCAAGGTGCTGGATGCCAATGGCAAGGAAGTGGACGAGGGCAAGTAGCCCTCAGTTGGCCACGAAGTGACGCGGTGCATGCTGCGCATCGCGGGTGAGTGCTGCGAGCACTTGCATCGGGTTCTGGCTCAGTTCGATGGCCAGGCCCAGGCGGATGCTGTCGATGACCCGCTGCAAGCGCACCGGGTCGTTACGCTGAGCCTGGCTGATCAGGCGCTTGGCGACCACGCCAGCGTCGTCGGCAAGGGTGAGCATGATGCTGCCATCCAGGTCGACGATGCTCAGGTTGACCCGGTACTCGGGGGCGAAGGCGGCGCTGATCTGTGCGAAGGGGTTGTTCATGGTCATGCGTTCTGCAGCGATTGAGTGCAGGGGTTGACCGGCATGAGCGCGCGTTGGTTCAGCGCCGTTGATCGACAGAAACGAAAACGCCCGGCACTAGGCCGGGCGTTTTGTTACCACCCTCAGGCGTCGGGGTCACTTAGCTCCAGCACGCCGCGCTTGCTGCGCAACTTGCCGTAGAAGTGTTCAAGCGCGTGGTTGAGCTTGGTGGCGGCGCCATCGACCGCCTGGTCCAGCGAGGTGGCGGTGTGGGTCACGGAAATCGGTTGGTGGCCTTTCGGGCGAGCCTCCATTTGGCAACGTTTGTCATGCGGTCCGGGTTTGGCGCCGTTCTCGTCGCGCAGGTGCACCTCGATGCGGGTGAGGTCGTCCTCGTAACGTTCCAGTGAGCTTTCCAGCGTACTGCGGACCCACTCGTCGAGCCGGGCGTTACCTTCGATATGGTTGCTGCTGTTGACCTGGATTTGCATGATTCAATCCTTATTCAGCTTGCTCGCATGGAGGCGTGCCTAGGCCCTTGAGACCCTTGGAATTTCTGCGCCTCTTGACTCTAAGGTCAGGCAACGGCGGAATGATTTCAAGCCCTTTTTGAAAATAAATTTCTTGTTGCAACTGCAAGGCGAGGGCCGCGCAGCGACCCCCGGGTTTCGTCAGAAGGCTACCGAGGTCTGCACGTAGAGGGTCCGTGGTTCACCCACATACTTACCCTTGTTGTTGTCGTCGAACGAACGCGTGTAGTACTCGCGGTTGAACAGGTTCTTCACGCCTACCGCCACCTTCAGGTTCGACATCTGCGGGCCAAAGTCATACCCGGCGCGGGTGCTGACCAGCATGTAGCCGGGGATACGCCCGGTGCTGCCATCGGCACTTTCCTGGCCGGTATTGGCGTTGTCGGCATACTGGCTGCTCTGGAAGCTGCTATCCAGGTCCAACTGCCACGGGCCTTCGGTGTAGCCGACGCCCAAGGTGCCCTTGTGCCGTGAAGAGAACGGCACCTTATTACCCTTGTTCGGGCCGTCTTCGCGAATGGTGGCATCGACGAACGCGTAGCTGGCATGCACGTCGAAGCCGGCCAGTGCCGGGCTCAGGCCGTCGAGGGCATAGCGGATGCTGGTCTCGATGCCTTGGTGACGGGTCTCACCGCGTGCAATCACCGAATCGTTGGTCTGGTTGCTTTCATACTGGTTGTCGAAGTTGATCAGAAACGCGCCGATCTCCGCCTGCACGTCGCCATTGTCATAGCGGGTGCCGACTTCCCAGGTGCGTGCTTTTTCGGGTTTTACTTCACCGCTGCTGACGCGGTTGGGCATCTGGCTGTACTGCACGCTGCCGAACGAACCCTCGGTGTTGGCATACAGGTTCCAGCTGTCGGTGAGGTGGTACATCACGTTCAACGCCGGCAACGCGGTGTTGTAGCTGCCCTGGTAACGCTGGCCATTGAGCGTGTTGCTCTGTTCGGAGTCGATCATCTCGTAGCGTACGCCCGGGGTGATGGTCCAGCGGCCGATGTCGATACGGTCGTCCAGGTAGATGGCGTGGGCTTCGGTGCTGCCGCGGGTATCGCGGTCGTTGCGGCTGGCAGTGGTCGGCAGGTCGCCGTTGACCGGTTCGCGGAAGCGCAATTCGTGGCCGGCTTCGTTGACATAGCGGTAGCCGATGCCCAGTTCGTGCCAGCTGTCACCCAGCGCAACGCCTTGGGAGAACCGGGTTTCGATACCGCGCACCCAGTATTCGCGCGGCGACAGCGAAACGAAGCTGCCCTGGTCGAGGTAGCCACTGCGCAGGGTTTTGGTGAAGAAGCTGTTGACGCTGAACTGGCGGTCGTCTTGCTTGTAGTCGTAGCCGACGTTGACCAGCGTGCGACGGCCCCAGAACTTGTCCTTCAGGCGCGTCGACTGGTAAGGGTCGGCATCGAAATCGGCGGTGCTCAGGCCGCCGGGCATGTCGGCTTCGCCTTCGTAGTATTGGGCCATGGCGTGCAGGCTGTTGGCCTCATCCAGTTGCAGCTTGCCCTTGAGGATCAGGTCATCGATCTGCGTGTCGCTGTGCTCGCGCCAGTCGCCGCCACGGGTGCCAGAGTAGAGCAGGGCGCCGCCCAGGCCGTTGGCATTGGTGCCGCCGACCAGCAGGTTGGCGCTGTTCTTGAAACCGTCGTGGCTCGAGGACGGGCTGATCTGGTTTTGCATGGCGGCCTTGAAGGTGGCCTCCTCAGGGATTGCACGGGTCACGAAGTTGACGATGCCGCCGACGTTCTGCGGGCCATAGCGCACTGCGCCGCCGCCGCGCACCACGTCCACGGCATCCATGTTGCCCATGCTGATCGGCGCCAGTGACAACTGAGGCTGGCCGTACGGCGCGAACGGCACCGGGATGCCGTCCATCAGCACGGTGGAGCGCGACGCCAGGCGTGGGTTGAGGCCACGGATACCAAAGTTCAGCGCCAGGTCATGGCTGCCGGTGCCGTTGTTGTCTGGCGCATTCACCCCAGGGATGCGGTTGAGCACTTCGCGCGCGGTGGTGGCGCCGCTGCGTTCGAAGGCTTCACGGCGCACGACGTCGCGGGCGCCGGGGTGTTCGAAGACGTTGTCTTGCTGGGCTTCGGCCAACCAGTCGCCGACCACCGTTGAAGCCCCCAGCTCGACGGCGGCGCTGGTGCTGGCGGCACTCAGCGGCTGCAGGCTGAAGGCGTTGTCGGTTTCTTGCCGGGCTTGCAGGCCACTGCCGCGCAGCAGCGCGTCGAGGCCCTGGCGCACATCGTACTGGCCGTCCAGGCCTGGGGTGTTCATGCCTTGGGTCAGTTGCGATCCGAACGAGATCAATGCGCCGCTCTCGCGACCGAACTGGTTGAGGGCGTCTTCAAGGGAGCCGGCGGCGATGTGGTAGGTCCGCGCTTCGGCGTGGGCCGCGGGGCTGGCGAGGCCGAGGGTGGTGGCGAGCAGCAGGGCGTGGACGAGGGGGCTGGGGCGCAACGGCATGGGTGAGGTCCTGAGAGAAGGGGTTTGCCTTGTCTGTCACGCGAACCTTGGGAAATGGCTCAGGTGAATGCAAAAAATCTGCGGCTGCTGTGCAGCCTATGGCCGGCAAGCCAGCGCCCGTAGGTAACTGCGCAGGCTCAGACCTTGTGACGACCCTGTGGGAGCGGGCTTGTCCCGCGAATGGGGATACGCGGTGCATGGCACCGGCTTCGCCGGTGTTCGCGGGGCAAGCCCGCTCCCACGGCTGTAGTTATTGCCAGGGTGGCGCTGTAGGTGGGGGCCCGGCAACCTCACGTCAGGCTATCGACCGTCACCCAGTACCGGGTAAACCGTCGCACCCGCACCGGCAATGCCACCTCCAGCATCTGCAGAATTCGCTCACTGTCATCCAGCGGGTAAGACCCGGAAATCCGCAGGTCGGCGACCCGGTCGCTGCACCCCAGTTGCCCCTGCCGGTAGCGGCCGAGCTCGGCCAGGAAATCCCCCAGGCGCATCTGCGACGCTACCAGCATGCCGTCGACCCAGGCCCCGGCATTGCGGTCCAGCGCTGTGACCGCCCGCCAGCCGTTGCCCCCCAATCGGGCCTGTTGCCCTGCCAGCAAGGCCTCACCCGACACAGTGGCGACGCCACTGAACACCGACACCAGGCTGAACCCGTCGTACTGGCGCACGTTGAAACGGCCGCTGTCCAACTGCAGCGCAGCTTCGCCGGTGCGCAGCAGCAAGGGCCGGGCATCCTTGACCACCTCCAGCGCCAGTTCGCCTTCGAGCAGGCGCACCACCCGCTGGTGCCCATCAAAGCGCACATCGGCGGCGCTACGGGTATTGAGTTGCAGCAGGCTGCCGTCTTCCAGGTTCAGCCGCCGACGCTGGCCGACCGGGCTGCGGTAGTCGGCCATTAGCCCTGGCAACGGGTTGTGCTGCTGCAGCCCCAACCCTGTGGCACTGGCCACACCGAGCAACAACAGGGCCTTGAGCGCACGCCTTCGAGCGGCCGATGGCGGCGCTTGCAGCGTCGCATGCACCACGGGCGAAGCCACCCCACGTAGCCGCTGATTGACCTGCTGAATATGCGCCCAGGCGCGCTGGTGTTCGTGGTCGGCTTGTAGCCAGTGCTCCAGCGCCAACTGCTGAGCCCGATCAAAATCATCACCCTGGGACTCGATCAACCAATGCACGGCCTGCTCGGCTACCTGCGGAGAAAACTGGGTATTCACAGGGCGAAGTAACAGCGCATGGCCGCCTTGTTCAGGTAGCGTTTGACCGTGGCCAGTGACACGTTCAGCTCACGCGCGATTTCGCCTTGGCCCAGGCCGTCGACCTGCGCCAGCAGGAAGGCACGCTTGACCAGCGCTGGCAGGCCATCCAGCAGGCGGTCGAGCTCCAGCAGCGTCTCGAAGATGATCGCTTTCTGTTCTTCGCTCGGTGCCACGTCTTCCGGCACCTGAGCCAAGGCCTGGAGGTAGGCGCGTTCCAGTTCCTGGCGCCGAAAGTGATTGCACAGCACCCGCTTGGCGACCGTGGCCAGGAACGCCCGGGGTTCGATCAATTGCGGTGTCTCGCGTGCTTGAAGCAGGCGTACGTAAGTGTCCTGCGCCAGGTCGGCGGCACTCTGCGGGCAGCCAAGGCGGCGGCGCAACCAGCCGGTCAGCCAGTTGTGATGGGCGTGATAGAGGCCTTCGACCGTGGAGGAAAGGGCGCTGGACACCGTGGATACTCCGGCGCCAAGATGCGCGATTGGAAGTAATAATTGTTCGCATTGTAGTGGGCGACCCTGTGCTCGGCAATCCTCCAGGGGCGGATCGCCGGCCCGTCAGCGATGGGCGGCTAAGCAGCGGCAATATTTTGCTTATGCGAATTGAAATCATTATTATTGCAGCCCCGAAAATGCCCGGACCTCCGCCATGAAGCGCAACGCCGCCGGTCTCCCGCTCAGCTACCGCCTGGCCGTGGCCTCACGCTGCCTGGCTGCAACGCTGGGCGGTTATCTGCTGGCATCCATGGCCAGTGTCAGCATCGCCCTGCTGGCGCCCTTGCCACGGGTCGACGCGACCCTCACAGGCTTGCTGTTGTCGTTCGTCTTCTACGTGCTGGCGTTCATCTGGTGCTTCGCTTGCCGTAGCGCCTGGCGTGCCTGGTGGGGCGTGCTGTTGCCAAGCGTGCTGCTGGGCGTGGTCAGCGGTTTTGCCTACTGGATGAAAAACCCATGAAAGAAGGCTTTCGCCAGGCCATGGCCTGGTTGCACACCTGGACCGGCCTGATCTTCGGCTGGTTGCTGTTCGCCATCTTCCTCACTGGCACGCTTTCGTACTTCAAGGACGAGATCAACCACTGGACCCAGCCCGAGGTGCGCAGCCATGCGCTCGACCCGGTAAACAGCCTGGGCTTGGCCCAGCGCTACCTGGAGGCCAACGCCGCGCACGCCAGCAACTGGATGATCCGCTTGCCCAACGCGCGCGAGGCGGCGCTGAACGTGGGCTGGCGCGACCCCGAGGCGGGGCGCCGCGGTTTTGTCAGCAAAAGCCTCGATGCGCAGACTGGCCAGCCAGTCGAGGCGCGCGATAGCCGTGGCGGCGAATTCTTCTACCGCTTCCACTTCCAGCTGGAGATGCCGTACCCGTTCGGCCGTTGGCTGTCGACGTTCTGTGCCTTCATCATGCTGCTGGGCTTGGTTACCGGGATCATCACCCACAAGAAGATCTTCAAAGAGTTTTTCACCTTCCGCCCTGGCAAAGGCCAGCGCTCCTGGCTGGACGGGCACAACGCAATCGGCGTGCTGGTGCTGCCGTTCCACCTGATGATCAGCTACAGCAGCCTGGTGCTGTTCATGTACATGGTGATGCCTGCCGGCATTCTGGCCAGCTATGGCGGCAATACCGGCGAGTACTTCAACGAGCTGTTCGGCCGCGACGATGCGCCCAAGGCTGCCAACGTCGCGACGCCCCTGGTGCCGTTGCCGACGCTGTACGCCAAAGTCGAGGAATTGGCGCCGGGTGCACGCATCGGTTTCATCCAGCTGCAAAACCCCGGTGACCGCAATGCCCGGGTCACCTTCACCCAGTCCTCGGCTGATAACGTCGCCTACCGGCGCAGCACCCACTGGACCTTCGATGGCGCCAGCGGCGCGCTGCTGACCCAAGGTGCACCGGAGAGCGGTGCGATGATGACGGCCTTCAGTTTTGCCGGCCTGCACATGGGCAATTTCGCCGGGCCCTGGCTGCGTTGGTTGTACTTTGTCTTCGGCGTGGCCGGCACAGCAGTCATCGGCACAGGGTTGGTGATGTGGCTGGGCAAGCGTCAGCTCAAGCATGCCAAGAGCGCGCACATGCCCGGCGAATTGCGCTTGGTCGAGGTGCTCAACATTGCCAGCATGAGTGGCCTGCTGCTAGCGGTGGCTGGGTTCTTCTGGGCCAATCGGCTGATCCCTGTGGCTGTCGAGGGCCGCGCCGATTGGGAGGTCAACACGTTCTTCCTGGTCTGGGCACTGTCGCTGGTGCATGCCGTGCTGCGTTCCGGGCGCCGCGCCTGGGGCGAGCAACTGGCGCTGGGGGCGCTGGCCTTCGCCTTGCTGCCGCTGCTCAATGGCCTGACCACAGGCCAGGGCCTCGATCAGTCATTGCGGTCTGGCGACTGGGCCATGGCCGGGTTCGACCTCACGGCGCTGGCCACCGGCGTGTTCCTGGCCTGGACGGCCAGCAAGATGCTGCGCCCGGCAAAGCCTGTTACCAAGCGCGCCTCACGCGCGGCCCAAAAACCGACGGTCGAGGGCGGCGAGGTGAGCGGATGCTAGGTAGTGCGCTGATCGGCTTCGCGGGCTTCGTGGCCCTGTGCCTGGCCATGGAAAAACACTTCAAGGAGCTGCTTGGGCGCAAACCACAGGCGCAACAGTTGCGTGTGCTGCGCGTCGGTGGCTGGCTGCTGCTGGTGCTGTCGCTGGTACTCAGCGTGCACATGCGGGGCTGGGCGCATGGCCTGGTGGAATGGATAGCGGTGTTGATGGCGGGGGTGACCCTGTGGGTGTTCGCCCTGCCGTACCAGCCCCGCCTGTTGCTGGGCCTGGCCGCCGTCAGCGTGGTGCTCGGCCCGCTGTTGGCCGTGCTTGCTGTGTGACGCCTTGAGCGAGCCGGGTGACATGATCGAGCCAGACGCTGACAACACCGGCGGGCGTGCGCGCTTTGTTCAGGTGTTTCTGGCGCAGCGTGCGCGCATGGAGGCATTGGTCAGCCGCCGGGTCGGTTGCCGGGCCACGGCATCGGACCTGGTCCAGGAGTTGTTCCTGCGCTTCTGGCGCCGCCCCGAGGTCAAGGTGGAAGCACTGGACACCTACCTTTTGCGCTGCGCCGGCAACCTTGCCATCGACCACTTGCGCAGCGAAGGCAGCCGCGAGCGTGTGGCCGAAGCCACGCAAGCCGTGGATGAGCAGTCCAGTGCTGCAGAACCTGAGCAAGCCCTGGAGGTCGATCACGACCTGCAACGCATCGAGGCTGCGTTGCGTGCCTTGCCCGATCGCACGCGGCAGATCTTCCTGCTCAATCGTATCCACGGCTGCACGTACAGCGAGATCGCCACGGCCATGCAACTGTCCCAGAGCGCCGTTGAAAAGCATATGATGCGCGCCCTCGAAGCGTGCAAGGCGAGTGTCGCCGAGCCCGTTTCCACCCTACGCAGGCCAGGGAGCGCCCGTCGATGAGCCGTCCGAATCCGATCACTGCCGCGCAGTCACAGGCCGCGCTGCAGTGGCTGAGCCGCATCAACGAACAGCCTGAGCAAGCCCAAGGTGCGGCGTTCAAGCGTTGGTTGCTGGCCGACCCGGGGCATCGAGAGGCGTATGCACAGGCTCAGGCGCTGTGGCAGATGAGCGCGGCGCCAGCGGCGCGGTTGGCCGATGAAGAGCGTGAGGGCCTGCAAAAGTACCTGGATGCCATGGCCAAGGCGCCTGCCCGAGGTCGTTGGCGCCAACGCGTCGCCGCCTTGGCGGTTGCAGCCTGCCTGGTGCTGGCGGTTGGCACCGTGGGGGGTTGGCACCCTGGCTACTGGCTGCAGGACCTGCAGGCCGACTACAGCAGCGCCGGCAACGTCCGCCAGGTGACCCTGGCCGATCAATCGCAGGTGACACTAGATGCAGGCAGCGCAATCACGGTCGACTTCGCCCAGGGCGAGCGCCGTGTGCGGCTGCTGCGCGGGGCGGCGTTCTTCCAGGTCACCCACACCGGCGAGCCGTTTCTGGTCGCTGCCGCAGGCGGTGAGGTGCGGGTGCTGGGCACCCAGTTCGAGGTGCGTGAGCAGGGGGATGGCGCGCAGGTGACGGTGCGCAGTGGGCGGGTCGCGGTGACGCCGGGGCAAGGCGCGGTCGCCCGTGAACTGACGGCCAATCAGCAGCTGGCTTACGTTGACGGCCATGCGGGCAGCACCGTGAGCGTAGACAGCGAGAGCCGCCTGGCTTGGCGCCAGGGCTGGCTGAATTACTACCAAGTGCCGCTGGCGCAGGTGGTCGAAGACCTCGGGCGGTACTACCCGGGGCGCATCCTGCTGCTCGAGGGTGAGTTGGGGCAGCGCAAGGTCAGTGGCAGTTTCCCGGTGCAAGCGCCTTTGGCAGCGCTCGACTCACTGGGCAACGTGATGGGCTTTTCCCGGCAGACCGTATTGGGGCGGTTGACGATTATCCGCTAGGCACCTGTACCAGAACCTGTGGGAGCAACCGTCTTGTGGTGCTTATTCCGGCCTCATCGCTGGCAAGCCAGCTCCCACAGGTAACTGCGCAGGCTCAGACCTTTTGAGGAACCTGTGGGAGCGGCGGTGCGGCGGTCCGACTTGCCCGCGAAGAGGCCGGCCCAGGAAAAAAATTCAATTAACGGATGAGGTAACAGGACGTGGCATCCGTGTAATGAGTGGAAGTGCGATTCATTCGCAATCAACACCCACTTACAGGTCAGCGTCCATGAAGTTTACCCCGCGTTGCGTCCCCCTCTGGCTCGGCCTTTCGGTGTGCCCGGTCATCGCCATCGCACCGCTGGCCGGGGCGGCCGAGCAGGTACAGGCGTACACGTTTGCCCAGCCGAGCCAACCTTTGGCCCAGGCGCTCAATGCCTTCAGCCGAGCCACCGGCCAGAGCGTGGTGTACACCCTCGAGCTTCCTGGCCTGCAGGCACCTGCCCTCAACGGGACCTTCAGCGCAGAGCAGGCGCTGCAGCAATTGCTGGGCACTTCCGGCCTGGCCTGGCGCCGCGTCGATGCCCGCACCTTCACCCTCGAAGCCGTGAGCAGCGACGGTGCACTCAACCTGCAGGCCACCACCGTGACCTCGCAGATGGACGCCTACAGCTATCAGCCCCCGGCCACGGCCTCGATCATGCGTGGCCAGGGCCCGACCCAGGACATCCCCCAGGCCATCAACGTGGTCCCGGCCCAGGTCATTCGCGACCAGGCCCCGCGCAACCTCGATGATGCCTTGACCAACGTCAGCGGCATTACCCAGGGCAACAACTTTGGCGGCACCTCCGACACCGTGATGAAGCGCGGCTTTGGCGACAACCGCGACGGTTCGATCATGCGTGACGGCATGCCCATCGTGCAGGGCCGCAGCCTTAATGCCAGCACCGAGCGGGTAGAAGTGCTCAAGGGCCCGGCCTCGCTGCTGTATGGCATCCAGGACCCAGGCGGGGTCATCAACGTGGTCAGCAAGCGCCCGCAACTGCAGCAGTACAACGCCCTGACGGTGCGTGGCTCGACCTACGGCAGCGGCAAAAATGGCAGCGGTGGTGGTTTCGACAGCACCGGCGCACTCGGCGACAGCAACTTCGCCTACCGCCTGATCGTCGACCACGAAGATGAGGACTACTGGCGCAACTTCGGTGTGCACCGCGAATCGCTGGTAGCGCCGTCGCTGGCCTGGCTGGGCGAGGACACCCAGGTGGTGGTGGCGTACGAGCACCGTGAGTTTCTTTACCCGTTCGACCGCGGCACGGCCTTTGGCAGCAACGGCCACCCCTTGGACATTCCGGCCACGCGTCGCCTGGATGAGCCATTCAACGACATGGAAGGGCGCTCTGACCTGTATCGCCTGGAGGTCGACCACCAATTGGCCGACGACTGGAAGCTGCACTTCGGCTACAGCTTCAACCGCGAGACCTACGACGCCAGCCAGGTCCGCGTGACGGGCGTCAACGAAGCCAAGGGCACGCTGACGCGCAGCATCGACGGCACGCACAACGCTATGAGCCGCGACCAGTTCGCCACCCTGAGCCTTGCGGGCAACGTCGAGTTGGGCGGCCTGCAGCATGACCTGTTGTTCGGCCTCGATCACGAAGACCGCAAGGTGTTTCGTGGCGACCTGATCCGCCAGACGGCGCAGTCTACCTTCAGCTATGAAAACCCGGTCTACGGCCAGGAAGTGGAGGGCAGCAACGTGCGCGCCAGCGACAGCGACCAGACCGACAAACTGCGCACCGACGCGCTGTTCGTGCAGGACGCCCTGCACCTGGATGAGCACTGGATCCTGGTGGCCGGTGCGCGCTTCCAGCAGTTCGACCAATACGCCGGCCGCGGTCGCCCGTTCAAAGCCAACACCGACACTAGCGGCCAGGCCTGGGTGCCGCATGCCGGCATCGTCTACAAGGTCGATGACCAGCTGTCGTTCTATGGCAGCTACAGCGAGTCGTTCAAGCCCAACTCCAGCATTGCGCCGTTGACCGGCGGGGTGGTGCTGGATGCGTCGGTAGCGCCCGAAGAGGGCAAATCGTGGGAGCTAGGGGCCAAGCTCGACATGCCAGGCAGCCTGACCGGCACCTTGGCGCTGTTCGACATCACCAAGCGCAATGTGCTGGTCGCCAACTTCGACACGGGTACCGGCGAGACGGTCTACAGCAATGCTGGCGAGGTCAATTCACGCGGTGTTGAGCTTGACCTGACTGGGCAGCTCAGCGAGCGCTGGAGCTTGATCGGCAGTTATGCTTTTACCGATGCCAAGGTCACCAAAGACCCGGACCTTGAAGGCAACCGCCTGCAGAACGTGGCCAAGCACAGTGGCTCGCTTTCGGCGGTGTATGACTTTGGCCGCGTGTTCGGTGGCGACCGGCTGCGCTTTGGTGCTGGGGCCCGTTATGTGGGCGAGCGTTCGGGCAACTCGACCAACACTTTCGACCTGCCCAGCTATACCGTTGCTGATGCATTTGCCACGTACGAGACCCAGCTCGACGAACACAACGTGCGCCTGCAGTTGAACGTGAAGAACCTGTTCGACAAGGTTTACTACAGCTCGGCAGTGAACCAGTACTTTGTCGCAGTTGGCGATGCGCGGCAGGTGAGCCTGTCCAGCACCTTCGAGTTCTAAGGGCTGAAGGCTGTGCGATAGTCGCCAGGCGTCGCTCCGAATGCCTGGCGGAAGCGGTTGCTGAAATGGCTGGCACTGGCAAACCCGCACAGCAACGCCACCTCTCCCAGCGGCAGGTGACCCAAGCGCAGCAACTGGCAAGCACGGTGCAGCCGTCGTGCCAGCAGGTACTGGTGTGGCGGCAAGCCGAAACTGGTGCGGAACATGCGCGCGAAGTGGTACTCGGAAAGGTTGCAGCGCAGGGCCAGTTCACCGAGGGTGATGGGCTGGTCCAGATGCGCCTCGATGTACTCCACCAACTGCCGACGCAGGTTCGGCGCCAAGCCGCCTTTCAGGCGCAGACCCTGACGTAGCCCAACCTGGCTGAGCACTGCGTGGTCGACGATTTCATGCGCCAGGCTGCTGGCCAGCAGGCGCTCGTCGGGCTCGTCCCAGGCCAGGTTGATCAACTGGCGAAAGCGCGCCGACTGTTGCGGGTCATCGAGGAACGTCGCCTCCTGCAGCTGCAATTCCCGCGGCTCACGGTCCAGCAGGCGCACGCAACCGAGGGCGAACTGCGCCTCGCTGACGTACAGGTGCGCCAGGCGGATCGCGCCGTTGACCACCCAGTTCGACTCATGGCCGGCCGGCATGATGCACAGCTTGTTCGGCGCGCCCTTGTCGGCTGGGCGCTGGCGACGGAAGGTGCCGGTGCCATCGGCGATGTAGCACGACAGCGTGTGATGGCTGGGCGCCTGGTAATCGCGGGCATCGTCGCGGTTGCGCCACAGCGCCGCAGCCAAGCCGTCGCCCAGGTGCGCGCTCAGCTCCAGGCGGGCGTGGGGCGAGGCGTGCATGGCGTTGAAGACGTGCAGCTGGGAGAGTGGGGTCATGGGCGATTCCTCTGGGGCCATCGTACTGCGCTTGCGTTGCGCTGACAGCTACCTGGGTTGGAAAAGCGCAAGTTTGTGCAAGCGCAGGGCAGTGGCCAGGGGGAACACTGGGGGCCCTGGCGAGGGCTGCGCCCTCGTTCGCAGGCAAGCCAGCTCCTACAGGTACGGCGCCGTTTTCCTGTAGGAGCTGGCTTGCCTGCGATGGGCCGCAAGGCGGCCCCAGGTTGTATGGTCGAACGCCTGAGGAGGCCCCACCTGTGAACCTGTCCCTGTACCTGCTCACCGTCCTGATCTGGGGCACCACCTGGATCGCCCTGAAACTGCAACTGGGCGTGGTCGCCATCCCGGTGTCCATCGTCTACCGCTTCGCTTTGGCCGGCCTGATCCTGTTCGCCATCCTGTTGCTCACCCGCCGCCTGCAACCCATGAACCGCCGCGGCCACCTCATCTGCCTGGCCCAAGGCCTGTGCCTGTTCTGCGTCAACTTCATGTGCTTCCTCACCGCCAGCCAGTGGATCGCCAGCGGCCTGATCGCCGTGGTGTTCTCCACCGCGACCCTGTGGAACGCACTCAACGCCCGGGTGTTCTTTGGCCAGAAGATCGCTGCCAACGTGCTGGGTGGCGGAGCACTGGGGCTGCTGGGCCTGGGCCTGCTGTTCTGGCCCGAACTGTCCCACCATGCCGCCAGCCGCGAAACCCTGTACGGCCTCGGCCTGGCTTTGCTCGGCACGCTGTGCTTCTCGGCCGGCAACATGCTGTCGAGCATGCAGCAGAAAGCAGGGCTCAAGCCCATGACCACCAATGCCTGGGGCATGGTCTATGGCGCGGCGATGCTGACGGTTTATTGCCTGTTCAGCGGCATCCCCTTCGCCATGGAATGGAACACCAGGTACATCGGCTCGCTGATGTACCTGGTCATCCCGGGCTCGGTGATTGGTTTCACCGCCTACCTGACCCTGGTTGGGCGCATGGGGCCGGAGCGGGCAGCCTACTGTACGGTGCTGTTCCCGCTGGTGGCCTTAAACGTGTCGGCGTTTGTCGAAGGCTATCAATGGACGGCGCCGGCGCTGTTTGGGGTGATGCTGGTAATGGGGGGGAATGTACTGGTATTTCGCAAACTCAAAGCCACACGCATTTCTACAGTCCCCTTACTCAGGCCGTGATGCTGAAGTATCGGTGGGTGAAATACCACCCGGTACGCATTTCACGATGCGCTGAATGTGACAGTGACGGCCATTGTATCGCTGGAATCGTTACCTGCGCGTGAGAGGGCCGTATACATAACCGTATACTCGCCATAAATGGGTTTGCCATCAATGAAGAATGTATCTTTAGGTATTTTACCTGTGATGGGGTCACCCTCTTTCGCGCGTGGAGGTGTCGGCAACGTCACGCTAGTCTTCTTGGGTCCGATTATAGTAACAATGCAGTGGTCTCCAACTCTGTTATAGGTGAAAGGTGGGGCTGTAAAATCTAAGCTGTCATGGTTGTCGAAGTAGGTGAGGTTGAATGCTGTGGTATCCATTACCAAGGGGGGCGCTTGGATGGGTTTTTTTAAATCGACGGTGAAAGAGGTTGTGACATCCCATTCATTATCGTCTCTTTTTGATTTTAATATGTAACGAAGGGATTGTTTCTGGCTCTTTTTGAATCGATTCGAAGGAAGTTGGAAGTTTAGTTCCTCTGGAAGCGGTGTATGGAAGTCTCGTGTAAGGATTGGCAGTTCCGGGGACTCGCTGCTGTGCGTAATGTAAAAAACGGAGGGTACAGGCCATTCGCTTGTTTCGGGGATGGTTATATTTAAAAACTCTGCCATCTTGGCGGTCTTGATGAGGTTTTCTTCAGGTCCCGGGATATCTACAACGTCATCAAATTGGATGTCTTGAAGAATCGGGTCGGTCTTTTTCATTTTGGTAGTCCTCAGAATAGCAATGAAGGTAGTGTTCTTCTGCATTGTTAATCTGAGGTGTAGCGGATGTCACCTAGCAAAAATGATAGGTGCGTAGCGTTGGCAATGGGCCAATAAGCGAGTTGTTTCAGATTGCTCGCTTATCGCAAGGGGTGTGTGCAGAGGGAGTGCGCCATTCGCCAGCAGCTTTGCGAATGGCGCGATAAAGTCAGTTGAAAACGCTCAATGCTTCCACACCTGCGGGTTCACCAAATCCTGCGGCCGCTCGCCCAACAGCGCCGCACGCAGGTTGTCCATCGCCCGTTTGGCCATGGCCTCGCGGGTTTCTGCGGTGGCCGAGCCGATGTGCGGCAGGGTCAGGGCGTTGGGCAGTTTGAACAGTGGAGAATCGCTCAGCGGTTCCTTCTCGTACACATCCAGGCCGGCACCGCGAATCGTGCCGTTCTGCAGGGCTTCGATCAGCGCCGCTTCATCGACCACCGGGCCGCGGGCGATGTTGATGAGGAAGGCGCTTGGCTTCATCAGCTTCAGCTCCCGTGCACCGATCAGCTTGCGGGTGGCGTCCGACAACGGCACCACGATGCAGACGAAATCGGCTTCGGCCAGCAGTTGCTCCAGGCTGCGGAACTGCGCCCCCAGCTCTTGCTCCAATGCGGTCTTGCGGCTGTTGCCGGTATAGATGACTGGCATGTTGAACCCGAACCGGCCGCGGCGGGCAACGGCGGCGCCGATGTTGCCCATGCCGACGATGCCCAAGGTCTTGCCGTGCACATCGCTGCCGAAGTGCGCCGGGCCGACGGTGGCTTGCCACTGGCCGGCCTTGGTCCAGGCATCCAGCTCGGCCGTGCGCCGGGCGCAGCCCATGATCAGCGAGAAGCCCAGGTCTGCGGTGCTTTCTGTGAGTACGTCGGGGGTGTTGGTCAGGGCGATGCCGCGTTCATTGAAGTAGTCGACGTCATAGTTGTCGTAGCCGACCGAGACGCTGGAGACCACTTCAAGCTTGGCCGCGCCTTCGAGTTGGGCACGGCCAAGCTTGCGGCCGACGCCGATCAGGCCGTGGGCCTCGGGCAGGGCTTCGTTGAACTGGGCGTTGATGTCGCCGAGCTTGGGGTTCGGCAGGATCACGTTGAAGTCTTGTTGCAGGCGCTCGGCCATGGCCGGGGTGATGCGGCTGAAGGCCAGGACGGTCTTTTTCATCGGCAACTCTCTGCAAGGCTAGGGTGGACTGCCAGGCAGTTGACCGCGTTGCGGTCATTCGCAGCACAAGGCTGCTTCTACAAAGGTCGCTGTAGGAGCAGCCTTGTGCTGCGAATGGAGGGCATCGCCCTCCCATGGTCCTGGCGCTGGAAGCAATGGTTAGCAACCTACCATTGCTCCTCCCCTCAATGCAGCATGTTTCTCAGTTGGCGATCTGCACCTGATGGGTTTTCAGGTCTGCCTCATGCGCTGCCAGAATTTCCGGCAGCGAGTTGCGCAGGTACTCGACCCAGGTCTTGATCTTGGCATCCAGGTACTGGCGCGACGGGTAGATGGCGTACAGGTTCAGCTCTTGCAGCCGATACTCGGGCAGCACCCGCACCAGGCTGCCGTCGCGCAGCCCGTCGATGGCCGAATAGATCGGCAGCACGCCCACGCCCATGCCACTGCGGATCGCGGTTTTCATGGCGTCGGCGGTGTTCACCTGGAACGGCGAGCTGGTGATGTTGACCATTTCCTGGCCTTCCGGGCCGTCGAACAGCCACTTCTCCAGCGGGATCACCGGGCTGACCATGCGCAGGCAGGCGTGCTTGAGCAGGTCGGCAGGCTTGTGTGCGATGCCGTTGCGCACGATGTAGTCGGGCGAGGCGCAGACGATGCTGTAGGTGATCCCCAAGCGCTGCGACACGAAGCCCGAGTCCGGCAGCTCGGTGGCCAGCACGATGGACACGTCGTAGCCCTCGTCGAGCAGGTCCGGCACGCGGTTGGCCATGGTCAGGTCGAAGGTCACGTCCGGGTGCGATTCGCGGTAGCGGGCAATGGCATCCACCACGAAGTGTTGGCCCACCCCGGTCATGGAGTGAACCTTCAATTGCCCGGCCGGGCGGGCATGGGCGTCGCTGGCCTCGGCCTCGGCTTCTTCAACGTAGGTAAGAATCTGTTCGCAGCGCATCAGGTAGCGCTTGCCGGCCTCGGTCAGCGCGATGCGGCGGGTAGTACGGTTGAGCAGCCGAGTTTGCAGATGGGCTTCCAGATTGGAGACCGCCCGCGACACGTTCGCGGTGGTCGTATCCAGTTGCGCCGCGGCAGCCGTGAAGCTGCCAAGCTGGGCTACGCAACTGAAAGCACGCATATTTTGCAGGGTGTCCATGGGTCACTCTCAAGGTAGAGGACAAAATTGTGTCACGAAGTAACGACGAAGTTATTAAAAGATGCCTTCGACCAAAGGCTGATTATCGCGCGTTTGGTAACAAAGATTCGCAGGAATATGCGCTTATCGCCAGTCCTGCCGCCCCCTAGAATTGCCCGGCCCCTCCACCTCTTCCTCGGGAAATCGCAGCTGTGCCGCGTCGCATCATCAGAACGCTTCAAGTGTTCAGTGCCTGTGCCCTTACCCTCACCTTGAGCGGCTGTATCGGAACCTGGGGCATTGCCCCGCAAAGCAAGACATTACACGCCAATACCCTGACCACCGACGCGGCGATACGCGAAGCGGCCACCGACGCGCACTGGCCCGACCAGCAGTGGTGGCAGGCCTATCGCGACCCGCAGCTGAACCGCTGGGTCGCATTGACCGTCGAGGGTAGCCCGAACCTGGCCATGGCCCTGGCGCGGGTGCGCGAGGCCAAGGCCATGGCCGGTGTGGTCGAGTCGGCAGAAAAGCTGCAAGCCAATGGCCAGGCCACACTCAAGCGCCACAACTGGCCCGAGGATCAGTTCTACGGGCCTGGTGCGCTGTCGGGCGCCAATACCTGGGACAACAACGCCGCCATCGGTTTCAGCTATGCCCTCGACCTCTGGGGCCGCGAGCGCAATGCCAGCGAGCAGGCTGTGGACCAAGCGCACATGAGTGTGGCCGAGGCCCGCCAGGCGCAGCTCGAGCTGCAGAACAACGTGGTGCGTGCCTATATCCAGCTAAGCCTGCACTTCGCCCAGCGCGATATCGTCAAGGCTGAACTGGAGCAGCAGGAGCAGATCCTGGCCCTGGCCAAGCGTCGGCTGGACGCAGGCATCGGCACCCATTTCGAAGTCAGCCAGGCCGAAGCGCCGCTGCCCGAAACCCATCGTCAGCTCGACAGCCTTGACGAAGAAATCGCCCTGACCCGCAACCAGCTTGCTGCGCTGGCCGGCAAGGGGCCAGGGGAGGGCGCGCAGATCCTGCGCCCGACCCTGACCCTCGGCGCCCCGCTCACGCTGCCGTCGGCGCTGCCCGCCGAGCTGGTCGGCCAGCGCCCGGACGTGGTCGCCAGCCGTTGGCAGGTGGCCGCGCAAGCCCGTGGCATCGACGTCGCGCATGCCGGCTTCTTCCCCAATGTCGACCTGGTCGGCAGCCTCGGTTTCATGGCCACGGGCGGCGGCCCGCTGGAGTTTCTCACCGGGCGCAAGTTCAACTACAACGTCGGCCCGGCAATCAGCCTGCCGGTCTTCGACGGCGGCCGCCTGCGCTCGCAACTGGGCGTCGCTTCAGCGGGCTATGACATGGCCGTCGCGCGCTACAACCAGGCCGTGGTCGGTGCGTTGAAGAACATCTCTGACCAGTTGATCCGCCGCGAGTCGATGAAAGAGCAATCGCACTTTGCCGCCGAATCGGTCGCCGCCGCGCAGAAGACCTACGACATCGCCATGGTCGCCTTCCAGCGTGGCCTGACCGACTACCTCAACGTGCTCAACGCGCAGACCTTGCTGTTCCGTCAGCAGCAGGTACAGCAGCAGGTGCAGGCCGCCCGCCTGATCGCCCATGCCGAGCTGGTCACCGCCCTCGGCGGTGGCCTGCAAGCGGGCAAGGACGTGCCGGAGCAAGAGCGCCAGGCCGCACCGAAAACCCCGGCCACCCTGGCCATTTTCGACAAGCAGCCGGATAACGCCAAATGAGCACCTCAAGCCTGCCCGTGCGCTGGCTGCAGAGCCTGGAGTGGCGCCGGGGCTTCTTTGCCTGGGCGCGCACCGATGGCGTGACCTGGGTCTATATCTTCAAGGTGCTGGCCGCCGCCTTCATCACCCTGTGGCTGGCCATGCGCCTGGAACTGCCGCAGCCGCGCACGGCAATGATCACCGTGTTCATCGTCATGCAGCCGCAAAGCGGCCACGTGTTCGCCAAGAGTTTCTACCGGGTGCTCGGCACCCTGGCAGGCTCGGCGATGATGGTCGCACTGATCGCCATTTTCCCGCAGAACACCGAGCTGTTCCTGCCCAGCCTGGCCCTGTGGGTCGGCTTGTGTTCGGCAGGCGCGATGCGCTACCGCACCTTCCGCGCCTATGGCTTCGTGCTGGCCGGTTACACCGCGGCGATGATCGGCTTGCCGGTGCTGGAGCACCCCGACCAAGCCTTTATGGCGGCCGTGTGGCGGGTGCTGGAAATCGCCTTGGGGATTTTGGTTTCAACGTTCGTCAGCGCCGCGATCCTGCCGCAGTCGGCCAGCGCCGCCATGCGTAACGCCCTCTATCAGCGCTTTGGTGTGTTCGCCGGCGTGGTGGTCGAAGCCCTGCGCGGTGATAGCCAGCGCGACCGTTTTGAAAGCAGCAACGTGCGCTTCATCGCTGAGGCTGTGGGCCTGGAAAGCCTGCGTAACGTCACCGCCTTCGAAGACCCGCACATGCGCAGGCGCAGTGGCCGGTTGGTGCGCATGAACAGCGAGTTCATGGCCATCACCACGCGCTTCAATGCCCTGCACCGGCTGCTCGAACGCCTGCGCGCCCGTGGCCCGCTGCAGATCGTCAGCGCCATCGAGCCGGGCCTGGACACCTTGGTCGAACTGCTTCAGCCCTACGTGGGCCGCGCCTTGACCGATTCGGACGCGCTGCGCCTGACGCTTGAGCTGGCCGCCTACAAGGAGGGCCTGCAAGCCCAGGTGCGTGGCTTGCGCGCCGAGTACCAGCAA
The DNA here is from genome assembly GCF_059025405.1 of Pseudomonas sp. 5.2. Taxonomy (NCBI): domain Bacteria; kingdom Pseudomonadati; phylum Pseudomonadota; class Gammaproteobacteria; order Pseudomonadales; family Pseudomonadaceae; genus Pseudomonas; species Pseudomonas sp. 5.2. The sequence continues at coordinate 100,163 of NZ_JBYBHH010000002.1, forward strand.
ACCAACCCCAGCGAGTCCGACCTGCTCGACTTCCACACCGCCTTCGAGCTGCTGTATCGCTTTGTCGACGAGATGTTCAGCTATGCCGAGACCCATGCCTCGCTGGCCGTGCACAAGCACGAGCGCGAGCAGTGGGACGAGCCCTATGTGGCGCAGACCAGCTGGCTGGTGTCGTTGGCTGCTGGCGTGCGCGCCTCGGCGGTGCTGTTGCTGCTGGGCAGTTACTGGTTGCTCAGCGACTGGCCCAGCGGCGCCATGATGACGCTGATCGCCACGGTCACCGTGGGCCTGTCGGCGGCCTCGCCCAACCCTAAGCGCATGTCATTCCAGATGGCCTGTGGCACGGCGATCGGGGCCTTCGTCGGGTTCTTCGAAACCTTCTTCGTGTTCCCCTGGATCGACGGATTCCCGCTGCTGTGCATGGTCCTGGCACCGGTCTTCGTGCTGGGGGCGTTCCTGTCTTCGCGGCCGGCTTACGCCGGTTACGGCATCGGTTTGCTGGTGTTTTTCGCCATCGGTTCGGTGCCCAACAACCTGACCGTCTACGACCCTTACACCTTCATCAACGACTACATCGGCATGGTCATCGGTATGTTCGTCTGCGCCGCGGCCGGGGCGATCATCCTACCGCCCAACAGCCGCTGGCTGTGGAGCCGGCTGGAGCAGGAACTGCGTGAACAGGTGCTGTTCGCCATCAGTGGCCGCTTGCGCGGCCTGGGTTCAGCCTTCGAGAGCCGCACCCGCGACCTGCTGCACCAAGCCTATGGCCTGGCTGCCGGCAAGCCGAAGGTGCAGAGCGAGCTGATGGGCTGGATGTTCACCGTGCTGGAAATCGGCCACGCCATCATCGAGCTGCGCAAGGAACAGGCCCGCGCCCCAATCCACCCGGCCTACGCCGAGTCGCAGCCATGGCGCCAGGCCATCCGCGTCATGGGCCGCGCCCTGGCGCGTTTGTTCCTGCAGCCCAGCGCCAGCAACCACGAGCGCGCACTGGTGGCGGTGGACCATGCCATCAGCCGCGTGCAGGCCACCGACGAACCCTTCGCCCGGCACTTCGACACCTCGGTGCTGCGCCGCGCGCAAAGCTACTTGCACTTCATCCGTTCTTCCCTGCTGGACCCACAGTCGCCGCTGGCACCGGCGAAAGGACTGCACCATGCCCCGTGAAATCATGCCCCGTGAAATCGCCTTCCATGGCGTGTACATGCCCACCATGACCTTGATGTTCCTGTTCGCCCTGGGCCTGGCCTGGGGCCTGGACCGCTTCATCGCCAGCCATGACGGCTACCGCTTTTTCTGGCACCCGGCGCTGCTGCGCCTGAGCCTGTTCGTCTGCCTTTTCGGCGCCCTCGCGCTGTCTGTCTACTGGTGAGAAACCTTCGATGAAAAAGTTCTTCAGCCTGATCGCCACCCTGCTGGTGCTGGTGGCCGCCGTGGCGATCGGCCGCCAGTTGTGGCTGCACTACATGACCACGCCCTGGACCCGCGACGGGCGCGTGCGTGCCGACATCATCAACGTCGCTGCCGACGTGCCCGGCTACGTGGTGGGGGTACCGGTCAAGGACAACCAGCGGGTGAAGAAGGGCGACCTGTTGATCCAGATCGACCCTGATCACTACCAAATGGCCGTCGACCAGGCCAAGGCGCTGGTTGCCTCGCGCAAGGCCACCTGGGAAATGCGCAAGGTCAACGCCAAGCGCCGCGCCGACATGGACAACCTGGTGATCTCCAAGGAAAACCGCGACGACGCCAGCAACATCGCCAACTCGGCCCAGGCGGATTATCAACAGGCCCTGGCCGAACTGGCGGCCGCCGAGCTGAACCTCAAGCGCACGCATATCGTGGCCACGGTGGACGGTTACGTGACCAACCTGAACATCCACAAGGGCGACTATGCCCGCACCGGTGAGCCGGTGATGGCGGTAGTCGACGAGAACTCGTTCTGGGTTTATGGCTTCTTCGAAGAGACCAAGCTGCCGCACGTGAAAGTGGGGGACCAGGCTGAGCTGCAGATGATGAGCGGCGAGCGCATCAAAGGCCACGTAGAGAGCATTGCCCGCGGTATTTATGACCGCGACAACCCCCAGAGCCGCGAGCTGATCGCCGATGTGAACCCGACCTTCAACTGGGTGCGGTTGGCGCAGCGCGTGCCGGTGCGGATCCACATCGATGAAGTGCCGGAAGGGTTTTTGCTGGCGGCGGGGACGACGTGTACGGTGGTGGTGAAGCCGAGTGAAGGGTGATTATTGCAGTTACCCTCCTCTTATGCGGCCCTGCAACTCAACGTTCGATACGTTGTCTTGATGTCGGGTCGTTATAATGCCTAATCTATCCATGCTGGTAACAATCTTGTAGTGGGGGAACTGGATAGCCCTGATCAAACGTACGTTGCTGTTGGGTTGTTGCACCTCGAAGTTCAGAGAAGCATAGATAGGTTCTTCAGTGCGGTTACGTACACGTACGCTGTTGCTGGGGTGGTGTAAGTTAGATTGAATAGATATATATAGATTTTCTGGATCGCTTATGTCAGATGTGGGCGTTACGCGGTCTGATTGTGGTGATTGGGGGGCTGATCGTGGGGCCATTATGCCGTAGGCCGGATTGGCGCTTGAAACGACTCGGCGTTTTTTCTGGCCTCTAATCGCGTTAAGTATCTTCGTCCAAAAGCCGATGTGTCCGGTCGGATCGCTATTGTTTACTGGGTCACCACCACAATAAACATAGGCATTTGGACCACTTTCACCGAATGGGCTCCAACTGTCCGGGCTATTGAAACGCATTAGCTTCGAATTGAATGCTCTATACCCGTTACCCAATAAATAATAGCCCGCTATTGAATCTGCGAGCTCTCCGTTGAAACCGAGTAAGCTGACCAGATGCTTGTGAGGGCTCCTTAGACCATAGGCGGAATAGGTAAAGTGCTGGCGGTGTGGAGGTTCGGATCCCTGCGCTGTTTCCTGGTAATGGTTTGCCACGAGCATTCACCTTGGTTGGTTGGGTGGCTGATGCTTGTATGCTGATTCAATAGGCCAATGCTGACTACTGGCTGTTTTGTCAGGTACTGAGTAGCTGTAGCACCGGCACATCAATGTTGGTTTGCCATGCCCACCATTACTGGAACCTCAACACGATCAATCACCTTCGCGCTGATCGACGGATCCAGCAACCGCCCCAATCGTGACAGGTGGCGATGACCCATGATGATCAGTTCGCAACGCAGATCTTGCGCCTTGCTGACGATGGCCTCGACCGGCTGCCCGGCCACCATGCAGCCCTGGCTGGTGAAGCCGGCGTCCTGCAACTCGCGCACGGCCTTGGCTACGGCGTGGTCGGCATGCTGCTGCTCCTCGCAGGCGGCGGGGTATTCCTCCAGTTCTTCGGTGGTGTAGGGCGCGGGTTGCTCGTGCACGGCGAAGGTGCTGTCGATGGCCAGCAGCACATGCAGCTCGTGTTCATCGGGGCGGCAGTAGCGGCGGGCGAGGGTGAGCAGGGCGAAGGATGCGGGGGAGGCGTCGATGGCGATGAGGACCGGGGTGGGCATGGGAATCCTTGTCGAAGCTAAATGATGTGCTGGCTGTACCGGCCTCTTCGCGGGGCAAGCCCGCTCCCACAGGTTGGCCGCACAAACCTCGGGCATTGCGGGGTACCTGTGGGAGCGGGCTTGCCCCGCGAAGAGGCCGGTACAGCCACTGCATCACTTATGGCCCATCCAAAGCCCAGAATAAATGCCCCACCACGCACGACCTTATTGCGTCAGACGCAATCCTCCAACCTGCTACCATCGTCGTTCCCACAATCGCCACGGAAAACGGCCATGCAACTCCCGGACATGAACCTGCTCGTCGCCCTCGACGCCTTGCTTGACGAAGGCAGTGTGGTGGGCGCCGCGCAGCGCATGAACCTGAGCCCGGCCGCCATGAGCCGGACCCTGGGGCGCATTCGCGATGCCTTGGGCGACCCGATCCTGGTGCGCGCCGGCCGTGGCTTGGTGCCGACACCCCGTGCGCTGGCGCTGCGCGAGCAGGTGCATGGGCTGGTGGAGCAGGCCGGGCAGGTGTTCCGCAGCCGTGACGATGTCGACCTGGTCAACCTGGACCGGGCCTTCAACATCCGCACCAACGACCTGTTCATCGCCCTGTACGGCGCCCAGCTGTTGCGCATGATGCTGGCCCAGGCACCGCGTACGGTGCTGCGTTTCGTGCCCGAGGGCAGTGGCGACGATGATGCGGTGCTGCGCAACGGGCATATCGACCTGATCATCAGCTCGGCCGTAGAGCTGGGCCCGGAAATCAAGGTGCAGAGCCTGTTCAACACCTACTTCGTAGGCTTGGCGCGCGAGGGCCACCCAATCTTCGATGCCGAGATTACCCCTGAGCGGTTCGCCGCCTACCCGCAGATCAGCGTGTCGCGCCGTGGCCGGGCCAATGGGCCGATCGATGTGGCATTGGCCAACCACAAGGTCGAACGGCGGGTGGCGCTGATCACCACGAGCTTCCACTCGGCGATGTTTTCGCTGCCGGATTCGGACCTGATCCTGCCGATACCGGCCAACATCCTCAACAGTGTGCAGCGCTTGAAACTGCCCCTGCGCTCGTTCGAGATCCCGGTGCCGTTGGAGAAGGTCAACGTCAAGCAGGCCTGGCACCCGCGGTTCGACAATGACCCGGCACACCGCTGGCTGCGCCAGACGTTGAAGGCATGTGGCAGCTTCGACCCGTAACAGAGGCCGATTGCGTTTGGCGCAATATAAACCTGCCAACAAGTCAGTTTTCGTAAGCATTCGACCTTCTTAGACTTGCTCCAGCCCTGAAATTGTTGCTGGAGATGTATTCCCATGAGTTCCCTGACCGCGCCTTCTGCTGCGCTGGCTGCCGCCCCCGCGCCGGCCGCCCCCGTGCAGACGGCATTCGGCCTGCAGGTGGTGGTGGGGTTGTTTGGGGTGTTGCTGGCCGTACTCTGTGCCGGCCTCAACGAGGCGGTGACCAAGATCTCGCTGGCCGATATCCGCGGCGCCATGGGCATCGGTGCCGACGAAGGCGCCTGGCTGCTGGCTGCGTACAGCGCGGCTTCGGTGTCGGCGATGGCCTTCGCACCCTGGCTTGCCACGACCTTTTCCCTGCGCCGCTTCACGTTGTCTGCCATTGGCGTGTTCGCCGTGCTGGGCCTGCTGCAACCGTTCGCCCCCAACCTGCACAGCCTGATGCTGCTGCGGGTGCTGCAAGGCTTTGCCTCGGGCGCCTTGCCGCCGATGCTGATGAGTGTCGCGCTACGTTTTCTGCCACCGGGCATCAAGGTCTATGGCCTGGCCTGCTATGCCCTGACCGCCACCTTCGGGCCGAACCTCGGCACACCGCTGGCGGGCCTGTGGACCGAGTACGTCGGCTGGCAGTGGGCCTTCTGGCAGATCATCCTGCCGTCGCTGCTGGCGATGTTCTGTGTCGGCTGGGGCCTGCCCCAGGACCCGTTGCGCCTGGAGCGCTTCAAACAGTTCGACTGGCGTGGCGTGCTGCTGGGCCTGCCGGCCATCAGTTGCATCGTCCTCGGCCTGTCGCTGGGTGACCGCTGGGGCTGGTTCGACTCGCCGCTGATCTGCTGGCTGCTGGGCGGCGGCCTGCTGTTGCTGGTGCTGTTCCTGTACAACGAGTGGTCCGAACCGCTGCCGTTCTTCCAGTTGCGCATGCTCTCGCGGCGCAACCTGAGCTTCGCCCTGGTGACCTTGGCCGGTGTGCTGATCGTGCTCTCCGGGGTGAGCAGCATTCCGTCGGCGTACTTGGCGCAGATCCAGGGCTACCGGCCGGCGCAGACCAGCCCGCTGATGATGCTGGTGGCCATGCCGCAACTCATCGCCCTGCCGCTGACCGCAGCGCTGTGCAACATCCGCGCGGTGGACTGCCGCTGGGTACTGGCGATGGGGCTCGCCATGCTGGCGCTGTCGTGCGTGGGCAGCAGCCTGTTGACCTCCGAGTGGATACGCGGCGATTTCTACCCGTTTTATCTGTTGCAGGTGTTTGGCCAGCCGATGGCCGTGCTGCCGCTGCTGATGCTCTCCACCAACGGCATGACCCCGCAGGAGGGCCCGTTCGCCTCGGCCTGGTTCAACACGGTCAAGGGGCTGTCGGCGGTGATTGCCGGCGGCTTGCTGGATGTCTTGGGCACTGTGCGCCGGCATTTCCATTCCAACCACTTGGTCGACAGCCTGGGCAATGCGCCGCTGATCGATGACAGCGCCGCCGGCCTTGCCCGGCGCATTCATGAACAGGCCCAGGTACTGACCTCGGCCGACCAGTACCTGGTGATGGCGTGCATCGCCGTCGCGTTGATCTGCCTGATTCCCTTTGTGCCTACCCGGATCTTCCCGCCGCGTGCGGTGGCTTGAGCCCGTGACTGAATTCGAGACTTAGAAATGACCAACAACCGCAAAACACTTTTCATCGGCTCGGTGCTCGCCGTGGCCGTGCTGGCCGGCATCGTCGGGCCTTGGATGCTGGGCAGCGATCACCGCCAGCGCACCAACGACGCCTATGTGATCGCCGATTACACCGTGGTCGCGCCCAAGGTCGCAGGCTTTATCAAAGAGGTGCTGGTCGAGGACAACCAGCAAGTCACGGCAGGCCAGTTGCTCGCGACCCTCGATGCCCGCGACTACCAGGCCGCGCTCGACGCAGCCCAGGCGCAATTGCTGGTGGCCAAGGCGCAGAGCGCCGATGCCCGCGCCACGCTGGAGCGCCAGGCCGCCTTGATTGCCCAGGCCGAAGCCGCCGTGAAAGCCGCCCAGGCCGAAGCGGCGTTTGCCGATCATGAAGTCAACCGCTACAGCCGCCTGGCCGAGCAAGGTGCCGGCACCGTGCAGAACGCCCAGCAGGCGCGCAGCGGGGTCGACCAGGCCCGTGCGCGCCTGGCCAATACTCAGGCGGCGTTGGTGGCTGCACGCAAGCAAGTGGACATCCTCAGCGCCCAGGTGGCCAGCGCCGATGGCCAGCTCAAACGGGCCGAAGCGGGGCTGGAGAAAGCCCAGCTCGACCTGTCCTACACGCGCATCATCGCACCGGTGGACGGCATGGTCGGCGAGCGCGCCTTGCGTGTCGGCGCCTATGTCAATCCGGGGGCTCGGCTGTTGTCGGTAGTGCCTTTGCAGCAGGCCTACGTGGTTGGCAACTTCCAGGAAACCCAGCTGACCCATGTGCAGCCCGGCCAACCGGTCAGCATCAGTGTCGATACCTTCTCGGGCGAACAACTGCATGGCCATGTCGAGAGCATCGCACCGGCCACCGGTGTGACGTTCGCGGCGGTCAAGCCGGACAATGCCACCGGTAACTTCACCAAGGTGGTGCAGCGCATCCCCGTGAAGATCGTGTTCGATGACGGCCAGCCGCTGCTTGCACGGCTGCGCGTGGGCATGTCGGTGGAAGCCACCATCGATACCCGCGGCGACAAACTCGAAGGCAAAGAGGTGAGCGCGCGATGAAACCGGCCTTTCGCTTGAGCCCGGTGTTGCTGGCGTTGCTGATGGCCGGCTGTACCCTCGGGCCAGATTTCAAACGCCCGGACAGCCAGGCCCCGCAACAGTGGGCAGGCTTGCAAGGCGAGGCCGCAGCCAGCCAGCCGCAGGCCGAACCGCTGGAGCTGCGCTGGTGGGAGAACTTTCACGATGCCCGGCTCAGCGCGCTGATCCAGCGGGTCGCCGAACGCAACCTGGACTTGCAGATGGCCAGTGCGCGGCTGCTGCAAAGCCGTGCCTTGCGCAGTACGGTAGCAGCGGATGAAGCGCCTTCGGTCGATGTGAACGCAGGCTACAGCCGCGCTCGCAACAGCGCCGAAGGGCTGAGTGACCCCTCGGGCCACGCGGGCAAATCGGCATTCAACCTGTGGCAGGGTGACCTGGTCGCGGGGTGGGAGCTGGACCTCTGGGGCCGAGTACGCCGGCAAGTGGAGGCTGCCGATGCGACGGTCGAAGTGGCCGAGAATGACCGCCGTGGCGTGTTGCTGGCGCTGTTGTCGGAAACCGCCGGCAACTACATTCAGCTGCGTGCGGTGCAGCACACCCTGGACGTCACCCGTGACAACCTGAAGGTGGCGCAGCACAGCCTGAAGTTGTCCGAGAATCGCCAGGCCGAAGGGGTCGCCACCCGCCTCGACGTGGCCCAGGCCAGTGCCCAGGTCGCCTCCATCGAAGCACGCCTGCCCAGCCTTGAGGCCAAGCGCGACGACTTGATCAACGCCCTCAGCCTGCTCGCGGCCGAGCCGCCCCGCAGCCTTCAGGCACAGTTGCTCGAAGGGGGTGAACTGCCCGCGCCCCAGCAGCAGTTCGCCATCGGCCTGCCGTCGGAGTTGGCCGAGCGCCGGCCGGACATTCGCCAGGCCGAGGCGCGCCTGCATGCGGCCACCGCCAGTATCGGCGTGGCCAAGGCCGACTTCTACCCGAGCATTCGGCTGTCGGGCAGCCTGGGCTTCCAGGCCATGCAGCTGTCTGACTTCGGCGGCTGGGACTCGCGCCGCTTCGCCTTTGGCCCGCAACTGTCACTGCCGATTTTTGAAGGTGGGCGGCTCAAAGGCACGCTGGAACTGCGTGAGGCGCAGCAGCAGGAAGCCGCGCTCAACTACCGCAAGGTGGTGCTCGGTGCCTGGCATGAAATCGACGATGTGCTGCGCCTGTATAACGCCAGCCAATTGCGTCGCGACCATTTGGCCGAGGCGGTGCGGCAGAACCGTATCGCCTTGGAGACTGCCCAGCGCCAGTATGTGGAAGGGGCGGTGGACTTTCTCAATGTGCTGACCGTGCAAGGTGCGTTGCTGGCCAGCGAAGAGCAGTGGATCGACAGCTCGGCGGCGGTTTCCCAGGCGCTGGTGGGGCTGTACAAGGCGCTGGGTGGGGGTTGGCAGGCGTTTGATACACAGCCTGCGAACAAGGTTTGATAGGTGTTGTGGCAGTACCGGCCTCTTCGCGGGTAAACCCGCTCCCACAGGTACCGCACAGACTTTGAGCACTGTGCAGTACCTGTAGGAGCGGGTTTACCCGCGAAGAGGCCAGTACTGCCAAGCATCAATCAAAGCGGCCGCAGCAACCCAAACCGCTTGCGCAACACCCAGTCCAGCAACCGCCGCGGCAACAGCCTGGCAATCAGCGGCAACGCCGTGCTGCCATTACCCAGCCTGACCACCGCAGGCACCGCCGTTTTGCGCGTAGCCGCCAACACCCCTTGGGCAAACACCGCCGCTGGCGTCGGCCGGTCCTGCGATGCCCGCGCCCGTGCCTGTACATATTCACGCAGTGGCCACCACGGAGAATCCGCGGCCAACACCTGATCGGCCTGGCGCTGGGCATTGCTGGCGAACTGCGAAGCGATCGCCCCCGGCTGCACTTCCATCAGCCGAATGCCAAACGGCGCCAGCTCCAGGCGTAGTGCATCGCTCAGGGCGTTGACGGCAGCCTTCGAGGCGCAGTAGGCCCCAGCGAACGGCGTGACCAGCACCCCAGAAACGCTGCCGATATTCACCACCAGCCCACGCGCGCGGCGCAGCAGCGGGAACAACGCGCGGGTCACGCCGACCACGGCGAAAACGTTGGTTTCGAATTGCTGGCGCATGGCGTCCACACCCCCGTCGAGCAATGGGCCCATGGCACCGTAGCCAGCGTTGTTGATCAGCATGTCGAGGCGGCCGTGGCTTGCTTCCAGCTCATCGGCCAGTTGGATCAGGGCTTGGCCATCATTGACGTCCAGTTGCCGGGCGGTGAAACCGGCGGCGGCTAAATGCGCGACGTCTTCAGGTTTGCGGGCGGTGGCCCAGACTTCATGGCCGGCATCGCGGAAGGCGTCGGCCAGGGCGCGGCCGATGCCGCTGGAACAACCGGTGATCAGGACGGTGGGCATGGGAGATGGCCTTGAGTCGGGTAAGGTTGTGTTGCCTGTAGTGGCCTCTTCGCGGGCAAGCCCGCTCCCACAGGTACTGCACAGCGCTCAAAATCTGTGCGGTAACCTGTGGGAGCGGGCTTGCCCGCGAAAGGGCCCGACCAGGCGACAGATCAATTGGCAAATGTACCCTGCAGATGCTCAGCCCGAAACTCCAGCGTCTGCGGCCGATAGCCAGAACGCAGTGGCGGCAAGGGCAGGCAATCCTTCCACTCGGCACCCGGCTGCAGCTCACCTGGCCCCCGGTAACGCGGCGCGCTGTAAGTGTTTTCGGCCAGGTTGACGGTATCGCCCGGCGCATACGCCCCCACCCGCCAACGCAGTTCGGTCAGCGGGGCCTTGTTGCCGTTCTTCATGTGAACCTGCAGCGCACGGTCGGCGGGGCATTGGTCCGGGGCATAGCTCAGGCGCAAGTCCAGGCGCGCCAGTTGTGTGGCTTCGCGGTTGTCTTGCCAGGCCACGAACAGGGCGACCAGGCCGATGCCACACACGGCGGCCAGGGATATCGGCAACGCCTTCGCTGGGTAACGCAGCAGCAGTACCAGCCAGGTGAGGATGAGAACGGCGCCGATAAGCATGAGTCGGTGACCTCAGGTACGCAATTCAGACCATCGTAGCGGTAAACCGACCTCGCTTGAAGGACGGCCTTGAAGGCCAACTACCTCGTAGTCCTGCGAGTACCGGCATGGCGAGTAGCAAATTAGTCTGTCGTCGACGCGTTCACTCAATGAATCGAAAACGACAAGGTACTCACGATGAACACAGTAATTGATCTGCTAGCTGAAGAAGCTGAACTGCATGACGGTGTCGAGGGGCACGCTTGCGCAGTGGTGTCTATCAAAGACAATGACGGCTTCGTTGCCGACACCCGTATGCCAACGAAAACAATGACCGCCCGATTTTCGTTTTGGTAACCCAAACCAAAGACCTGAACGGCGGGCTGAGCGCGCTGGGTGTGGCCATTCGGCTGTTTTACGATCAAGCGGGGAAACCGTCGGTCCAGAGCGTTTTTGCAGTCGTGGATTCGGGCACGTACTTGGCTCATCGCATCAATCAACGGGACGTACTGTGGGATCAAGACAGTCGGCAACTGACGATCGATTTCGACGTTGATTTCCGATTTGGGGGTGAATCGTTCAACATGGCCAATGGGCGCATCGAACTTAAGGTGTAATTTCACCATGCGCAAAAAAACCGCTCCCTTTTAAAAGGGGAGCGGTTTTTCTGAGCACTGTACTTATTGCGCGATGGTCTTCACCGAAACCCCACGCTCGACCGGCGTCGAAGTGCGCCCATACACATCTTCGAAACGCTCGATGTCATCCTCGCCCAGGTAGCTGCCGGACTGCACTTCGATGATCTCCAGTGGGATCTTGCCCGGGTTGCGCAGGCGGTGCACCGAGGCGATCGGGATGTAGGTCGACTGGTTCTCGGTGAGCAGGAACACGTTCTCGTCGCAGGTCACCTCGGCGGTGCCGGACACCACGATCCAGTGCTCGGCGCGGTGGTGGTGCATCTGCAGCGACAGGCTGGCGCCTGGCTTGACGGTGATGTGCTTGACCTGGAAGCGGCCGCCCATGTCCACCGAATCGTACGAGCCCCATGGGCGGTACACTTCCAGGTGGTTCTGGGTCTCGCTGCGGCCTTGCTCGTCGAGGGTCTTGACCATCTGCTTGACGCCTTGGACCTTGTCCTTGTGGGCAATCATCATGGCGTCCTTGGTCTCGACCACGACGATGTTCTCAAGGCCGATCACCGACACCAGCTTGCCGTTGCCGTGGATCATGCAGTTGCGGCTGTCTTGCACCACCACATCGCCCTTGGTGACGTTGCCGTTGTCGTCCTTCTCGTGCACATCCCACAGCGATGACCAGCAGCCCACGTCGCTCCAGCCGGCCGACATCGGCACCACGCAGGCGCGCTGGGTCTTTTCCATCACCGCGTAGTCGATGGAGTTGTCCGGGCAGCAGGCGAAGGTGGCTTCGTCGATGTTCAGCACATCACCGTCTGCCTGGCTGCGCTCCAGGGCCAGCACGCAGGTGTCGTAGATGTCGGCGTCGTGCTTTTTCAGCTCTTCGAGGTAGCGGCTGGCGCGGAACAGGAACATGCCGCTGTTCCAGAAGTAGCCCCCGGCCTTGACGAACTCGGCGGCGCGTTTCTCGTCGGGCTTTTCAACGAACTGCGCCACCCGCGCCACACCTTCAGGCAGCAGTGCGTCCTGGCTGGAGCGGATGTAGCCATAGCCGGTCTCGGGTTTGGTCGCCGGCACGCCGAACAGCACCATCTCGCCACGCTCGGCGGCCACGGTGGCCAGGGCCAGGGCGCGCTGCAGGGCTTTCTGATCGTCGATCACGTGGTCAGCGGGCAGCACCAGCATCAGGTCGTCGCGGCCTTCGCTGACCAGCTTCATCGCGGTCATCGCCACGGCTGGGGCGGTGTTGCGGCCGAACGGTTCCATCAGGATGCCCTGGGTTTTCAGCTTCAGTGCCGAGAGCTGTTCCTGAACGATGAACGTGTGGTCCTTGTTGCAGACCACGATCGGCGCGTCCATGCCTTCGAACACCAGGCGTTGGATAGTTTGTTGGAACAGCGTGTGCTCACCGGTCAGGGCCAGGAACTGCTTGGGGAACTGCTTGCGCGACAGAGGCCACAGACGCGAACCGCTACCACCAGAAAGAATTACCGGGATCATGATGTTTCTCCAATAAGGTCGTTAATGAGGCAGGGGATCAGTTAGTGGACACTGGGCGGGTAACCCAGACCGGCGACAGGCTGCTGCCGGAACCGGTGACGTACAACACGGCAGCTTCGCCGCGCTCCAGGGCGACGGGTTTGACGTCGCTGACTTTCTTGTCGCCGGCATACAAGGCGAGGTTGACCTTGACCGGGTTGATCTCACGCTCGCCACGGCCTTTGGCGGCGACCGGCGTTACCACTTCGGTCTTGCCATCGGCGGTCTTCAGGGTCAGCGACTGGTCGCTGAGGTTCTGTACGCGTACCAGGGCTTTCTGCTTGTTCTTGAACGGCGGCTCTTCGATCAGTTGCGGGTTGCCGCTGCCGCTGTTGACCAGGGTGTAGTACTTGTCCGAGGCCAGCTTGACCGGCACGCTCTTGCCGCCCACCTGGGCGGTGTAGTCACCGCCTGGGAGGAAGCTGAAATCGCTGCTGGCCTGGGCGCCGACCTGCTTGATCTGGGTGTTGCCGACCGAGGCGGCGGCAGGCGCGCTGGCGGCGTTGTACAGGCGCACGAAGGTCGAACCTTTCGGTGCGGTGGGGCCGTACAACGCGGCGTCGGCACCGGCGAAGGCCTGCATCGAGGCAAGGGACAGGCCTGCTGCGAGGGTGAGGGCTTTGGCAATGGAAGTCTTGGTAGTCATGTGCATTTCCTCTCTTTCGATCAGTGGTTCGTCCGGGTGGACGACAGGGCCAGGTTTTCTTCGGATTTACGGGAGTTCTTCAGCTGGGCGATCCACTGCGGATCGAAGCTGCTGAGGTCGTTTTTCATGGGCAGATAACGTTCGGGGAATTCCCACACCACGACTTGTGGGGCGGCATTTTTGAAGGCATCGCTTTGCAGGTACTTGAGCATCGGCAGCAGCGGGCCGTGGCCGTCTTCGGCGTAGTTGGCGACGTCGCTGCGCAAGGCTTGCTGCAAGGCGCCGAGGAAGTTCCAGTGCGGGTTGGCGCTGTAGCTGGTGCCGACCAGTGCGACCGGGATCTGGCTGTCGGCGAACAGCGCGTCGCCCGCATCGCCAGCGGCTTGGGCTGGGCGCGTGGTGCGTTGCTGCAGGTTGTCCGGGCTCGGCAGCAGGTTGCTGAACAGCGGGTCGAGTGGCAGGAAGTTGGTCAGGTCGCCTTTGTAGGGCGCCGTGTTGCCGGCTTCGGTGATGAAGGTTTGCGGGTCGCCATTGAGCAGGCTCTGGCGGCTGACCGCTTCGGCCAGGGCTTGTGCCGCGACTTCGGCGCCCATCGGCGTCCAGTGCGTGTCGGTGCGCAGGAACACCTGGCCGCGGGCCTTGGCCTGTTCCATGGGCGCCATCAGGTCTGGGGCGAACACGTTGGCCTGGCGGGCTTGGGCATGGAAGCGGTTGTACAGGTCGTCGTGCAGGCTGGCGGGCAGCTCCTTGCCGACGTATTCGGAATAGACCCGCGCCTTGGCCGGCACGATTGCCAGCACCAGCTGGCTGCCGTGTTGTTGCAGGGTGTCGCGCACGCCACGGATCAGCGCCAGGTTTTCTTGCATCAGTTGCTCGGCACCGGCGGTGGGTTTGAACTCTTCATCGCTGAACAACCACTGGTCGCGGCCCAGCACCACGCCCGGGCGGCCTTCGTTGAACAGCTTGAAGTCCAGCGCCGCCCAGAGGTTGGTGCCCAGGCGCTTGATCGGGAACTGCTCGTCGTAGTGGGTCTCGGCGGCCTTGGCCAGCTTGCCGTTGAGCAGGGTCATCTGCGCGGTGCGCTGGAAGCTTTCCAGGCCGCCGGTGGACCAGGCGCCCATGCCGACCAGCAGGCCGAGGAACGACAGCGAATAGGTAATGCGTAATGTCCGGGTCATGGTCATCAACCTCAGAACTGGAAGTAAAGGAACGGCGAGTAGCTCTGCGCCGAAAGCTTGAGGATCGAGGCCACGAACAGCAGCAGGACCAAGGCGCGGGTCATCACCCGAGTCCAGTCCAGGCCGATCGAGCCGTCGGCGTTGACCTGCACCGGGGTTGCCTTGGGTGTCGGCTTGGCATTGCGGTAGAAGTCGCGCAGGCCGAAGAACGCCAGGGTGAGGTAGGCGATGACCAGGGTGGCCACCTGCAAGCCGGTCAGCTGGGCGCGGTTGAGCTCCGACAGCTGCCATTCACCAAAGCTGAACATGGCGGCGTACATGCGCCCGGCCACGTGCAGGTTCTCGGCGCGGAAAATCACCCAGCCGACCACGACCAGCAGGAAGGTGAAGGCCCACTTGACCGGGTTGAAACGCTGCGGGTTGGTGTCGATGCCCAGCGCCCGCTCGATCGCCAGCCACATGCCGTGCCAGGCGCCCCAGAGGATGTAGGTGAAGTTGGCGCCGTGCCACAGCCCGCCCAGCAGCATGGTCAGGAACAGGTTGCGGTAGGTGTTGAAGGTGCCTTTGCGGTTGCCGCCCAGGGTGATGTACAGGTAGTCACGCAGCCAGGTCGACAGGCTGATGTGCCAGCGGCGCCAGAACTCGGTGATCGACTGGCTGATGTAGGGCTGCTTGAAGTTCTCCATGAAGCGGAAGCCCATCATCAGGCCCAGGCCGATGGCCATGTCGCTGTAGCCGCTGAAGTCGAAGTACAGCTGCGCGGTGTAGGCCAGGGCGCCCAGCCAGGCATCGCCGGTGGTCGGGTTCTGCAGGGCGAAACAGTGGTCGGCCACCACCGCCAGGGTGTCGGCGATGAACACTTTCTTGATGAAGCCCTGCATGAAGCGGGTGCAGCCTTCGGAGAACTTGTCCAGGGTGTGGGTGCGGTTGTTGAACTGGTCGACCAGGTCTTTGAAGCGCAGCACGGGGCCGGCGATCAGGTGCGGGAAGATCGCCACGAACGCCGCGAAGTCGATCAGGTTGCGGGTGGCCGGGGTGTCGCCGCGGTACACGTCGATGATGTAGCTGATCGACTCGAAGATGTAGAACGAGATACCGATCGGCAGCAGCACGTGGGTGAGGATGAACGGCTCCAGGCCGAACGAGGTGATGATCGCATTGAGGCTGTCGACGCCGAAGTTGGCGTATTTGAAGTAGCCGAGGATGGCCAGGTCGACGCCCACGCCCAGCAGCAGCCAGCGCTGGGCCGGTTTGGTACGCACGCCGGCGGCGCCGACTTTCAGGCCGATCCAGTAGTTCCACAGGGTCACGCCGGCGAACAGGGCGAGGAAGTCCACCCGCCACCAGGCATAGAAGATGTAGCTGGCGATCAGCAGTAGCAGGTTGCGATAGCGTTGCCCGCTCAGGTAGTACAGGCCGAGAAAGATCGGCAAGAACAGGAACAGGAACACGTTGGACGAGAAGACCATCCCGGTTCTCCTAATTTGTTCACAGCATCCAGGGCAAAACGCCCCCCAAACCCCCCACGCAATGTGGCGGGCTACCTAGATCCCTGTAGGAGCTGGCTTGCCTGCGATGCAAGGCGAAGCCTTGCCCAGCGATAGTCAGGGGCCGCTTCGCGGCCCATCGCCGGCAAGCCGGCTCCCACAGGGTTTTGCGTTATTTCTTCGAAGCCGCGCTCGGGTCATAGACCCGGGTCAGGTTGCCGCCGAGCCTGAAGCTGTCGAACGGCTGCATACCGTGCTTGCGATCAAGGGTGTCGCCGACGCACTGGTACAGCGCGCACCAGGGCTCGAGCCAGGCGTACTTGCTGTCGACCTTGAGGTCTTTCATGTCCTGTTTTGTACCGGCGCGTTCAGCGAAATGGCGCGGGTCACGGGCGCCGGCCAATACGCCTTCACCCAGGCGCTGCAGGGCGAAGTTGTTCTCGCTGCGCAGGTCCACGCCATTGACCTTGGCGAAGCTGGCGATCATCGCCAGCGGTGGCAGGGCATAGTTGTGGTAAGCCAGGGCGCGCTGCTTGCGTTTGATTTCGTTGGGCAGGAAGCCTTGGTCGTCGATCTGGTTGGCGCCGACCTTGTATTCCTTCACGGCCCAGTCGAACAGGTCGCGACGGTCGGTGGCCACGGCGGTGGCCATCACCGACCAGGCCGCCCAGTAGCTGTGGTTATTGATCTTCTCCAGCGGCAGGTCGCTCCAGTCGCGCACGGTCTGCTCGGCCAGGCGGGCGAACCAACGCTCGATCTGCTCGGCCTCGGCCTGGTGCGCGGCCAGGGGCTGCGCGTTGGAGAACTTCAGGCGCAGCCACGATCCGCTCATGCTGCCCAGTGCCCATTTGCGCATCGACTTGCCGGTGTGGTTGTAGTCGGTGGACAGCAGGGCGTCGGCCCGCGCCCAGGTTTCGAGCCAGGCCAGCGTGCAGTCGAGCTGCGCCGGGCGGCCGTCACGCATGTACTGGCCGACCATCTTGCTGACCCCTTTCTCCAGCGTGGTGATGTCGGCCGTGGAGTCGCGGAAGGCTTTTTCCGAGGCCACATTGAGGGTCGCCCGGGCCTTGTCGGAGCCTTCGTACTTGCTGCGAAACTGCAGCGCGCCGGTGTACGGCCTGGGGGCAGGTTCGCAGCGGAACTTGCCATCGCTGGTCTTGAGCTTTTCGATCCCCTCGTAGTAACCCAGGGGCGGTACCAGCGCGGCGTGCGCGGCGCCGCCGAACAGGGCCAGGCTGAGCAGGGCGGGGCTGATGAGTCGCTTGAATGGGGTCATGGTCGCCTCACTGGCCGGCTTGCGCGGTTTGCGCAGGCACGGCGAAGTTGTTGCGTTTGCAGAGTTTGGCCTCGACCTTCTGGGTGCCTTTCTCCGGCCCCTGGACCTCGAAGGCCAACAGGTTCTGGCTGGCCCAGTCTTCGTCTTCGCGCATCTGGAAGACGAAGCGGCCGTCGGTGTCGGAGGTTTCCGGTTTCTCCAGCTTGATGTCCTCGTGGCGGCCGTTGAGGTACCAGAGGGTGGCCTGCAGCACCTTCACCGAAGGGTCTTCGAACTTGACGTCCATCTGCAGGTTGCGGTTGATCAGGTCTTTGATCACACCGCCCTTGCCGTTGACCATCAGCTCGTTCTTGCCGGGCTTGAGCGTGGCGCTGGCGCTCATCAGTGCCGGGCGTGCGTCACAGCCATCGTCGAGCAGGCCGAGGATCTGCCGCCAGATGGTTTCCTGGTCCAGGCGATACAGCGGGGAGAACTCCCAGATCAGAATCTTCGGCGGGTTTTTCTGGAACTCTTCGCTGCCCAGGTACTGGATCATCGAGCCTTCCAGGCCACCGCCAGGGAAGGCGACGTTGAGCACGTCGGCGCCGATGTACTGTTCGAGGAAGCCCGAGAAGTTGTAGTTCTTGCCGCTGTGGCTGGTTCCGACCAAGGTGATCTGCGCGTTGCCGCCATCGCCGAACAGGTCGTCGCCGCCGCTCGCGCCTTTTGGCTCGGTGGCGAACTGGTCCATGTACTGCACGGCGTAACTGGTGCCGCAGAGCTGGCCGGCGACGTTGTGCAGGGTGCCGGTCTTGCCCATGCGCCCGGACTTCTTGGTTTCGAATTCCTTGCGTGGGATGCCTTCGAAGGCCGGCATGTGGTGCACGGTGTCGGCCACGATCTTGGCGGCGCGCTCGGCGCCATACGGCGTCCAGTGCTGGTCCCCGCGGAAGTAGAAGTCTTTGCCCTGGTCGGCGGCGGCCAGTTGCTCGTTGGTCAGCGGCGACAGGTCGGGCACGTTGTAGCCCATCTTGCTGAAGCGCTGGAGCATGGCCTGGTAGTTGCCCAGGGCCTTCTGGTAGTCGAAGGCGGCTTTTTCTTCCGGCTTGAGCATGTTGCGGTTCACCAGGCCACGGGTCGGCTGGTAGACCACGACCAGTTCCACGCCGCGCTTCTTGAACGCGTCGTGCACCTGCTGCAGGCGTTTGTAGCCGGCGGGGGTGGTGTTGAACTCGGTGCGCAGGTCCTCGCGGGTACGGAACAGCCAGTCGCCCTGGGCCTGTACCAGCGTGGTGAAGTTCTGCTGGTAGCGGGTGGTGTAGCGGCTGGCGTCGTGCGCCTCGGGGCACAGTTGGCAGCAGGGTTCGGCGCTGAACGTCGGGGCTTTCACCTCGTCGGCGCGCACGCCCTGGCTGATCGCCAGAAGGGCGGCGGACAGGCCCAGCAGTTTCATCAGGTGTGGAGTCATGGTCTGGGCTTCCTTAATCGATCATTTCGGTCTGGCGTTCGACCGGGTCGATCAGCACAGCCTTTTGCTGGCGCACCAGCAGGTCGAGGATTTCGTCCTGGCGCTCGCCGAGGATGCCGTTGAGGCTGATGCCGTTGGCCTTGCGCGGCGCGAGCATCGACACCTTGTACAACTCGACCGACAGCGGCGAGTCGATCGACAGCGGCCCGGAGCCGTTGGCCGCCAGCTCACCGCCCACCACGATCAGCGAGACTTTGGTGTCGAACGGGTCGAGGGCGATGTCGCGGTCGGTGTCGGACAAGTCCTTGATGTGCCCGTAGACACCCACCAGGCCATTGGCCATGGCGACGTTTTCGTACAGGCGGATGTTCACGCTGTTGCGCACGCGGATGCCGTGGCGGCGGTTGTTGATCAGCTTGTTGCCCCAGATCAGGTTGTCGCCGCTTTCATACAAGGTGATGCCGTCGGTGTGGTTGCGGTAGATCTCGTTGTAGGCGATCAGGTTGTTGACGCTGTTACGGTCGATCACCACGCCCGAGAGCTTGTTGTCGTAGCTCTTGTTGTTGATGATCCAGCTGTCGTTGACCTCACGCGAGACGATGATCCCGTGCTTTTTCTTGGTGCCGTACACCGTGTTGCCGGCGATGATCAGGCGGTGCGAACGGTCGTGCGGGTCAATGCCGTAGACGATGTTGTCGCGGTAAGTGTTGTCCTTGACCACGAAGTCCTGCGTCTCGTAGCAGTAGAAGCCGTACCACATGTCGCTGAACTCCGAGCCGATGATCCAGCCGGTCGGCTCCGGGCGGCCCATGCGCTTGGCCATGTTCGGCGTGTACTGCGAGATGCTCACACCGTACGACTTGGACTTGGCGTAGCCGAAGCTGGCCATCTTGGTGTTGACGATGTAGGTCTCGGTGCCGCCCCACGACAGCAGGAACGGGCGGAATTCCTTGGGCGAGCGGAAGGTCGCCGGGCCGTTGTCCTTCTCGCGCCAGCCGGTGACCTGGGTGTCGCTGACGAACAGCTTGCCGTCGTTGACCAGAAACGCGCCGCCCTCCTGGGACAGGCGCAGTTGCTTGACCTTGCCGTTGATTTCGAGGATGCCCTTCTGCCCGACCACGATTGGCAGGCGCGCCAGGTACACCCCCGGCTCGACTTCGCTGAGGTACTGCTTGGGTACCTTTTTGCTCAGCTCGACCAAGTCGACATGGCCGTCATCGACGAATATCGCCTGGGGGATGCCGTGCTGGCGTTGCACCCATTCGGCGGCCTTGTTGTCGCCACCGATGAACTCCTTCAGCGACTCTTCCTGCAGCATGCGGCGCACGCTGACTTTGCCTTTGTGGCGGCGGTCGATCTTGTTCTGCACCGCCTCGGCAGTGAAGCCGCTGAGGTCGGGCAGTTTCGGTGGGTCCATGTGCAGCGGCTCGGTGGGCGCGCTGGACACGGTGTAGGTCTTGGCCTGCTGCAGTTCCTTGGCGATCACCGTGGGTTCTGCGGCGACGGCAAGGCCTGAGGCCAGCAGCAAGGCGCTGGCCAGGAGGCTGTGACGTAGGTGCGGGTGAAGGGGCATGACAAGAAATCCTCTACCGGCCTCAGAAGCGCCAGATCACGTCGACAAAGGCACGGTGCATGTACGAGTCCGCTTCCTTGCCATAGGCGTCACCTGGCTTGAACACACCGGCGCGCAGGCGCACCAGCGCGGACGGTTCGTCGATTGCCTGGCTCATCGAAGCGGGCAACAGGCCCTGCTTGAAGTACTTGGTGACGACCACGTCCATCTCCTGGCCGAGGTCTTTTTCGCCATTGATCAGCGGGCGGTTCACGCCGTTGTCGTTGACCGCAGCGTTGATGCCGCTGGAGCCAATGTTCTGCTCGCCATCGACGCGCCAGAACTTGTGGTAGATCAGGCTGGCGTCGTAGTCGTCGCGCAGTTGCCACGAGGCAAACAGGGTGGCCGCCTGCAGGTTGCCCAACTCGCCACGGAAGGCCTCGCCGAAGCGGTGCACGCGCGAGCGGGTACCGGTGAAGTTGGAGCGGTTGCTCTCAAGGCCGGTCTGCTCGAAGTTGTTCGAGCCGTCATCGCCACCGCCGCCGCTGCCACGGGCGTAGGCCGCACCGACTTGCCAGTTGGGGTCAAGGCGCAGGCGGATGCCGAGGTCGGTGGCCCAGGCGTTGACGTCGCCGCTCTGCTTGCCGGTGGCCACTTGATCGTCGCCCACCTGTTGGCTGCTGAGCTTGTCGCGGTCACCGGTCAGCCAGGTCAGGCTGCCCCAGTAGTTGACGGTGTGGTCGTTGCGCCAGTTGTAGGCGTCACTGTTGGCTTCCAGGCCCAGCCAGGTGAGGTCGCCGGTGCGGGTCTTGTCAAGCGCGTCGATCGTCTCGCCGGGGCTTTTCAGGCTGCCGCTGTCATGGGTGTGGTGGGCACGCAGGCCGACCCAGTGGCCGGGGGTCCATTGCGTGGCGACGTTACCGTAGAGGTGCGTGCGGTCTTTGTCTTCCGGGGCCAGTTCGGTGAGGTCGGTGCGGTACTCGCTGAAGCGCTGGGCCACGCCCAGGTCGGCCTTGAGCAGGGTGGTGTCGAAGGTCCAGTTGAGGGCTTCGATGTTGGTGTCGCGCCACATGCCGTCGTCGCTGCGCAGGCGCTGGCGGCCTAAGCGCAGTTGCTCGCCAGGGTACTGGGTGAGGCCGCTGTAGCCGACCCAGAACTCGCGCATGGCCAGGTAGCTTTTGTCCGGCTTGCGGTTGTCGTCACCGGTGTCGGTGGTGGTGCCGTCGTCGTTCTGGCGCAGGGTGTCGGTTTCGATGGTGTCGGTGGCCGCGACGGCCTGGCCCATGGCGTAGGCGCTCCAGTTGCCGCGCTCGCCGTACACCCAGGGGCGCAGGTCGAGGCCGAGGCCGTTGACGTCACCGCCGGGCCGGGTGCCGAGGTCGCGATCGTCTTCCGACTGGCCGGTGATTTTCACGTCCAGGCCGAAGTTTTTCTGCGCGGTCATGTCGGCCAGGGTCGGGCAGGACCACAGCAGGGCGAAGCTCAGGCCGATGCCGGCTTTCACGAAGGGATTGAGCGTCATAGCGAGTCCTCACCGTCTACTTCTTGTTCGTCGTCTTGCAGGGCTTCGAGGGCCAGGGTGCTGTTGGCGCCTTGGGCCATGCTGCCGCGCGCCTGTTTTTCCTGCGTCAGCAGGGTTTGCGCCTGGCTGCGCTGGTCTGGCGTGAGTTGCTGATCGAGTTGCTGCAGCAGTTCGGCCGACTGTGGCGTCGGGTTGGCCTGCGACAGTTGCGCGAACACCCAGGCGTTGCCAGGTTGCGGGCGGATGCCATGGCCTTCGCTGAACAGCTGGGCCAAGGCATAGTCGGCGCTGTTCTGGCCGCCACGGGCGGCAGCGAGCAGGTGGTCGACGGCCTTCTGTGGCTCGACATTGCCCAGGTAACCGCGGCGGTACAGCTGGCCTAGGTAGTAATGGGCGCTGACCTCGCCAGCGTCGGCGGCGGCCTGCAGGTGCTGTTCGGCTTTTGCCGCATCGGCGGGCAGCGTCTTGCCTTCGTAGTAGAGGCGGCCCAGCAGCAGTTCGGCGCGTGGCTGTTCGGCGGCGCGGCCTTTGTCGATGTAGGCCAGTAGCTGGTCGGTGTCGCCCAGCTCGGGGAAGTCGTAGACCAGTTGCGCAAGGCTGACCCACGACGCCGGGTTGGCCGGCGCCACCTGTTCGAGCAGGTCCTTGGCGGTTTTTTCGTCGGTCTGGCCGAGGCTGCGGTCAGCCAGCACACGGGCGACGCTGTCGACCCGGGTGGCCGGTACGGCGCCGCGGGCATAGGCCGCCTTGAGCTGGCCGAGCAGGGCGGCTTGCTGGTCGGGCTCGCCGCGCTTCTGGTACACGGTGGCCAGTTCGACGTAGCAGATGTCGGTGGTATTGAGCGCGGCTTTGCAGATGCTCTCGACCTTGCCCAGGTGCTGGTCGTAGGTGCCCTGGGTGCGATACAGCAGCACCTGGGCCAGGCCCGCCTCCGGGTTGCCGGCGGCGCGCCACTGGTCGATCTGTTGCTGCGCGTTGACGTTGGGGAAGCTCTGCGGGTATTGCAGGTAGAGCATCGCCAGCGGGATCAAGGTATTGCTTTCGCCTTGCTGGGCGGCGCGTTTGAGCAGCGTTTCGGCCTCTTCACGTTCAGCCTGGGTGCTGTCGGGCTTGGCCACCAGCAGGCGGCCTAGCCGAGCCTGGGCCCGTGGCGACGTGGAGGCGGCGGCGCGGTAGGTGGCTTCGGCTTGCTTGATCTGCGCGGGGTCGCGGGTGGCGACCTTGATGTCGGCCAGGCCGACTTGCGCATCGCTGTAGCCGAGGTCGGCCAGGGCCTTGTAGTTGCGCTCGGCCAAAGCGGTGTCGCCGCGCTTGAGGGCTTCGTTGGCCAGGCGCTGGTCAGGCAGGCCGGCACAGCCGGCGAGCGTGATGGCCAAGGCAAGCGTGCCCCATGTGAATGGGCGAGCGCTGCGCGCCCGTTCGCGGCACAAGGCCGCTCCTACAGGTTTTGCGCCAGGCGACAGATGGGGGAGCGACTCGGGCCCTGTAGGAGCGGCCTTGTGCCGCGAACGAGCGCGCAGCGCTCGCAAAACAGGCAACATTAATGCAATAGGCATGACGCGATCGGGCTCAGTCATCGGCTTGTCCTCTTACAGCCCACGGGCCACGGCTTTGTCGATCAGCCAGTTGAACGACGGCCCGCGGTCGCTGCTGACCGAAGCAGGGCGCCCGGCAAGTTCTGCTGGCAGGCCGCTGTCAGGCTTGATCTGCACACGGATGTCGGAGGCCAGGTCTTCGCTGTTGAGGCTGGCGCTGCTGACGATCTGGCCGGTGCGCACCTCGTCTTCGCCGGCCACCTGGAAGTTGACCCGGGTGCCGGGCGTGACCTCGTCGAACTGGCGGTAGCTGAAGCGCGCTTCGACCATCGGGTTGGTGGTGCGTGGGATCAGCTGGAAGATCGGTTGGCCCTTGGCGGCGTACTGGCCGTCATCCACCAGCTGGCGGGCGACCACACAATCGCAGGGGCTGGTGAGGGTGCCGGAAAGCTGCTTGCCGAACAGTTCCTCAACCTTGGCCGGCTCCAGTTGCGAGTCGTCCAGGTGGCCTTTGAGCATGTCCAGCATGCTGGTGCTGAAACTCGCCAGGGGCGCGCCCTTGACCACTTGGCCGCCGCTTTCAACCAAGCTGTTCACGGTGCCGTCGCGGGGCATGGTGACGCTGGTGGTGGGCACTGCGACCACGCCCGCTTCGGCGTGGCTGACGAAGTACATGCCGTACAGCGACTTGGCAACGAAACCGAAGGCGGCCACGCCGATCACGAACACGCCGAGGGTCACGCTGACCGCCTTGAGGCGGCCGAAGGCGGTCAGGCCGGCACCGCCATCCTTCTGCTTGCGCGCCTTGGTGAAGTTGTCGCGCTGCAGCGTGCTGAGCACATCACCGATGCTGATCAGCTCACCCGACAGGTGGCTGGTGATGATGTGCCGCAGGGTGGCGATGTCGCGCGGCTCCAGGTTCTGGAACTGTGCGCCGGTACGGCCATTGCTGGGGTTGAAAGAGCGCACCTGGAACTCGATGTCGATCGACAGGCCCAGGTTGTCGACCACGAACTGCAGCCGCCCGCGCAGCACATCGCCCACCGACAGTTGCTGTTTGGTGTGGAAGCTCAGGCCACCGGCGGACAGGTCATCGACCTTCACTTCGTGGGTTTGGCGCTGGTTATCCAGAAAGCGCAGCTTGGCTGGAATGCGCACCCGGGCGTGTTGGCGCTGGGCTTCGGACTCATGCACGACGTTGACGTTCACGGCGGTATTCATGGTGGTTTGTTCCTGTTAGATCCGATCCGGTTGGGCTCACACGACCATGAACAGCACAGCAACGAAGATGCTGGCCGCCGAGAAGGTCATGGTCCGCGAGGACCAGGTGTTGAACCATTGTTGAAAGCTGGCGAGGTCACGTTTGAGGGCAGTGGGCTGGCGGGTCCAGGACTGCTTGTCGAGGCGGAAGAACACGTAGATCTTCATCATCGCGCCGACGATCTGGTTGTAATAAAGGATCAGCGGATAGGCCGGCCCGACCTTGTGCCCGGAGCACAGCAGCATCACGGTCAGGATCAGGCGAGTGATGCCGATCCACAGCAGGTACACCAGCAGGAAACCCAGGCCAAACTTGAGGCTGGCGATCACCGCCACGGTCAGGCCCAGCAGGCTGGTCCACATCGACACGCGCTGGTCGAACAGGACGATGCTGGTGAACAGCCCCAGGCGCCGCAGGCCCAGGCCCAGCGCGCGGGAGTTCTGCCGCAGGTTGTTGCCGTACCAGCGGTACATCAGTTTGCGGCTGGCCTTGAGGAAGCTTTTTTCGGGCGGGTGCTCGACGGTGTTGATGGCGGCATCCGGCACGTAGAAGGTGTCGTAGCCCAAGCGCATCAGGCTGAACCAGCTGGACTTGTCGTCACCGGTGAGGAACTTGAAGCGGCCCAGGCGCCAGTGCATCAGCGAGTCGCTTTCGACGTCGGCGATGAACTCGGGGTTGGTCACCACACTGGCGCGGAACATCGACATGCGCCCGGTCATGGTCAGCACGCGCTTGGACAGGGCCATCGAACACATGTTGATGTGGCGCTGGGCGAAGCGCAGCTTGTGCCACTCGCTCATGATGTAGCCGCCGCGCACTTCGCAGAATTCGTTGGTGGTCAGGCCACCGACATTGGGGTAGAGCTTGAACCACGGCACGGTCTTGCAGACCACGCCATCGGCCAGCACGGTGTCGCCGTCGATCACGGCCACCACGGCGTTTTCGTCTGGCAGCATCCGCGAGATGGCGCGAAAACCATAGGCCAGGCCGTCACGCTTGCCGGTGCCGGCGATGCGCACGATGTCCAGCTTGACGTGTGCCGGCGGGTTGTATTTGGCCCACAGGCTTTTCACCAGCAGCTCGTCCGACATCTCCACCAGCGAGCAGACCACGGTGGTGGGGAAGCCGCAGTTGATGGCTTCGCGGATCACCGAGCTGTACACCTGCGCGGTGGTCAGCGCATCGATACGAAAGCTGGTGACCATCAGGTACACGTGGGACGGGTCCGCAGCCTTGCCCAGCTTCTGCACCTTGCGGCGCAGGTACGGGTAAACGGCGTACAGGAAGATCATGCCGCGGATGAAATGGGTGGCGCCCATCGAGTAGCGCCAGATGCCGACTGCGCCGACCAGGAAGATGAAGTGCTTCGACTGCGAGTCGAAGATATCGGCCGGCAGGGCCAGGGCGATCAACATGAGCAGGCTCATGTAGAGCAGCCACCCGGCGCACTGCAACAGCACTGTCTGGAGCCTTTGCATGTTCAGCATCCGTCGCGAAATCAGGGAAGGAAGGGCAGCGCGTGTTCCCTGAGGAGCACCTGCGCTGCCCGGCCAAGGGTGTTACCAGCAGATGCCTTCGGTACGGCTGGTGCCGCAGGTGGCTTTGCTCATGAAGCCCACCAGGTCGATCACCTGTTTGCCTTCCGGCGCTTGCTGGGCAAGGGCGCGGAACTGCTCGTCACGGTTGCCCAGGACGATGATGTCGGCGTTGTCGATGACCTGCTGGAAGTCGGCGTTGAGCAGCGAGGAAACGTGCGGGATCTTCGATTCGATGTAGTCCTTGTTGGCGCCGTGAACACGGGCGTACTGGACGTTCTCGTCGTAGATGCCCAGCTGGTAGCCCTTGCCGATCAGGCGCTCGGCCAGTTCCACCAGCGGGCTTTCACGCAGGTCGTCGGTGCCGGCCTTGAAGCTCAGGCCGAGCAGGGCGACCTTGCGCTTGTCGTGGGCTTCAATCAGCTCGAAGGCGTTCTGCACCTGCGACTCGTTGCTGGCCATCAGCGAATCGAGCAGTGGTGCTCGCACGTCGAGGCTGGCGGCGCGGTAGGTGAGGGCGCGCACGTCCTTTGGCAGGCACGAGCCGCCGAAGGCGAAGCCTGGGCGCATGTAGTACTGCGACAGGTTCAGTACCTTGTCCTGGCAGACCACGTCCATCACGTCGCGACCATCGACACCGACAGCCTTGGCGATGTTGCCGATCTCGTTGGCGAAGGTGATCTTGGTGGCGTGCCACACGTTGCAGGTGTACTTGATCATCTCGGCCACTTCGATCGGCTTGCGGATGATCGGTGCGTCGAGTTCTTCGTACAGGCTTTGCAGCACGTCGCCGCTGGCGCTGTCCAGTTCACCGATGACCGTCATCGGTGGCTGGTCGTAGTCCTTGATCGCGGTGCTTTCGCGCAGGAACTCAGGGTTGACTGCAACACCGAAGTCGACCCCGGCCTTTTTGCCTGAGCAGTCTTCGAGGATCGGAATCACCACGTTCTTCACGGTGCCCGGCAGCACGGTGCTGCGTACCACGATGGTGTGGCGGCGGGTGGTGTCACGCAGCACGTAGCCGATTTCGCGGCACACCGACTCGATGTACTCAAGGCCCAGGTCGCCGTTCTTCTTGCTGGGCGTACCGACGCAGATCATCGACACATCGCTGGCGCGGATGGCCTCGGCGAAGTCGGTGGTGCCGCGCAGGCGGCCATTGGCGATGCCCTGTTGCAGCAGTGCTTCCAGGCCAGGTTCGACGATGGGCGACTTGCCCTGGTTGATCAGGTCGATCTTGGTGCTGGACACGTCCACACCAATCACTTCATGGCCTCGCGCCGTCAGGCAGCCTGCACAGACTGCCCCTACATAACCCAAACCAAAGATGCTGATACGCATCGCTATCACCTCATGTGTGTTTATCACGCCGGCTCCTTCGGAAAGAGCCGGGCCAGGTTGATTAACAACAGTTTTTGGGCGCACGGGTCCATGGCGAATGCACACTTCGCCGAGCGCAGGCAAAATTATTCCGGAGCGCGAAAAGTTATGCGCTCAAACTTGGCAGTAAAAAGCCATTATTAAAAAACGTGCCTTGGCGTGCAGCCGTCTTTATTGCAATGCGCTACGTGGCGCGCTGCTGTGCTTGTTTTTTCAAGTGGATAAATCCTTTGAAATCAACCACTAGGACGATTTGTAAGGGCGCGTCTCTCCTGCGTGGACAGGGCTCTTGGGGGGTGCCCGTTATACCTGTCGAAGTTGCTGTGGCAGGCAGTGGATACCTGCCGTTGTCATCTGTAAGTCATCTCTCACAGCCCAGGGGCAGGAAATTCGTTACGGCACTATGAGCGATCCGGTATGACAGAAGTTCCTGGCTGGGTTTTGCCCGGATGAAAGATTTCTAAATAATTCTTCAGTGATAAATAGTTTCAATCTGATAGCACTGGGGCGTTTCGTCCCGGTATATAAAGGGCGAGATTGAGGGGGGATGTTTTAATGCCAGTATCGAAAAATATTTTTCAAAAAACGTCAAAAAAGGTACGAACGGTCTTATGGCGTTTGGCGATAAAGGGTGGGCTGGTGGTTTTTTGGCGTCGGGATTGTGGCGTGGTGGCGGTTTGATTCAGGGTCGGTGTGGGGGCGGTTGGTGGCTATTTGCCGTGATGGATTGTGTGGGGGTTGGTGCATGGCGGGGGATTTTCTGTGGTTTCGAGATCGAGCGCCGCCCGCGCGGCGCATCGCGAGCAACGCTCACTCCTACGTTTGTTTCGGGCCAGTCACGCCTGTGAAGGCGGCGCGCGACCGCCTCCCACAAGGTTAATTGGCCCGAAACAACTGTAGGAGCAGCCTTGTGCTGCGAAGCGCCGCGAAGCGGCGCTCGGTCTTGAAGCCGCAGATGTCATGTCGGGCAACTGGCTGCCTCTGCCCCAATTTTACGCGAACGCGATACTTGCTCGCCAAAGCACCAAATGCTTGAGGCCGTTTGCTAAAGGCTCTTACAAGCTAGCAGATCTGTTAGTAGTTTCACGGGTAAAACTTATAAACACTGGCAGGCAATTCGGGGGTATGCACTATAAGAAAGGAGTTAACGATGGAGCGTGATAAACGTACGGCACGGTATTTCTATCAAGGGAATAAGTTGGTTGGTGTAAAAAAGGCTGCACAGGATTGTACAATTTTCCGCGTCGTGAACCAGCCGTTAGCAGAGTGTCGCTCCAGCGATAGCTTTGTAGGTTTGCTGGCGGTTGATAGGGCAGGGTCTGTAATTCAACTCATGCAGAGAAACGACGGGGAACATTGTGCCTATTCAGTATATGGGGACGCCCCGCTGCCCAGAACGCACCTGGCCCTGGGGTTCAATGGCGAGCAGCTGGAGCAGAGCACCGATCGCTATTGGTTAGGCCAAGGCTATCGGAAATACGATTCACGGTTAATGCGATTTCTTTCGCCTGACCGAATAAGCCCTTTTGGCGCGGGCGGGCTGAATGCCTATGGTTACTGTACAGGCGACCCTGTTAATTATAGTGACCCTAGCGGGCGCATGAGAGATTGGGTCGCATTTTTGCTTTACAGGAAGAAGCTGGCGAGTATACGTAGTCATCTGAAAATGGTAAGGCGGAGGCTGGATGTTGAAAATGAAACTTATGACAAGCGATTGAAGCGTTTCGACAAAGAGTCGACTACGGAAAACCATAAAAGGTTAACGAAAACAGAAGATAAGCGTGATAAGGCTCAGGGAGAGCTGGACTACTATCAAGAGCAAGAAAAACACTATAGGTATAAAAAGGCGAAGGCCCGATACGCGGGTCACACTGAAGAAGCACTGCATAAGAAGCTGCTAGATAAGAGAGGCTGGAATATCGGTGCTGCAGAGCTTCAGCGAATAGCTACAGCGGTACGTAGTTATTAGAGGTTGGGGTGAGTGTGCGTAGGTTTCGTGGTAATGGAACAGAGTGAGCGTATTGACAGAAATGTCCGAGATTGTGACGAAAGGAGCAGCTAGAGGTTCTGCTCCTTGCATCAAATGTGTCTCTAGACGTCCGGCTGATCCCGCAAAAACACCAGATGATCCGCCTTCGACTGCTCGGCACTGTAGTAGTACCCCTGCACATCGAACTGCTTCAACTGCTCTGGGTCGCTGATGCGCTGCTCGATCACGAAGCGGCTCATCATCCCGCGGGCTTTCTTGGCGTAGAAGCTGATGATCTTGTACTGGCCGTTCTTGAAGTCCTTGAAGTCGACGTTGATCACGCGGGCCTTCAGGGCGCTGCGTTTTACCGCGCTGAAGTACTCATTGCTGGCCAGGTTCAGCAGCACGTCATCACCTTGGTCGGCCAGGGCCTGGTTCAGCCATTCGCTGATGCGCGTGCCCCAGAAGGCATACAGGTCCTTGCCGCGGGCATTGGCCAGCTTGGTGCCCATTTCCAGGCGGTACGGCTGCATCAGGTCGAGCGGGCGCAGCAGGCCGTACAGGCCAGAGAGCATGCGCAGGTGGTCCTGGGCATAGCTGAAGTCGTCTTCGCCAAGGCTCTCGGCGTCGAGGCCGGTGTACACGTCACCTTTGAACGCCAGTAACGCTTGCTTGGCGTTGGCCGGGGTGAAGTCTGGGGTCCAGCTGCCGAAACGGGCGGCGTTGAGGCCGGCGAGTTTGTCGGACAGGTGCATCAGTTCACTGATCTGGGCGGGCGACAGCTCGCGCAGTTGCATGATCAGTGCCTGGGAGTCGTCCAGGTACTGGGGCAGGGTGAAACGCTCGGTCACCGGCGGGGTGTCGTAGTCGAGGGTCTTGGCGGGGGAAATCACCGTCAGCATCGGGTCGGCTCCTGGAATCGTTGCCGGGGATTCTACGGGCTGGGCCTGGCAAGTCCAAACTATGCCGACGATAGTCACAGACCATCGCCAAGCCAGGCGCTATAGTGCGCGTTTTGCTGTTGCGGAGCTTCCCAACGTGCGCATTGCATCGGCCTTGCTGGCCACGCTGTTGAGCCTGGCCGTGCAGGCCGCCCCATCACCCCAGGCAAGCCTGGACCGCAGCCTGTGGCCCGAACAGCTGGACAGCCCGGCGCTGTTCGATGTGGCCTCGCGCGCCGAGATCCTCTCGTTCGCCCAGGTGCTGCACGAGAGCGAACTGCTGGACGATGGCGCACTGGCGGCCCGGCTAGGGTTGCGGCAGATCAACCTGCAAAAGGTCCGCCTGGTGCGGGCACGCCTGTGGCAGCGTTTGTGGCAGGGTTATCAACAGGCCCAGCGCAGCTGCGAACAGGATGCTTCGTTCTGCTACCCGGTCACGTCGATGGCGGAATTGCGTACGCAGGCAGCGACGTTCGCTGCAGATGTCGGCACGTTTTATACCGGCTGGGTCGAGCCGAGCCATCAGTTCCATGTCCGTTACCTGGATGAGCAACTGCGCAAGGCCGCCCTGTTGCCGAACACCAGCAGCGAGGTCGAGCGCCTTTCCAACCGGGAACGCAATGGCGATGAGCTCAACGATCGCATGTTCCTGCTGACCTTCGTGGGGGGCCCAGGGCCCGACGGCGGCTATACCGATACCCTCACCCATTACCTGCGCCGGCAAAAGCTTGAAGGCACGTTCTTCGTGCTTGGCAATCGCCTGCAGCAACGCCGTGACGCTGCCACCGTGGAGGCTCTGCGACAGCTCTATCGCGGGCAATGCGTGGGTATTCAGGGCTGGGAGTACCGCTCTCATGCCCAGTGGCAGGGCTGGCAGGATTCGTTGCGGCGCAGCCAGGCGCGGGTGCAGGCTGACCTGCCGGCGCAGTACGTGCCGCTGTTCCGCCCGCCTTATGGCCAGCGTCGGGCCGATGGCGAA
Source organism: Pseudomonas sp. 5.2 (assembly GCF_059025405.1). Taxonomy (NCBI): domain Bacteria; kingdom Pseudomonadati; phylum Pseudomonadota; class Gammaproteobacteria; order Pseudomonadales; family Pseudomonadaceae; genus Pseudomonas; species Pseudomonas sp. 5.2. The sequence continues at coordinate 131,510 of NZ_JBYBHH010000002.1, forward strand.
GCGTTCATGGCCAGCCAGCAGTTGCAGGTGTCGTTGTGGGATATCGATGCCCAGGATGAGGGCCCGTTGAGCGCAGAGGCCTCGGCGCAGCGGGTGCTGACCTTGATGCTGCTGTGGCGCAAGGGGGTGATCCAATTCCACGACAGCCTGCCCAAGGCACAGCCGGCGGTGGAATGGTTGTTGCGCAACACCGCGCAGAGCGGCATTGGCTGGGAGGGCTGCCAGGCTTATGGGCATCGTGAGCAGGGGGACTAATATCTGACTGTAGACCTCACTCGCCCCCTCGCCAACCCCTGTTCGTCAATCGGAAAAATAAACTTCACCTGCGCGTAAAAATGCTTTTTTTAGTCATCGTTTATGCGGTATGAAGAAACCAGACAGCCGAGCCCTGCAGCACAGGTGGCGTCATCCACCGTGTCAGGTTCGCTTCCCGCCCGTAGCAACGCGGATACGGGAAGACCGGCAGTCACTCTGCGGCGCAGCAGACCGCGCCGTGTGGCTTCGACATAAGGTGACCGAGTATGGATGACCAAGGACGCAACCCTTCCTCCAGCAAGCCAATCCTGTATGTGCTCGATACCAACGTCCTGATTCACGACCCCAACGCATTGCTCAACTTCGAGGAGCACCACGTCGCCATTCCGATGACGGTGCTGGAGGAACTCGACAAGCTCAAGACCGGTAAACAAAGCATCGCCGCCGAATGCCGCCAGGCCATTCGCCTGATCGACCAGACCTTAGGTAACGCCTCGCCCAGCGATGTCGAGCAGGGCGTGCCGATCCAGCGCAACAAGAGTGGGCCCAAGGGCTTCCTGTCCATCCTGATGACCCCGCGCAACGAGCCGAACAAGCTGCTGCCGGAAAACCTCAACGACAACATCATCATCAACCAGTTGCTCGAAGTACGGGCCCGGCGCACCGACCTTGACGTGGTGCTGGTCACCAAAGACATCAACATGCGCCTGAAGGCGCGTGCTTGCGGTATCGCGGCCGAGGACTACAGCACCGACCAGTTGGTCGATGACGTGTCGCTGTTGTCCAAGGGCTACCATTCGGTCACCGGCTCGTTCTGGGACCGGGTCAGCAAGGTCGACACCCGCCAGGAACGGGGCCGCACCTGGCATCGTGTGCAAATGATCGACAACCTGCCGGCAGTGCACATCAACGAGTTCATCATCGATGAACAAGGCTTCGTCGGCTGGATCAAGGGCATCCGCGATGATGAACTGCTGCTGCTCGACCTGCATCAGGAACCCCTGTTGCACCAGGAAGCCTGGGGCCTGAAACCGCGAGACATCCATCAGAGCCTGGCCCTGTTCGCCTTGCTCGACCCGGATATCCACCTGGTCAACCTGACCGGCGCCGCTGGCTCGGGCAAGACCATCCTGGCCCTGGCCGCGGCCATCGAGCAGACCATGGTCAGCAAGCGTTACCGGCGCATCATCGCTACCCGCAGCGTGCAGGGGCTGGACCAGGAGATCGGCTTCCTGCCGGGCACCGAAGCGGAGAAGATGGAGCCCTGGCTGGGTGCCATCACCGACAACCTCGAAGCCTTGCACATGGATGACGAGAGCACCCACGGCAGCGTCGAGTACATCCTTGAGCGGGTGCCGCTGCAGTTCAAGTCGCTGAACTACATTCGCGGTCGCAGCTTCCAGCAGAGCCTGATCCTGATCGACGAGTGCCAGAACCTCACGCCGCACCAGATGAAAACCATCATCACCCGTGCCGGTTCCGGTTCCAAGGTGGTCTGCCTGGGCAACCTGGCGCAGATCGATACCCCTTACCTGTCCGCGACCAGCTCGGGCCTGACCTACCTGACCGAGCGCTTCAAGGACTTCCCCCATGGCGTGCACATCACCCTGCAGGGTGTGCCACGGTCGGTACTGGCCGAGTACGCCGAGTCGCATCTGTAACCCACCCAGCCGGGCGGTACGCCGCCCGGCCTCTTCGCGGGGCAAGCCCGCTCCCACAGTAGATCCACTCGATTCAAGGCCAGTGGAGATCCTGTGGGAGCGGGCTTGCCCCGCGAAGAGGCCAGCACCGACAGTACATGCCACTGCTCAAACCTGACCCACAGGTTTACACTCTGTGTTCCCTTCACAGGAGCAGAGCAGTGCTGACACATCTTGATTCCCAGGGGCGGGCCAACATGGTCGACGTCACTGAAAAGGCCGTGACCGAGCGCGAGGCGATTGCCGAGGCGCGGGTGCGCATGTTGCCGCAGACCTTGCAGATGATCGTCGACGGTGAGCACCCCAAGGGCGATGTGTTCGCCGTGGCGCGCATTGCCGGTATCCAGGCGGCGAAAAAAACCAGCGACCTGATCCCGCTGTGCCATCCGCTGATGCTGACCAGCGTCAAGGTCGAACTCAGCGCCGAAGGGCAGGACGCAGTGCGCATCGTCGCCCGCTGCAAGCTGGCCGGCCAGACCGGCGTCGAGATGGAGGCACTGACCGCTGCCAGCGTTGCCGCGCTGACGATCTACGACATGTGCAAGGCCGTGGACAAGGGAATGGTGATCGAGCAGGTGCGCCTGCTGGAAAAACTCGGCGGCAAGAGCGGCCACTACAAGGTGGACGCGTGATGAAGGTCAAGGTGATGTATTTCGCCCGTTACCGGGAATTCCTCGGGCTCGATGCCGAACGTGTGGAAGGTGACTTCGCGGTGATCGACGATGTGCGCAAGGCGCTGATGGCCAAGGGCGGGCAATATGAATTGCTGGCGGAGCAGAACCTGATGTGCGCGCGCAACGAAGAGCTGTGCCGGCTCGACGAGCCGCTGCAAGAGGGCGACGAAGTGGCGTTCTTCCCACCGGTGACCGGAGGCTGAGCATGACGGTGCGAGTGCAGCACGGGGCGTTTGACCCGGGTGTCGAGGTCAATGCCATGCATGCCGCGAATGTCGGCGTGGGTGCGGTGGTCGGGTTTGTCGGCTACGTGCGTGATTTCAATGATGGCCGCGAGGTGGCCGGGATGTTCCTTGAGCACTACCCGGGGATGACCGAAAAGGCGTTGGCCAAGATCGTGGTCGAGGCCGAGCAGCGCTGGCCCTTGCTCAAGGTCGAGGTGTTGCACCGGATTGGCGCGATGGAGCCGGGCGAACCGATCGTTTTCGTCGGTGTGGCCAGTGCCCATCGGCAGGCGGCGTTCGATGCCTGCAACTTCATCATGGATTACCTGAAGACCCGGGCGCCGTTCTGGAAGAAGGAAAACACCCAGGACGGGCCGCGCTGGGTGGAAGGCAAGCAGAGTGACCAGGATGCGGCGGGGCGCTGGTAAGCCGATCGGTGTACTTCGGAAGCAGCACGGCCTCTGTAGGAGCAGCCTTGTGCTGCGAAAGGGCCAGTGCTAACACCAATGATGACTGTGTTGTCACCGGCCTCTTCGCAGCACAAGGCTGCTCCTACAGAGATCGCGAATTACCTGGGCTCTGCGTGCCTCAATGATGCTTGCGCGGCACCGGCTTGAGCAGCTCATCCGGCGGCATCTCGCATTTGATCTTGCGCCCCAGCAGCTCTTCGATCGCCGGCAGTTGGTAGGAATCGTCCTCGCCGGCAAAGCTGATCGACACGCCACTGGTCCCCGCGCGGCCGGTACGGCCGATGCGGTGAACATAGTCATCGGCATCTTCGGGCAGGGTGAAGTTGATCACGTGGCTGATGCCATCGATATGGATGCCGCGGCCCGCCACGTCGGTGGCCACCAGCACGGTAATCCGGCCTTCGCGGAAACTCTCTAGCGTACGAATGCGCTTGTGCTGCGGCACGTCACCCGACAGTTGGGCGGCGTTGATGCCGTCGCGCACCAGCTTCTCTTCGATACGCCGCACTTCATCCTTGCGGTTGGCGAACACCATCACCCGTTCCCACTTGTTCTGGGTCACCAGGTTGTACAGCAGCTTGTACTTGTCGCTGCCGGCCACCGCGTAGACGTGCTGCTCGACCGTCTCGCTGGCGACGTTTTCTGGCTCGATCTCGACGATGGCCGGGTTGGTGGTCCACTGCTTGGCCAGGTTCATCACGTCTTCGGTGAAGGTGGCGGAGAACAGCAGCGTCTGGCGTTCGCTTTTCGGCGGGGTCTGGCGAATGATCTGACGTACCTGTGGGATAAAGCCCATGTCGAGCATGCGGTCGGCTTCGTCCAGCACCATCACTTCGACCATGTCCAGGTGCACTTCACCGCGCTGGTTGAAGTCCAGCAGGCGGCCCGGCGTGGCGACCAGGATGTCGCAATGACGCGCTTCCAGGGCCTTGAGCTGCTTGTCGAAGTCCATGCCACCGACAAAGCTCATGACGTTCAGGCCGGTGTACTTGGTCAGGGCGGCGGCGTCCTTGGCGATCTGCACCACCAGTTCGCGGGTTGGCGCGATGATCAGCGCGCGCGGTTCGCCCATGAAGCGTTCTTTGGGCGGCGGCGTCTGCTGCAGCTGGGAAATGATCGAGATCAGGAACGCGGCGGTCTTGCCGGTGCCGGTCTGGGCTCGGCCGATCGCGTCCTGGCCGCGCAGGGTGTAACCCAATACCTGCGCCTGAATCGGCGTGCAGTAGGGGAAGCCCAGGTCGTGGATCGCGTGCATCACTTCACTGGACAGCTTGAAGTCGTGGAAGCGGGTTTTACCTTCCTGCGGCTCTACCACGAAATCTTCCAGCTTCCACAGGCTGGCCTGCGGCTTTGGCTTGCGTTCGCGGCGCGGTTTGTCCTTGGCCGGTTTGTCGGTGGCGGCAGGCGCTTGGGCCTCAGGGCTGGCGTCGGCGAGTGTTGGGGCCGGCTGAGGCGCTGGCTGAGACTGGGGCTGAGCCACAGCAGCGGGAGCAGGCGCGGGCGTTTTCACGCTGGCAGCGGGATCGACGGCCTGAGGCGCGGCGTCTCCTTTGCCGAATATTTTTTTGAGTGCCTTGAGCACGATCGTCTCATCAACTGGTTAAGGAATGTACGCCGGGCAGTGTAAAGCAAGAACTGGACACGGCGTAGCGGAATACACCTACAACGACGGGCGAGCCTGGCTTATTGCAATTGCTTGCTCAACCAGTCGTGGATATCGCTCAGTTCCTCGATGGCCACTTCATGCTCCATCGGGTACTCGTGCCATTGGGCGGCAACACCCCAGGTATTCAGGTATTCGAAGGCCGTGCGCCCCATCGAAGGGATCACCACCGGGTCGTGCACGCCATGCAGGCACAGGGCCGGGGTGCGTTGCTGGCAGGCGCTGAGCTCGTGGGCATCGTTGAAGGTGGGCGCGTAGGTGGACAGCGCGATCACCCCGCCCAAGGCTTCTTGCCACTTTATATAAGCCGTGTGCAGTACCACGGCGCCACCTTGGGAGAAACCGGCCAGGAAAATCCGCGACAGATTGATGCCCTTGGCCTGTTCGGCCTTGATCAGGGCGATCACCTGGTCGGCCGATTCCTCCAGCTGCGCCTCGTCGATGGCGCGCGCCGGGGTCATGGCCTTGATGTCATACCAGCTGGGCATGGCATAGCCGCCATTGATGGTGACTGGGCGGGTAGGGGCCTGGGGCATGATGAACCGAGTACTGAGCAGTCGTTCCTGCATGAATTCGGCAACCGGTAGGAAGTCGTAACGGTCGGCGCCCAGGCCGTGCAACCAGATCACACAGGCGTCGGCGGTTTTCTGCGGTTCGAGAATCAGCGGGTTGGTCATGACTGCTCCGAAAGTGTGCGTGTCTTGTTTTCGTGTGCGTAAAAAGAAGGCGCTGCAAATGATTGTCGGAAAAAGAATGTCGCAACGATACAACTTTCCCTACTTGACGAGCGCTTAAACGCTTTAGCCGTCAACTGTGGTACGCCCTTTGCTATGAATCATCCGATGCAAGGGTCAGGCCGTGACGGTAACACCCTTTGCACGTGAAGGCTGTCATAGAACAGCCCATTGCGCCATTGACCCAATAACAAGCCAACACGGGTCGGATACGCCTCAAAAGGGTGCGGTGCAATTCCGGCTCGGTACAACAAGAGCGATTTGGAGGTTGTGAATGAAGATGTTGAAAACCACCCTGGCAGTCCTGACCGCTGCCGCTGCGCTGGGCGCTGTGACAACCGCCCAGGCCGGCGCCACGCTTGATGCGGTAAAGAAGAAGGGCTTCGTCCAGTGTGGCGTGAGCGACGGTCTGCCAGGCTTCTCGGTACCTGATGCGCAAGGCAAGATCGTCGGTATCGACGCCGATGTCTGCCGCGCCGTTGCTGCCGCCGTGTTCGGCGATGCGACCAAGGTCAAGTTCAGCCAGCTCAACGCCAAGGAACGCTTCACTGCGCTGCAGTCTGGCGAAGTCGACGTGCTGTCGCGCAACACCACCTGGACCAGCTCGCGCGATGCCGGCATGGGCCTGGTGTTCGCCGGTGTCACCTACTATGACGGCGTCGGCTTCCTGGTCAACAAGAAGCTGGGGGTTTCCAGTGCCAAAGAGCTCGATGGCGCGACCATCTGCATCCAGGCCGGTACCACCACCGAGCTGAACGTTTCCGACTACTTCCGCGCCAATAACCTGAAGTACACCCCGATCACCTTCGACACCTCCGACGAAAGCGCCAAGTCGCTGGAGTCCGGCCGTTGCGACGTGCTGACCTCGGACAAGTCGCAGCTGTTCGCCCAGCGTTCCAAGCTGGCCGCGCCGACCGACTACGTGGTGCTGCCGGAAACCATCTCCAAGGAACCCTTGGGCCCGGTGGTACGCAAGGGCGACGAAGAATGGTTCAGCATCGTCAAGTGGACCCTGTTCGCCATGCTCAACGCCGAAGAGGCCGGCATCACGTCGAAGAACGTCGAGGCTGAGGCCAAATCCACCAAGAACCCGGACAACGCCCGCCTGCTTGGCGCTGACGGCGAGTACGGCAAAGACCTCAAGCTGCCCAAAGACTGGGTAGTCCAGATCGTCAAGCAAGTGGGCAACTATGGCGAAGTGTTCGAGAAGAACCTGGGCCAGAGCACTGACTTGAAGATCGACCGTGGCATGAACGCCCTGTGGAACAACGGCGGCATCCAGTACGCGCCACCTGTGCGCTGATGGCTGCACCCTGCGGCGGCATCCCGCCGCCGCAGGCTGTTCGAATCCCTACTGTCCGGGGCACTTCATGCAAAATCGAATCGGCGCACAAAAGGGGCTATCCCTGAACGATCCGCGTGTGCGCGCGTGGTTGTTCCAGGTTCTCACGATCGTCTTCGTGGTGGGCCTGGGCTGGTACCTGTTCCACAACACGCAAACCAACCTGCAACACCGGGGCATCACCTCGGGCTTCGACTTCCTCGACCGCAGTGCCGGCTTCGGCATCGCCCAGCACCTGATTCCTTATGTGGAATCCGACAGTTACGCGCGGGTGTTCGTCATCGGCCTGCTCAACACGCTGCTGGTGACGATCATCGGCGTCATCCTGGCGACCGTCTTGGGGTTCATCATCGGTGTGGCACGGCTGTCACCGAACTGGATGATCAACAAACTGGCGACCGTGTATGTGGAGACCTTCCGCAACATTCCACCTTTGCTGCAGATTCTGTTCTGGTATTTCGCGGTGTTCCTGACCCTGCCAGGGCCGCGGGGCAGCATCAACATCAACGACCTGTTCTTCATCAGCAACCGGGGCCTGAACATGCCCGGCGCCTCGATGGCCGATGGCTTCTGGCCGTTTGTCATTGCCCTGGCGCTGGCGATCGCGGCCATCGTGGTGATGGTGCGTGTTGCCAACAAACGCTTCAACGAGACCGGTGAGCCGTTTCACAAGTTTTGGGTGGGGCTGGCGCTGTTCATTGCCATCCCTGGCCTCTGCGTGCTGCTGTTCGGCAGCCCCGTGCACTGGGAAGTGCCGCAGTTGAAGGGCTTCAACTTCGTCGGTGGCTGGGTGCTGATCCCGGAACTGCTGGCATTGACCCTGGCGCTGACGATCTACACCGCGGCGTTCATTGCCGAAATCGTGCGCTCCGGCATCCGTTCGGTCAGCCATGGCCAAACTGAAGCTGCGCGTTCGCTGGGCCTGCGCGAGGGCCCGACCCTGCGCAAGGTGATCATCCCCCAGGCACTGCGGGTGATCATTCCGCCGCTGACCAGCCAGTACCTGAACCTGGCGAAGAACTCGTCGCTGGCGGCCGGTATCGGCTACCCAGAGATGGTCTCGCTGTTCGCCGGTACGGTGCTCAACCAGACCGGCCAGGCCATCGAGGTGATTGCCATCACCATGAGTGTCTATCTCGCCATCAGCATCAGCATTTCGCTGCTGATGAACTGGTACAACAAGCGCATTGCGCTGATCGAGCGGTGAGGATACGCCCGTGAATGCTCACGTTTTCAAACCTGACATGCCGCCACCGGTGAAGACCGTCGGCGTGCTCGCATGGATGCGTGCCAACCTGTTCTCCAGCTGGCTCAATACCCTGCTGACCCTGTTCGCCCTTTATTTGGTGTGGCTGATCGTACCGCCTTTGCTGCAGTGGGCGCTGATCGATGCCAACTGGGTCGGCACCACCCGCGCAGACTGCACCAAGGAGGGCGCCTGCTGGGTGTTCGTGCAGCAGCGCTTTGGCCAGTTCATGTACGGCTACTACCCGACGGAACTGCGCTGGCGCGTGGACCTGACCGTGTGGCTGGCCGTGCTCGGCGCCGCGCCGCTGTTCATCAAGCGCTTCCCGCGCAAGGCCGTGTATGGCCTGGGCTTCCTAGTGCTGTACCCGGTCCTTGCCTACACCCTGCTGCATGGCGGCTACCTGGGCCTGGAAAGCGTGCCGACCAGCCAGTGGGGCGGGCTGATGCTGACCCTGGTGATCGCCACCGTGGGTATCGTCGGTGCGTTGCCGCTGGGCATCCTGCTGGCATTGGGGCGGCGTTCGCGGATGCCGGCGGTGAAGGTGGTCTGCGTGACCTTCATCGAGTTCTGGCGCGGCGTACCGTTGATCACCGTGCTGTTCATGTCCTCGGTGATGCTGCCGCTGTTCCTGCCCGAAGGCATGAGCTTCGACAAGCTGCTGCGGGCGATGATCGGCGTGATCCTGTTCCAGTCGGCGTACATCGCCGAGGTGGTGCGCGGTGGCCTGCAGGCCATCCCCAAGGGGCAATACGAAGCGGCTGCGGCCATGGGCCTGGGCTACTGGCGTGCGATGGGCCTGGTGATCCTGCCCCAGGCGCTGAAGCTGGTGATCCCCGGCATCGTCAACACCTTCATTGCCCTGTTCAAGGACACCAGCCTGGTCATCATCATCGGCCTGTTCGACCTGCTCAACAGCGTCAAGCAAGCGGCGGCCGACCCGGCCTGGCTGGGCATGGCCACCGAGGGCTACGTGTTCGCTGCGCTGGTTTTCTGGATTTTCTGTTTCGGTATGTCCCGCTACTCCATGCACCTGGAGCGCAAGCTGGACACTGGCCACAAGCGTTAGGAGTTTCGAAATGAGTGAAGCGATCAAGCAGCCTGCTGGCCCCGAAGGCATCATCCAGATGCAGGGTGTGAACAAATGGTACGGCCAGTTCCATGTGCTCAAGGACATCAACCTGAATGTGCGCCAGGGCGAGCGCATCGTGCTGTGCGGGCCATCCGGGTCGGGCAAGTCGACCACCATCCGCTGCCTTAACCGGCTTGAAGAGCACCAGCAGGGCCGCATCGTCGTCGATGGCGTCGAGCTGACCAACGACCTCAAGCAGATCGAGGCGATCCGCCGTGAGGTCGGCATGGTGTTCCAACACTTCAACCTGTTCCCGCACCTGAGCATTCTGGAAAACTGCACACTGGCGCCGATGTGGGTGCGCAAGATGCCGCGGCGCAAGGCCGAGGAAATCGCCATGCATTATCTGGAGCGGGTGCGTATCCCTGAGCAGGCGCACAAGTACCCGGGGCAGTTGTCGGGTGGCCAACAGCAGCGTGTGGCGATTGCCCGGGCGCTGTGCATGAAACCGAAGATCATGCTGTTCGACGAGCCGACGTCGGCGCTCGACCCAGAGATGGTCAAGGAAGTGCTCGATACCATGGTGGGCCTGGCCGAGGACGGCATGACCATGCTCTGTGTCACCCACGAGATGGGCTTTGCCCGCACCGTGGCGAACCGGGTGATCTTCATGGACAAGGGGGAGATTGTGGAGCAGGCGGCGCCGGATGATTTCTTCGACCGGCCGCGCAGTGATCGGACCAAGTTGTTCTTGAGTCAGATTTTGCATTGATGCTGGTGGGGCCGCTTTGCGGCCCATTCGCAGCGCAAGGCTGCTCCTACAAGGCAATGCGATCCCCCTGTAGGAGCAGCCTTGTGCTGCGAATGGGCTGCAAAGCAGCCCCAGTGTTACTTCTCTTCCTGCGTCGTCGCCGGAGCAGGCGGCGGCCGCAGCCCCACCTCGGCGACCAGCTTCAGCTGCTGCCCATTGCGCATCACCTCGATGGTGATCTTCTCGTTGGGCTTGATCCGCGCCACCTGGTTCATCGACTTGCGCCCGTCACCCGCCGGCTCGCCGTTGATGCTCATGATCACGTCACCCAGCTGCAGCCCGGCTTTTTGCGCCGGCCCTTCGCGGAAGATCCCCGCCACGACGATGCCTGGGCGATTCTGCATACCGAACGACTCAGCCAGTTCCTGGCTCAGCGGCTGCACTTCGATGCCCAACCAGCCACGGATCACCTGGCCGTGTTCGACGATCGACTTCATCACCTCCAGCGCCAGCTTCACTGGGATGGCGAAACCAATGCCCTGAGAGCCGCCGGACTTGGAGAAAATGGCCGTGTTGATGCCGATCAGGTTGCCGTTGGCATCGACCAGTGCACCGCCGGAGTTACCCGGGTTGATCGCCGCGTCGGTCTGGATGAAGTCTTCGTAGTTGTTCAGGCCCAGCTGGTTACGGCCGGTGGCACTGATGATGCCCATGGTCACGGTCTGGCCGACGCCAAAGGGGTTGCCGATGGCCAGCGAGACATCACCAATGTGGATGTTGTCGGAGCGGCCGATGGTGATGGCCGGCAGGCTCTTCAAGTCGATCTTCAGCACCGCCAGGTCGGTTTCCGGGTCGCTGCCGATCACCCGCGCCAAGGTCTCGCGGCCATCCTTGAGCGCTACCACGATCTGGTCGGCGCCACTGGTGACGTGGTTGTTGGTCAGCAGGTAGCCCTCGGGGCTCATGATTACCGCCGAGCCCAGGCTTGACTCCCAGCGCTTCTGCTTGGGCAGGTTGTCGCCAAAGAAGCGGCGGAACTGCGGGTCTTCGAACAGCGGATGGGCGCTCTTGTTGACCACCTTGGTGGTGTACAGGTTGACCACTGCCGGTGCGGCCAGGGTCACGGCGTCGGCATACGACACCGGGCCCTGCATGATCCGGGTGGTTTGCGGGGCCTGCTGCAGGTTGACGTCCTGGCTGGGCAGGCCGACCCATTGCGGGAAGCGCTGGATGATCAGCATGGCGATCAACACACCGGTGAGCAGGGGCCAGCCAAAGTAACGCAGAGCCTTGAACATGAACGAATCCTGGGAGTAGGGCGGGAGCCAGATAGCAGCGCCACGGGGCGCGAGCGCGCGCGATCATACACCTGAAACCGCTGATCGGCGAAGGCTTGTCTGGCCTGCACCCAGGCGGCTGACGCCGGTTTCCCCAAGGCCGGCGACGGCTCATAATGGCGGCCAGTATACGGGTGTTGAACCCGGCAAAAACGCAGATTTCGAGGAGATTTTCATGGCCGTCGCTCTGAACACCCTGGTCGAGGAAGCCGAGCGCTACCTGGGCAGTGCGAAGATCCAGGATTATTGCCCCAACGGGCTGCAGGTCGAGGGCCGTCCGCAGGTCAGCCGCATTGTCAGCGGTGTCACGGCCAGCCAAGCGTTGCTGGATGCCGCGGTCGAGGCTGAGGCCGACCTGGTGCTGGTGCACCATGGCTACTTCTGGAAGGGCGAGAACCCGTGCATCACGGGGATCAAGCAGCGCCGTTTGAAAACCCTGCTCAAGCACGACATCAGCCTGCTGGCGTTCCACCTGCCGCTGGATGTACACCCGGAGGTGGGCAACAACGTGCAGCTGGCGCGCCAGTTGGATATCACCGTCGAGGGGCCGCTGGACCCGGAAAACCCGAAAGTGGTTGGCTTGGTCGGTTCGCTGGCTGAGCCGATGACTGCACGGGATTTTGCCCGGCGGGTGCAAGAGGTGATGGGGCGTGAGCCGTTGCTGGTTGAAGGCGAGCAGATGATCCGCCGCGTGGGCTGGTGCACCGGGGGCGGGCAGGGGTATATCGACACCGCGATTGCCGCAGGGGTCGACCTGTTCATCAGTGGCGAGGCGTCGGAACAGACCTTCCACAGTGCCCGCGAAAACGGCGTCAGCTTCATCGCCGCCGGGCACCATGCCACCGAGCGCTATGGCGTGCAGGCCCTGGGCGACTACCTGGCCCGGCGCTTCGCCGTGGAACATCTGTTCATCGATTGCCCCAACCCGATCTAACCCTTCCGGATCGCCCACAACCCCTGTAGGAGCAGCCTTGCGCTGCGAAGAGGCCGGTACAGGTAAAGTGCCACCACTGGCCTCTTCGCAGCCCAAGGCTGCTCCTACAACGGCTGGTGGTGAGTAGCCAGAGCCCAAACCCCCAGTCATATCGTTAGATTGTTTCGATCTAGCCCGCCTCCTAAATAGAATCAGCCGCTGTGATAAAGTGGCTCGCTCGAACACGGCCCGCAGGCCGTCCATAAGATCGTTTTTCGTGAGTAGCCATGGTCGACAAACTGACGCACTTGAAACAGCTGGAGGCGGAGAGCATCCACATCATCCGCGAGGTGGCCGCCGAGTTCGACAACCCGGTGATGCTGTACTCGATCGGCAAGGATTCCGCCGTGATGCTGCACCTGGCGCGCAAGGCCTTCTTCCCGGGCAAGCTGCCGTTCCCGGTGATGCACGTCGACACCCAGTGGAAATTCCAGGAGATGTACAGCTTCCGCGACAAGATGGTCGAGGAAATGGGCCTGGAGCTGATCACCCACGTCAACCCTGAGGGTGTGGCGCAGGGCATCAACCCCTTCACCCATGGCAGCTCCAAGCACACCGACATCATGAAGACCCAGGGCCTCAAGCAGGCGCTGGACAAGCATGGTTTCGACGCCGCCTTCGGTGGTGCCCGCCGTGACGAAGAGAAGTCGCGCGCCAAGGAACGCGTCTACTCGTTCCGCGACAGCAAGCACCGTTGGGACCCGAAGAACCAGCGCCCCGAGCTGTGGAACGTGTACAACGGCAAGGTCAACAAGGGCGAGTCGATCCGCGTCTTCCCGCTGTCGAACTGGACCGAGCTGGACATCTGGCAGTACATCTACCTCGAAGGCATCCCGATCGTGCCGCTGTACTTCGCCGCCGAGCGTGAAGTCATCGAGAAGAACGGCACCCTGATCATGATCGACGACGAGCGCATCCTTGAGCACCTCTCCGAGGAAGAAAAGGCCCGCATCGTCAAGAAGAAGGTGCGTTTCCGTACCCTCGGTTGCTACCCGTTGACGGGTGCTGTCGAGTCCGAAGCCGAGACCCTGACGGACATCATTCAGGAAATGCTCCTGACCCGTACGTCCGAACGCCAGGGCCGTGTCATCGACCACGATGGCGCCGGCTCCATGGAAGACAAGAAACGCCAAGGCTACTTCTAATTTCAGGGTTACTCCATGTCGCACCAATCTGATCTGATCAGCGAGGACATCCTCGCCTACCTGGCCCAGCACGAGCGCAAGGAACTGCTGCGTTTCCTGACCTGCGGCAACGTCGACGACGGCAAGAGCACCCTGATCGGGCGCCTGCTGCACGACTCGAAGATGATCTACGAGGACCACCTCGAAGCCATCACCCGTGATTCGAAGAAGTCCGGTACCACCGGCGAAGAAGTCGACCTGGCGCTGCTGGTCGACGGCCTGCAGGCCGAGCGCGAGCAGGGCATCACCATCGATGTTGCCTACCGCTACTTCTCCACCGCCAAGCGCAAGTTCATCATTGCCGACACCCCGGGCCACGAGCAGTACACCCGTAACATGGCCACCGGTGCATCCACCTGTGACCTGGCGATCATCCTGGTCGATGCCCGCTACGGCGTGCAGACCCAGACCCGTCGTCACAGCTACATCGCCTCGTTGCTGGGCATCAAGCACATCGTCGTCGCCGTCAACAAGATGGACCTCAAAGGGTTCGACGAAGGCGTGTTCGAAGAAATCAAGGCCGACTACCTGAAGTTCGCCGATGCCATCAACCTGACGCCGAGCAGCCTGCACTTCGTGCCGATGTCGGCGCTCAAGGGCGACAACGTGGTCAACCGCAGCGAGCGTTCGCCGTGGTACACCGGCCCTGCGCTGATGGAAATCCTCGAGACCGTGGAAGTCGCGGCCGACCGCAACTTCACCGACCTGCGCTTCCCGGTGCAGTACGTCAACCGTCCGAACCTGAACTTCCGCGGCTTTGCCGGCACCCTCGCCAGTGGCGTGGTGCACAAGGGCGACGAAATCGTCGTGCTGCCGTCGGGCAAGAGCAGCCGGGTCAAGTCCATCGTCACCTACGAAGGTGAGCTGGAAAACGCCGGCCCAGGCCAGGCGGTGACTCTGACCATGGAAGACGAGATCGACATCTCCCGTGGCGACCTGCTGGTGCATGCCGACAATGTCCCGCCGGTGACCGACCAGTTCGACGCGATGCTGGTGTGGATGGCCGAAGAGCCCATGCTCCCCGGCAAGAAATACGACATCAAGCGTGCCACCAGCTATGTGCCGGGCTCGATCGCCAGCATCACCCACAAGGTCGATGTGAACACCCTCGAAAAGGATGCGGCCAGCGCGCTGCAGCTGAACGAGATCGGTCGCGTCAAGGTGTCCCTGGACAGCGCCATCGCGCTGGACGGCTATGACAGCAACCGCACCACCGGTGCGTTCATCGTCATCGACCGCCTTACCAACGGCACCGTTGGCGCCGGCATGATCATCGCACAGCCAGTGCTGCCGCACGGCAGCACCGGCCAGCATGGCAAGCAGGCTCACGTGTCCACCGAAGAGCGTGCCCTGCGCTTCGGCCAGCAGCCGGCCACCGTGCTGTTCAGCGGCCTGTCCGGCGCTGGCAAGAGCACCTTGGCCTACGCCGTGGAGCGCAAGCTGTTCGACATGGGCCGTGCGGTGTACGTGCTCGATGGCCAGAACCTGCGCCACGACCTGAACAAGGGCCTGCCACAGGACCGCGCCGGCCGCACCGAGAACTGGCGCCGCGCCGCCCATGTGGCGCGCCAGTTCAACGAAGCCGGCATGCTGACCCTGGCCGCCTTCGTCGCCCCGGATGCCGAAGGCCGCGAACAGGCCAAGGCGCTGATCGGCAAGGAGCGCCTGGTGACCGTTTACGTCCAGGCCTCGCCGATCGCCTGCCGCGAGCGCGACCCGCAGGGCCTGTATGCTGCCGGTGGCGACAACATCCCGGGTGAAAGCTTCCCGTTCGATGTGCCGCTGGACGCTGACCTGGTGATCGATACCCAGAACACCAGTGTCGACGAAGGCGTGAAGCAGGTGCTGGATGTGTTGCGTCAGCGTGGCGCGATCTAAGCGCTGAGGCTGCATGAAAAACCCCGCTTCGGCGGGGTTTTTTGTTTGTGTCCGGACGTGCAAATCTCACAGGTCTGGAACGCACTAATTTTTTAAGGAGTAACACCCCGTATGAGCGGGGTGTTGGATTTACTCTGCTTTAAATCCTGGCTTGCCGTTAGCTGCGCGCCACTCTTTTATGATGCGTACGATTTCCTCTGGCGTATCAAGGCCGTCTGCCTCAGGCCAGTATATTAAGTCCGAGCCATTCGGATGTTCGCTTAGCGATTTAAATCTCATGATGTGTGAATCTAAATCCTGTTCGCTTATATTGTTGGGTGGGTTTGTAATTGAGGTTATAAATTCAAGGAATTCCAGTTCTGTGAATTCAGATATGCTGTTTTTTGGAGTCATTCTGATGCCCCGTAATGTATGTTGTGATGCGCTGCCGGCGTGACAATCTTCAAGTTGTCAGCATCGTATACAGCTCCATGTTCGGAAATTGGAATCACGTGATGGAGTATAAAAGTAGCGTGCCCCTTGTAGTGATCTTTGTCACGTGCTTTGGGGGCGTGTCCTCTAGCCATGAGATTTCTATTTGTAGTGTTAAATTGACTAGACAGCTCGGGGTGTTCGGCTACAGCCTTCCAGAATGCGGCTCGGAAAGCATCGAAATCTCGAAATTCCCGTCCCCTCAGCACATCCGCAATCTGTGTTGGAATTTCTGCCCCGGTCTGCCTGGCTGCTTCATCGAGCCAGATACCAGTGATTGGCGAGCCTAACCCTGTAGCAATCCCTGGCTCATATCGCGGACTCTTGAACACCACCAGAATAGGCGGCAAACCCGAATCCAGCGGAAAGGTGATTATCAGCCGTTCTTGATCCAGTAGCTCCAGAGCCGGATAACCGTCCTGCTCGGTGCTTACAGGATTAAGGCTGCTGCCGGTGTAAACGACAGTCCCAGGTGGTGCCGGCGGAAGACTGGTAGAGCTTCCCTGTTCATCCCCCGGTGCGCTGGCTGGGGTCCAGGTCAGAATTCGCTGAGGGTTCTCCAGTGCCAGGCTGTAAAGCTGGCGCTCGCTGTCGAAAGTCGCGGCGCGAACGGGTACTGGCTTAGCGCCAGGTACCACGTAGAGATCCAGCCCATGTTGGTCTTCGGCCCCTGCAAGAAGGTAAGGTAAATCGATACTGGTTGATGAGAGGGCAAGGGCGACTAGATCCGGACCGTTCGGAGGTGAAAGGTTAGCGAGGGGCGTGCTGATGAGGTAGTGACGTTCGCTGTTGGCCAACGTGGACGGCCAGGCCATTGCCAGGGAGCCCACCGCTAGGGCGGGAGTGGAAGCCGCAATAATCCTGGTCAAAGCTGCAGATATTGCAGCCCCTAACGCTGTATAGGCGGTCTCGGCGATTGCGAACGTTGCAGCACCGATGGGGATGATTGCAGGGACCGATGCCGCCAGTCGGCCTTCGTGGTTGTAACTTATACGTTTGAGCAACGTCTCGAGCTGCTGCCGTTCCGCCTCGGCAGCTAAACGCTCAGTTTCGGCTTGCTGGCGTGCCGCTTCTTCTGCGGCCAATCGCTCAGCTTCGGCTTGCTGCCTCACCACTTCCTCGGCAGCCAGGCGCTCAGCCTCAGCCTGTAGCCGAGCGGCTTCCTCAGCCGCCGCCTGTTGCGCTGCAAACTGAGCTTGTAAGTGTTCAACCTCGGCCGCGCGCTGGTTAAGATTCTGCGTAGCACTTGTGAAGGTATCGAGGAACCTGATCGATTCGCTCAATGCAAGGGCCTGGTGATATTCCTTCCAGCGCTGACCAGCTCGGCGCAATCTTTGCTCATCCACAAGATGCAACAGCCCTTCCAGTTGGGGTTTCGACAGAGGGCTGCTGATCCGCGGATTTTGATCTGGGTACTGCGGTATTTGCGATTGTTTGCTCTGCACCAGAGCAGAGGCGGTGGCCAAGTAAGCATTGAACGTTTGGGCGAGTGTGTAAGCGTCCCCAATGACGGTTTGCCCGAGCTCATGCTGAATAACATTAGGCAAACATTCGAAGTGAATTTGCCGCTCTACGTGAATCTGCGCTGTTCTACGCGCAATCACCTTCAGCAGGTCTAAAGGCTGCTGGGTCAGCTCCTCTTGATCTACCTGTCCTGCCAGCCCTTTGAGTTCATCCGCTAGCGACTGATGCTTCTGGGCTAGCAGGTGTAAACGATAGGCGCCGTCCCACGACCTCTGCAGTTTTGTGGCCCATTCCACACCCAAGGCTTCACCCGTTGTTGATTCGATGAAACCAGGGTCGAGAAACCGACTCATCATTGAATCGCCGCGCTTATAGAACGCGGGTACGCCAAAATAACTATTTGCGTCGGGTAAAATCTGCAGGTAGTTCTCACGCATCTGGCTGATACGTGAGGTCAAAACCTGTTGTTCAACTATTGCTTTTAAAGATTGGTTGGGTGTGTTCTGCGCGTCGGATCTGATTTGAGCTTTTAATGCGGCAATCGTTTCTGGGAGCTGGTTTATCTCTTGAGTATATTTTTCTTCGTGGTCTTTCTCGATGACCTGATATTCCTCTGTCAACACTCTCCGTGTTGAAATGACCCGCGCAATATCATTTTTGGTTGGGCTGGTACCGCGAGGGTAGCCTTCACTCAGCCCCCAGCCCCCTCCGCCTGGTCCGCCTCCACCGCCACCCAGTAACCTGAGTTCAGCACCCGTGGGGGCAGCGGCGCTAATCCAAAGCCCTTCGGTGAGATAATACGTTTTGTCCTGTGCCATGTAGGTTCTCCTGATCACTACATGGCAAAGCTTTTCGTGAATTGAATGTGCAGTATGTCAGTTGCGGCCTATCCATCGGTAGGACCCTTCCTGCCGTTCGGAAAGGTCTGAATCAGATATGCTTTTCCGACACAGGAATCACGCGCCTCTCTTTCACTGCCTTGTACGAAAAGCTCGAATAAATTTCTTTAACTCCCGGCAACCGCTGCAGTACTTCTCGGGTGAATTCCCCAAACGATTCAAGGTCCCGCGCCAGTATTTCCAGCAAGAAGTCATAGCGCCCGGAAATATTATGGCAGGCAACGATTTCGGGTATTTCCATCAACCGCTTCTCAAAGGCCAAGGCCATGTCTTTGGTATGCGAATCCATCATGATGCTGACAAAAGCGGTTACGCCAAACCCCAATGATTTAGGGGAAAGAATGGCCTGGTAGCCGGTGATATAGCCGTTATCTTCCAGCAATTTGACCCGCCGCCAGCAAGGCGAGGTGGTCAGCGCTACCTGGTCGGCAAGCTCGGAGACGGTAAGGCGGGCGTTGTCCTGCAGGGCGGCGAGCAGGGCGCGGTCGGTGCGGTCGAGGCTCGAAGGCATGGTTTGCCCTCCTGATCGAATAATTGTTGTTTTTGTTCCAAAAAGTGCTCGATTGCGTGGGCTATTTTGGAAAAATTCAGGCAGCTCGGTGGCATAAGCTTATAACAAACCACCAGAGGCTGTTGCCATGCGCGACTCCCATAACAATACCGGTTTTTCCACACGGGCCATCCACCATGGTTATGACCCGCTTTCCCATGGGGGCGCCCTCGTGCCGCCGGTGTATCAAACAGCGACCTATGCCTTCCCCACCGTTGAATATGGCGCTGCCTGCTTTGCAGGGGAGGAAGCGGGGCACTTCTACAGCCGCATTTCCAACCCGACGCTGGCTTTGCTGGAACAGCGTATGGCGTCGTTGGAAGGGGGCGAGGCCGGGCTGGCGCTGGCTTCGGGGATGGGGGCCATTACCTCGACGATCTGGACCCTACTGCGGCCGGGTGATGAACTGATTGTCGGGCGCACGTTGTATGGCTGTACCTTTGCCTTCCTGCACCATGGCATTGGCGAGTTCGGGGTGAAAATCCGTCACGTCGACCTTAACGACACTAAGGCACTCAAGGCGGCGATCACCAGCAAAACACGGATGATCTACTTCGAAACACCCGCCAACCCCAACATGCAACTGGTCGATATCGCGGCGGTGGCTGACGCCGCGCGTGGGCATGATTTGCATATCGTGGTCGACAACACTTACTGCACGCCTTATTTGCAGCGGCCCCTGGAAATGGGAGCCGACCTGGTGGTGCATTCGGCCACCAAGTACTTGAGCGGCCATGGTGATCTCACCGCAGGGCTGGTGGTGGGGCGCAAGGCGCTGATCGACCGGATACGCCTGGAAGGCCTCAAAGACATGACAGGCGCGGTGCTGTCGCCCCATGACGCTTCGCTGTTGATGCGGGGTATCAAGACCCTGGCCCTGCGCATGGACCGCCATTGCGCCAACGCCCAGCAGGTGGCGGAGTTTATCGCGCGACAGCCGCAGGTCGAGTTTATCCACTACCCAGGGCTGCCCTCGTTTACCCAGTACCAACTCGCTCAACGGCAGATGCGCCTGCCGGGCGGCATGATCGCCTTTGAGCTCAAGGGCGGCATCGAAGCCGGGCGGCGCTTTATGAATGCCCTGCAGCTGTTCGCGCGGGCGGTGAGCCTGGGCGATGCCGAGTCGCTGGCGCAGCATCCGGCGAGCATGACCCATTCCAGCTATACGCCGAAGGAGCGGGCACATCACGGGATATCGGAGGGGTTGGTGCGCTTGTCGGTGGGGCTCGAGGATGTGGAGGACCTGCTTGAGGATGTTCGCCAGGCGCTGATGGTTTGCAGTTGAAGCGGCTGTACGGGCCCTGACATTGGCATAGCCGCGTCAGGGCCTTACGCCTGGAGGGCAGACTTCATCAGGGTTGTTCAGGTACGCGGCGTTTCTTTCCAGAATACTCAGGCGCAACTCAAGAGGAGACTGGCCTTGCGTGCAAACGTAGGTGTAAGGCACACCTTTGAACGTGCGCAACATCAAGGGCGTTTGCCGGCCTGCTGGGGCCAGACGCACAATTGCCTGGTCTTCAAGGCTGGCGAAAGTGATGGGTATGTTGTCGCAATCCAGCAACTCGAAGAGCGTTGGGTAGGCGTTATCGAAGGGGGAGGGTAAGGCGCATACGCAATTTTCCTTATGGATGTAAAGTGCGCGTGCGTAGCGAGCGGAAGACCGAACGAACAACCGGTAGCCCTTTTCCACACTGCGAAAGTAAAGGTGCAGCGGCGCGGCATCGACTGCCTCAGCAACATAGCCAAGGTAATTCGATTCATCACGCTTGCTGGGTTCAACCGGTTTTACAGCCGGCGTGGGATTCTGCTCATGGATAGGTGCTCGGCTTCCTCGGTTTCCACGAGTGGTCATCACGGTGTGGCGGAAAATGCGGCCGGCCCATCCCGCGTGGGCAATGCCACCCATCGTTGGTTTTTGCGTGGTAGGGGCAGAATTGCCGCCGATCTCGGCAGGTCTGCCCAGGAGTTCATCGAGGAAATTGAGGCTACCGTCCACGGCCTCGACAGTGGCGATGAATGAGCGTTGTCGGTGAGTCAGCATAAGAGTTCTCCTAGGTTGGATAGGCTTATGCAGGGTCCGGTAATACTTGGATGACAGGCACTTGGAAATACGTTCTGAGCACGTTGGGTGATTCTGTTGCAGGCTCGGTGCCGCTTGCTAAACCTTTCTCCACCCTTCAGAAAACAAAAGGCCTCTTTCGAGGCCTTTTTCAGTGCATCAGCTCAACGCTTGAGCCCGTAGCTCTCATCGAGCATACCCGGCGAGTTCGGCGTTTTTGGCGCGTAGTCGCGTGGCACTTCGGCGGTGTCCTTCGGCGGGGTCAGACGGTCGCGTGGGCCTTGGGCCGCTTCGGAGTGCAGGGCGGCCAGCAGGCGCTGGCGGGTGACGTCGTCGAGGGCCAGGGTGTTGGCGCCATCGGCGAGGTGATCCTGGACGTCCTGGTAGCTCTGGGTGAGTTTCTTGACCAGTACGGCGGTGCTGTTGAAGTGGGTGACCACTTCGTTCTGGTAGCTGTCGAAACGCTGCTGGATGTCATCCAGTTGACGTTGCGTGCTGCTCGGCGCGGCATTGGGCAGCAGGCGGGCTACGACGAAACCAACCACCACGCCGATGACCAGGGCCAGGGTCGGCAACAACCAAACAAGGAGCGAGAGTTCCACGAGTCCTTCCTCTATAAACGGCTTTGCTTTACGTTAACGGCTCAGACCTGCGCTGTATACCGCGAGCGATCGCAAATCAGAACAGAATTCCTCACCTAGACGAATCGACCCTTCCCGAGGTCACGGAGTAGTGCCTTGCTTGTCCGCGAAACCCCCTTGTTCATCGATGGCCCTTGCGGCCAGTTGGAAGCCTTGTACCTGGACGTTGCCGATGCCCGCGGCGTGGTGCTGATCTGCCACCCCAACCCGGTCCAGGGCGGCACCATGCTCAACAAGGTAGTTTCGACGTTGCAACGCACCGCGCGTGACGCCGGTTACGTGACACTGCGCTTCAACTACCGGGGTGTCGGCCAAAGCGCCGGCAGCCATGATATGGGCGCGGGCGAGGTAGCCGATGCCGAGGCAGCGGCTGCCTGGTTGCGGGCGAAGCACCCTGAGTTGCCGGTGGTGCTGATGGGCTTCTCGTTCGGTGGTTTCGTCGCGACCAGCCTGGCAGGGCGCCTTGAAGGCGCTGGGGTTGAGTTGCAACACCTGTTCATGATCGCCCCGGCGGTGATGCGCCTGACAGACGAATTCCCGTTGCCGCAACGCTGCCCGATCACCCTGGTGCAGCCCGACAGCGACGAGGTCGTCGATCCGCAGTTGGTCTACGAATGGTCTGACACCCTGTCGCGCCCCCATGAGCTGCTGAAAGTGGCAGAATGCGGACACTTCTTCCATGGCAAGCTGACCGATCTGAAGGATCTGCTGCTGCCGCGCCTTTCGAATTGAGCCAAGCCTGAATAAGCGAACACCCATGACCACGCGCATCCTTACCGGTATCACCACCACCGGCACCCCGCACCTGGGCAACTACGCCGGCGCCATTCGCCCGGCGATCCGCGCCAGCCAACAACCCGGTGCCGATTCGTTCTACTTCCTGGCCGACTACCACGCCCTGATCAAGTGCGACGACCCGCTGCGCATCCAGCGCTCGCGCTTGGAAATCGCTGCCACCTGGCTGGCCGGTGGCCTCGATCCGGACAAGGTGACCTTCTACCGCCAGTCCGACATCCCGGAAATCCCCGAACTGACCTGGTTGCTGACCTGTGTCGCTGCCAAGGGCCTGCTCAACCGTGCCCATGCCTACAAGGCCTCGGTGGACAAGAACGTCGAGAACGGTGAAGACCCGGACGCCGGCGTGACCATGGGGCTGTTCAGCTACCCGGTGCTGATGGCCGCCGACATCCTGATGTTCAACGCCCACAAGGTGCCGGTCGGCCGTGACCAGATCCAGCACGTGGAAATGGCCCGTGACATTGGCCAGCGCTTCAACCACCTGTTCGGCCAGGGCAAGGACTTCTTCGCCCTGCCGGAGGCGGTGATCGAAGAGAGCGTGGCGACGTTGCCGGGCCTGGACGGGCGCAAGATGTCCAAGAGTTACGACAACACCATCCCGCTGTTCACCAGCGCGAAGGACATGAAAGACGCTATTTCGCGCATTGTGACCGACTCGCGCGCGCCGGGCGAAGCGAAAGACCCGGACACTTCGCACTTGTTCACCCTGTACCAGGCCTTCTCGACGCCGGAGCAATGCGCCGGGTTCCGCGAAGAGCTGCTGCAGGGCCTGGGCTGGGGCGACGCCAAGCAGCGTCTGTTCCAGCTGCTGGATGGGCAACTGGCCGAGAAGCGCGACCACTACCATCAACTGATCTCGCGTCCATCGGACCTGGAAGACATCCTGTTGGCCGGTGCCGCCAAGGCCCGCAAGATCGCCACGCCGTTCCTTGAGCAACTGCGCGAAGCCGTTGGCCTGCGTTCGTTCCGCAGCAGCGTGCAGGCCAACACCGAAGTGAAGAAAAAGGCCGCCAAGAGCGCGCGGTTCGTCAGCTTCCGTGACGAGGATGGCAGCTTCCGCTTCCGCCTGCTGGCCGCCGACGGCGAGCAACTGTTGCTGTCGCGCAGCTTCGCCGACGGCAAAAGCGCCGGCGCTGTAAGCAAGCAACTGCAGCAAGGTGGCGAAGCCGATGTGCGTGCTGAAGGGCTGAGCTTCAGCCTGTGGCTGAATGGCGAGCAGGTGGCTGAAGGGCCGCAGTTCGACACGGCCGAAGCCCGTGATGCGGCTGTTCAAAGCCTGCACGAGGCCCTGGTGCCACAGCAGGACTGAGACAGTTTGACGCAAGTCTGATTGCCATTAAGCGGGCCTGTCGCTACAGTGACGGCCCGTTTTTTGTTGCCTCGCTAACGAAATCATGACGCCCCTAGAACGATACCAAGCAGATCTGAAACGTCCCGACTTCTTCCATGATGCGGCGCAGGAGACTGCGGTGCGTCACTTGCAGCGCCTGTACGACGACCTGGTGCACGCGCAGAACAACAAGCCGGGCGTGTTCGGCAAACTGTTCGGCAAGAAAGAGCAGACGCCGGTCAAGGGCCTGTACTTCTGGGGTGGGGTAGGGCGTGGCAAGACCTACCTGGTCGACACCTTCTACGAGGCGCTGCCGTTCAAGCAGAAGATGCGGACGCACTTCCACCGCTTCATGAAGCGCGTGCACGAGGAAATGAAAACCCTCAAGGGCGAGAAAAACCCGCTGACCCTCATCGCCAAGCGTTTCAGCGATGAAGCCAAAGTCATCTGCTTCGACGAGTTCTTCGTCTCCGACATTACCGATGCGATGATCCTCGGCACCTTGATGGAGGAGCTGTTCAAGAACGGCGTGTCCTTGGTGGCGACGTCCAACATCGTGCCGGACGGCCTGTACAAGGACGGCCTGCAGCGTGCGCGCTTCCTGCCCGCCATCGCCATGATCAAGCAGTACACCGACGTGGTGAACGTCGACAGTGGCGTCGACTATCGCTTGCGCCATCTGGAGCAGGCCGAACTGTTCCACTTCCCGCTCAATGACGCCGCACACCAGAGCATGCGTGCCAGCTTCAAGGCGCTGACCCCTGAGTGCACCCAGGCTGTCGAGAACGATGTGCTGATGATCGAGAACCGCCCGATCAACGCCCTGCGCACCTGCGATGACGTCGCCTGGTTCGACTTCCGCGCCCTGTGCGACGGGCCGCGTAGCCAGAACGACTACATCGAGCTGGGCAAGATCTTCCATGCCGTGTTGCTGAGCAATGTCGAGCAGATGGGCGTTGCCACCGATGATATCGCCCGCCGGTTCATCAACATGGTCGACGAATTCTACGACCGTAACGTCAAGCTGATCATTTCGGCTGAGGTGGAGTTGAAGGACCTGTACACCGGTGGCCGGCTGAGCTTTGAATTCCAGCGGACCTTGAGCCGGTTGCTGGAGATGCAGTCGCACGAGTTCCTGTCGCGCGCGCACAAGCCTTGAATACTGGGGCCGCTTTGCGGCCCATCGCTGGCAAGCCAGCTCCCACAGGGTCAGCAACTCGCTTACGAACTTTGTTCTCTGCTCGACAACTCGGTCCAAAGGGCTGCTCCCACAAGTACCGCGCGGTCCCTGTAGGAGCTGGCTTGCCTGCGATGGGGCGCGTAGCGGCCCCCTAGGCCTCAAGCCTCTTGCATGAACTGCTGCCGATACTGGTTCGGCGACAACTCCGTGTGCTGGCGGAACAACCGGGCAAAGAAGCTTGCGTCGTCGTAGCCCACTTCGTAGCTGATGGTCTTGATGCTCTTGCGCGTGCTCGACAACAAGCCCTTGGCGGTCTCGATCCTTAGCCGTTGCAGGTAATGCAGCGGCTTGTCGCCCGTTGCGCCCTGGAAGCGCCGCATGAAGTTGCGAATGCTCATGCCGTGGTTGCGGGCCACGTCCTCGAAGCGGAACTTGTCGGCGAAGTGCTCTTCCAGCCAATGCTGGATCTGCAGAATGATCAGGTCCTGGTGCAGTTTCTGCCCACCAAAACCCATGCGCCCCGGGGTGTAGTTGCGCTGCACTTCGTAAAGGATGTCGCGGGCCACGGCGCGGGCCACGTTGGCACCGCAGAAGCGCTCGATCAGGTAGATATACAGGTCACAGGCCGACGTCGCACCGCCCGCGCAATAGATATTGTCGGCATCGGTCAGGTGCTTGTCCTGGTTCAGGCGGATTTTCGGAAAACGCTCGGCAAAATTGGCGAAGAAACGCCAGTAGGTCGTCGCCTCCTTGCCGTCGAGCAGGCCGGACTCGGCCAGCCAGAACACGCCAGAGGCTTCAGCGCACAGCACGGCGCCACGGGCATGTTGCTCACGCAGCCACGGCAACACCTGTGGATAACGCTGCATGAGGTTGTCGAAGTCGTCCCAGAACGCTGGGAGGATGATGATATCGGCATCGTTCAGGCCGCCGTCGACCGGCAGCTGGACATTACTGAAGCTGTCCACGGGCTGGCCGTCTGGGCTCACCAGGCCAATTTCGAACATGGGCTGCAGGCCCAGGCCCAATTGCTTGCTGTACCGCAGGCTGGCGAGGTGGAAGAAATCCTTGGCTTGCATCAAGGTCGAAGCAAACACCTTGTCAATGGCCAGGATGCTGACGCGCCGCAGCGACGCGGAGGGTTGGGTAAACATCATTGTCATTGTTCTTATAGGGTAGAGTGGTCAATCACCGGCTGGATCGTCTTATTTTTTGGCGATTGTGTCTACCCCGCAGAATTGCACGGTCCCTTTCGCGAGTTCACCCGCGAAAGGGACAGCGTTGCACTGGGTTCAGGGCGCCGGGTTAGGCTGGTCCTGATGAATCGCCTCGATCGCCGCCAGCAGCTCATCGCTCAGCTTCAGGTCCAGGCTCGCCAGGTTGCTCTCGAGCTGTTCGACGCTAGTCGCACCGATAATGTTGCTGGTCACGAACGGCTGGCGTGTGACGAACGCCAGGGCCATCTGCGCCGGGTCCAGCCCATGTGCCTGGGCCAGTTGCACATAGCGGCTGCAGGCCGCCACGGTCTGCGGGTTGGAGTAGCGGGCGAAGCGGCTGAACAGCGTCAGGCGGCCTTTTTCTGGCCGGGCGCCGTTCTCGTATTTGCCCGACAGCATGCCAAAGGCCAGCGGCGAATAAGCCAGCAGCCCGCATTGCTCACGGATGGCGATTTCCGCCAGGCCCACCTCGAAACTGCGGTTGAGCAGGTTGTACGGGTTCTGGATCGACACCGCGCGCGGCCAGCCGCGGGCTTCTGCCAGTTGCAGGAACTTCATGGTGCCCCACGGCGTTTCGTTGGACAGGCCAATGTGGCGGATCTTGCCCGCGCGCACCTGCTCGTCGAGCACTTCGAGGGTTTCTTCCAGTGGGGTGAAGTGGTCCTGTGGCAGGTGCTGATAGCCCAGCTTGCCGAAGAAGTTGGTGCTGCGCTCCGGCCAGTGCAACTGGTACAGGTCGATGCGGTCGGTTTGCAGGCGTTTCAGGCTTTCGTCCAGCGCCGCGACGATGTGCTGGCGGTTGTGCTTGAGCTGGCCATCACGGATGTGGCTGATGCCGTTGCCGGGGCCTGCGACCTTGCTGGCCAGGATCCAGTCGTCGCGATCACCCTGCTCGCGGAACCAGTTGCCGATGATGCGCTCGGTGGCGGCATAGGTCTCTGGGCGCGGTGGCACCGGGTACATTTCGGCGGTGTCGATGAAGTTGACCCCGGCGGCCTTGGCCATCGCAATCTGCTTGAAGGCCTCGTCCTGAACGTTCTGTTCGCCCCAGGTCATGGTGCCCAGGCACAGGGCGCTGACGTTGAGATCGGTACGGCCGAGCTGGCGGTATTCCATCGGGAGAACTCTCCTTGGTAAAGAAGCCCATAAAAGCAGGTTGAAATTTTTCGCGCAATCTGGATAATTCGGCACCTCTCCGTGTGGCGGAAGTGATGCACCACCACGCAGGAAGAACCCCGTCGAACATTGGCGTGCCCGACCCGAGCCCCCAAAAGCGTCTGTGTTCGGCTGCGCGCTTGCCCTTGGCAAGCTGTGCACTATCCAGTAAGATTCGCCGTCTATTTTTCGCTGGGCGGCCTCTGAGGCTTTAGAGAATGAAAACTTTTACTGCTAAACCGGAAACAGTAAAGCGCGAGTGGTTCGTAGTCGACGCCGCTGGCCAGACCCTGGGTCGTCTGGCTACCGAAATCGCTAGCCGTCTGCGTGGCAAACACAAACCAGAATACACCCCTCACGTTGACACCGGCGACTACATCGTCGTCATCAACGCCGAGCAAATCCGTGTAACTGGCGCCAAGTCTTCCGACAAAATGTACTACTCCCACTCCGGCTTCCCAGGCGGTATCAAGGAAATCAACTTCGAGAAGTTGATCGCCAAGGCCCCTGAGCGTGTTATCGAAACCGCGGTCAAAGGCATGCTGCCGAAGAACCCGCTGGGTCGCGACATGTACCGTAAGCTGAAAGTGTACGCGGGTGCTGCTCACCCACACACTGCTCAGCAGCCTCAAGAACTGAAGATCTAACGGGATAGTTCATTATGTCGGCGACTCAAAATTACGGCACTGGCCGTCGCAAGACCGCAACCGCTCGCGTTTTCCTGCGTCCGGGTACTGGTAACATTTCCATCAACAACCGTTCTCTGGACGTGTTCTTCGGCCGCGAAACCGCTCGCATGGTTGTTCGCCAGCCGCTGGAGCTGACCGAGACCGTTGAGAAGTTCGACATCTACGTCACCGTTGCTGGTGGTGGTGTCAGCGGTCAAGCCGGTGCGATCCGTCACGGTATCACCCGCGCTCTGATGGAATACGACGAAACCCTGCGTGGCGCTCTGCGTCGTGCTGGCTACGTCACCCGCGACGCTCGTGAAGTTGAGCGTAAGAAAGTGGGTCTGCGTAAAGCGCGTAAGCGTCCTCAGTACTCCAAGCGTTAATTTCGCTTCGGCAGTCGAAAAAGCCCGGTTCCTTTGGAACCGGGCTTTTTTTATGTCTTGAACTAACCTGTCAGCATGTCCGTGACGGCTTACCGCATAGACGCAGATCAAGCAAAGCGAGGGTTGTAGCCCGTAACCGGGTAATCACCTTGTCAGTGTGTGGATTTGTTTCTTACCATGGCGGCCAATTTTTAGTGCCACAGACATTACCTAAGTACAGGCCTGATCCAACAGGCCAAGCAAGCTGATGGGAGAGGACTGAATGAGCAATGACGGCGTCAACGCAGGCCGGCGCCGCTTCCTCGTAGCCGCGACCTCTGTGGTCGGGGCGGCGGGGGCAGTGGGGGCTGCGGTACCGTTCGTGGGGTCATGGTTTCCCAGTGCCAAGGCGAAAGCCGCGGGTGCACCGGTGAAGGTGAATATCGCCAAGGTCGAGGCCGGGCAGCAGATGGTGGCCGAGTGGCGTGGCCAGCCTGTGTTCATCGTACGGCGAACGGAGGAGATCCTCGGGAACCTCAAGAAAATTACCGCAGACCTGTCCGACCCCGAGTCGAAGGCCTCGGTGCAACCCACCTACGTCGACCCGCAGGTGCGCTCGATCAAGCCGGAAATACTCATTCTTGTAGGCCTGTGCACCCACCTGGGCTGCTCGCCGACGTTCCGCCCTGAAGTGGCGCCCGCCGACCTGGGGCCAAAGTGGGTAGGGGGCTATTTCTGCCCGTGCCACGGTTCCCACTATGACCTGGCTGGCCGTGTCTACAAGTCGCAGCCGGCGCCTCTCAACCTGCCAGTGCCGCCGCACTCGTATGAGTCGGACGACATCATTGTCATCGGCGTCGATCAGGAGAACGCATGATGAGCAAGTTCATGGACTGGATTGATGCGCGCTTCCCCGCCACCAAGATGTGGGAAGACCACCTGAGCAAGTATTACGCGCCCAAGAACTTCAACTTCCTGTATTTCTTCGGCTCCCTGGCGTTGCTGGTGTTGGTCAACCAGATCGTCACCGGTGTGTGGCTGACCATGAGCTTCACGCCCTCGGCAGAAGAGGCCTTCGCCTCGGTCGAGTACATCATGCGTGACGTGGAATACGGCTGGATCCTGCGCTACCTGCACTCCACCGGCGCGTCGGCGTTCTTCATCGTGGTCTACCTGCACATGTTCCGCGGGCTGCTCTACGGCTCCTACCAGAAGCCACGTGAGCTGGTCTGGCTGTTCGGCATGCTGATCTACCTGGCGCTGATGGCAGAGGCCTTCATGGGCTACCTGCTGCCTTGGGGGCAGATGTCGTACTGGGGTGCCCAGGTGATCATCTCGCTGTTCGGTGCGATTCCGGTGATCGGCGACGACCTCACCCAATGGATTCGTGGTGACTACCTGATTTCCGGTATTACCCTGAACCGCTTCTTCGCCCTGCATGTGGTAGCCCTACCGATCGTGATCCTGGGCCTGGTGGTGCTGCACATCCTGGCCTTGCATGAAGTGGGTTCGAACAACCCCGATGGCGTCGACATCAAGAAGAAAAAGGACGAAAACGGTATCCCGCTGGACGGCATTCCGTTCCACCCGTACTACACCGTCAAGGACATTGTCGGCGTGGTCGTGTTCCTCTTCGTGTTCTGCGCCGTGGTGTTCTTCTTCCCGGAAATGGGCGGTTACTTCCTGGAGAAACCGAACTTCGAGCAGGCGAACGCCTTCAAAACGCCTGAGCACATTGCGCCGGTGTGGTACTTCACGCCGTTCTACGCGATCTTGCGTGCGGTGCCTGACAAACTCATGGGTGTGATCGCCATGGGTGCCGCCATCGCCGTGCTGTTCGTGTTGCCTTGGCTCGACCGCAGCCCGGTGCGCTCCATGCGTTACAAAGGCTGGATCAGCAAGCTCTTCCTGCTGGTGTTCTGCGTGGCCTTCGTCATCCTCGGCATATTGGGCGTGCTGGCACCGACACCAGGGCGCACCTTGCTGTCGCAGGTGTGCACGGTGTTGTACTTCGCCTACTTCCTGCTGATGCCGTTCTACACAAGGCTCGAGAAGACCAAACCGGTTCCGGAAAGGGTGACTGGCTGATGAAAAAGTTGATTGCAGTATTTTTGCTGGCAGTGATGCCTGCCTTTTCCTTCGCTGCGGAACACGGCCTGGAGCTGGACAAGGTCGACATCGACCTGACCGACAAAGCTGCCATGCAGGATGGTGCGCGTACCTTTGCCAACTATTGCATGGGTTGCCACAGCGCCAAGTTCCAGCGCTACGAGCGGGTCGCCGATGACCTGGGTATCCCCCACGAGCTGATGCTTGAAAAGCTAGTGTTCACCGGTGCCAAGATTGGTGACCACATGAACATCGGCATGAAGCCAAGCGATGCCAAGACCTGGTTCGGCGCCGCGCCACCCGACCTGACCCTGGTCGCCCGGGTGCGGGGTACCGATTGGCTGTACACCTACCTGCGCAGCTTCTATGAGGACAAGTCGCGTCCTTATGGGGTGAACAACAAGGTGTTCCCTAACGTCGGCATGCCCAACGTGCTGGTCGGCCTGCAGGGCAACCAGGTGGTTGGCTGCAAGCAGGTGCAGAGTGTGGTCGATGGCAAGAAGCAGTTTGACCCGCTGACGGGCAGCCCATTGACCCATGAAGCGTGCGACCAGCTGACCATCACGCCGAATTCCGGTACCCTGACGACCGAGCAGTTCGACGAGAAGGTCAAGAACCTGGTGACCTTCCTGGCCTATTCGGCCAACCCGGTCAAACTGGAAAGCCAGCGCATTGGTACCTATGTGTTGCTGTACCTGGCTTTCTTCTTCGTATTCGCCTATTTGCTCAAGCGTGAATACTGGAAGGACGTGCACTGATCACGCAGTAATTTCTGGTAGTTGAACGCGCCCGGGGGGCCCTAGCAGATTTGCCAGGGTACCCCGGGCGCGTTTTCATTTAGAGTTTTACGAGCATCTCGTGCGAGGAGGCGCTACATGGGCGCAACCAACAGGTTAGCCTGCTATTCCGATCCCGCTGATCACTATTCTCATCGGGTACGCCTCGTTCTTGCCGAAAAAGGCATCAGCGTGCAGATCGTCGACGTCGATCCTGGCCGTCTGCCGCCCAAGCTGGTTGAGGTGAACCCCTATGGGAGCGTGCCGACCTTGGTCGACCGCGACCTGGCGTTGTATGAGTCGACCGTGGTGATGGAATACCTCGAAGAGCGTTACCCGCATCCACCCTTGATGCCGGTGTACCCTGTGGCGCGCGGCAACAGCCGCCTGCTCATGCACCGTATCCAGCGTGACTGGTGTGCCCTGGCGGACACCGTGCTCGACGCGCGCAGCACTGACGCTGCCCGGGCCGAGGCGCGCAAGGCGCTGCGTGAGAGCTTGACCGGTGTCTCGCCGCTGTTCGGTGAGTTCGCCTGCTTCATGAGTGATGAGCAAAGCCTGGTCGATTGTTGTCTATTGCCCATACTCTGGCGTTTGCCGGTCATGGGTATCGAATTGCCGCGGCAAGCCAAGCCGCTGCTGGATTACATGGAGCGACAGTTCGCCCGCGAGCCTTTCATGGCGAGCCTGTCCTCTGTAGAACGTGAAATGCGCAAGCTTTAAGGAGCTGTTGATGAACTCCAGTCGCCCCTATCTGGTTCGAGCACTGTACGAGTGGATCGTCGACAACGATTGCACGCCCCATATGCTGGTCAATGCCGAATTCCCGGCAGTCCAGGTGCCGCAAGGTTTTGCCAGTGATGGTCAGATTGTCCTGAATATCTCGCCGAGCGCCGTGCGCAGCCTGCACATGGATAACGATGCGGTGAGCTTCGAGGGCCGCTTCGGCGGCGTCGCCCACACGTTGTTCGTGCCGATTGGTGCGATCCTCGGTATCTACGCCCGTGAGAACGGGCAGGGCATGGTCTTCGAGCTGGAGCCGTCGTTGGAAGACGATGAGCTGGAAGACGACGACGTCGAGCCGGATGATGACGGCCCACCTGAAGGGGGTGGCCAGCCGCCGCGTCCGACAGGCCGGCCGAGCCTCAAAGTGGTCAAGTAACAAAAAAGGCGATCCAACCGGATCGCCTTTTTATTTGCGTTGCACCTGCGATTACAGGTCGCTGATGGTGCGCACCTGGTCTTTGTTGATGCGGGTGCGTTTGCCGTCGAGTTGCTGGAACTCGTAGAAGCCAGTGGCCTTCTCGTAGCGCGGCGCGTCGACGGCCTGGAACTCGCGGCCGTCGTTCAGGGTGATCAGGCTGGGGGTGGAGCAGCCGGCCAGGGTGGCGAAGGTGCCAATCAGCAGGGCAGGCAGCAGGAGCTTCTTCATGCGGTGTTTCCTGAATTTCTGAAGGGTAAAGCTTTGTGGTGGCCTGTATGCCCCTCATCGCCGGCAAGCCGGCTCCCACAGGTAAACCACGAACCCTGCGAGAGCCGGCTTGCCGGCGATGAGATCGGAACAGGCCAATGAATCAGTCGATGTACTCGAACAGCTTGACGATCTTCTGCACGCCCGACACGCTCTGGACCACGCCGGTGGCGGCGTTTGCCTCTTGCTGGGTCACCAGGCCGAGCAGGTAGACGATACCGTTTTCGGTAATCACCTTGATGCGCGAGCTTGGCACGGCGTTGTCGGTCAGCATCTGGGTCTTGATCTTGGTGGTCAGCCAGGCGTCGTTGTTGCGCGCGAGGATGGAGGACGGCTGCATCACCTGCAGTTCGTTGTGCACCTTCTTCACGCGCTGCACTTGGCCTGCAGTCTGCTCGGCCAGGCTCTTGAGGTCGGCGCGCGGGGTTTGGCCGGCGAGCAGGACAATACCGTTGTAGCTGCTGACAACGATGTGCGAGCCCTTGTCCAGGTCTGGGCTGGCCTTGGAAATATTCACCGCAGCCTTGGTTTCGATCAGCGAGTCATCGATCTTGCTGCCAATGGTGCGCGTGCCGCGATCGTCCTCGATTGGCGAATTGCGGGTGGAGGTCAGCACCGAGCTGCAGCCGGTAACGCTCAGGCACAGGGTCAGGGCCATCAGGCCGAGGCGCATAGGGGTCATTCTTCACTCCCGAACAGTTGGCTGTCGATCAGGTCGCACAGGCAGTGGATCGCCAGCAGGTGGACTTCCTGGATACGCGCGGTGACTGTCGAGGGCACGCGGATTTCCACGTCCTCGGGCAGCAGCAGCGAAGCCATGCCGCCACCGTCACGTCCAGTCAATGCTACGACAATCATTTCGCGATCATGTGCGGCCTGGATCGCTTGAATCACGTTGGCCGAGTTGCCGCTGGTGGAAATCGCCAGCAACACATCGCCGGGCTGGCCCAGGGCGCGAATCTGTTTGGAAAAGACTTCGTTGTAGCTGTAGTCATTGGCAATCGAGGTCAGCGTCGAGCTGTCGGTTGTCAATGCGATGGCCGGCAGGCTCGGGCGCTCGCGCTCGAAGCGGTTGAGCAGCTCTGACGAGAAGTGCTGGGCATCGCCGGCCGAGCCGCCGTTGCCGCAGGCGAGCATCTTGCCCTCGTTGAGAAGCGCATTGACCATGACCAGGCTGGCCTGCTCGATGTGCGGTGCCAGGATGTCCATTGCCTGTTGCTTGGTATCGATGCTGGCCTGGAACAGCCGGCGAATTCGGGATTGCATGTCCATCTGGTGACCTTAAGTGGGGCGGTGGCCTTTGCTGCGCGCATCAACGACCAGCCCGCGAAACATAGAGCAAAAAATATGAAGTGGGTTCAGCATTCGAAGGCGTTTTTCAGCCATTGAAGCGGTCTGCCTGCGTGGTGGCTGCCCTGCAGGGCGACAACGTCGAAGCGGCAGGGGTGTGTGGCCCAGCGGCACTCCTTCTGCAGGAAAAGGCTGGCAGCCAGCACCAGCCGTTTCTGCTTGCGCCCGTCGATACTGCCGAGGGCGCCACCGAAGCTCGCGTGCAGCCGGTAGCGGACTTCGACGAATACTACTGTATCGGCGTCGAGCATGACCAGATCAAGCTCACCGCCTTTGCATCGCCAATTGCGTGTCAGCAGCTGCAAACCTTGCCCTTGGAGGTACTCAAGGGCTTGGTTTTCGGCTGCATGGCCGGCCTGGGTAGGCGATGCGTCGGGCATCAGCGGGCGGTGTCTGGCAGGCGCTTGACCTGGCCACCGGCGAACTCGGCCCACGGCAGTTGACGTTCGATGCGCTGGTTGGCGTTCATGCTCAGGCTGCCGGACAGGCCCTGGATGCGGTTATCCGGCAGGGCTTTCAGCTGGCCCAGGCGGGGTGCCAGGCTGTAGGCATCCACACCCATGGCGTACAGGCGGCCGAGGCTGCCGGCTGCTTGTGGCCATTGCTGGACCACTTGCTGGCGCAGGCTGTTGCTGGTGTCGAGCAGCCACGGTGTTTCGCAGAAGCGAATGCCGTTCATGTCGTTGTACTGGTTGACGTCACCGCTGGCGCTGTACAGGTTCGAGGTGGCGTAGACCGGCACGTCGCCCGCGTACTGGAAGTTCAGCGTCGGCTTGATCTGCTGGGCCTGCTGCGGCGTCGAGGCGAGGAAGATGAAGTCGATGTCCTGGCGGCGCGATGGCTGCGCGGCGATGTTGCCGCCTACCGTGCTTTGCAGGCTCTTGGCGCGGCCTTCGCTTTGGCGCAGTTGGAACAGGTCGGCAATTTGCTGGGCCAGGGCGACCGGCTGGGCGATGCGCTCGGCGGCGAGCAGGGTGCCGCCGTTGCTTTCCCAGTCTTTGCGGAAGGCGGCGAGCACGCGGTCGCCCCATTCACCGCTTGGCACCAGGGCAACGGCACGTACCTTGCCGTCGGCGCGGGCGCGGCGCGAGACTTCGCGGGCTTCGTCTTCAGCGGCGAGGCCGAACTGGAAGAGTTGCGGCGGGGCTGTCTGGCCGGCGTCTGCATAGTTCAGTGCCAGCGTGGTGATTGGCAACTGCTGATTAGCAGCGAGCTTCTTCACCAGGGGTTTTTCCAGCGGGCCGACTACAAGTTGCACACCAGCGGCCTGGGCCTGGCGGTAGAAGTCGTCCAGCGAGGTGATGCGCGAGCTGTCGAATACCTGCACGGCTGGCGCCGGTTGGCCCGATTGCTGGGCCTGGAAGTGAGCGGCCATGAAGCCATCGCGCAGCGCGCGGGCGACACCCGCCAAAGGCCCTTCCTGGGGCAGCAGCAGGGCGATCTTGGTCAATGGCTGGCTGGCCAGCTCCTTGAGCTTGACCAGCGCCACCGGCAGTTGCTGGGCGGCCGGGTGGTCCGGGTGCTGTTTGCGCCAGGCATCGATGGCGGCTTGCTGTTGCTCCAGGGTGCCGGCGGTTTTCACTGCCAGGGCCAGGCTGGTCCAGCCGGCCAGGACCGGGTCGGTGGCGGGCTGCTGCAACTGCTCTGCCGGCAATGCGGCAACCAGTGCCCAGATGGCGTCATTGTTGGCGCTGGCGGCCTGGCCGCTGAGCAGCGGGGCGAGCAGGATGCGCTGTTGTGCCGCTGCCAGCGACTGGCCATCGGCTTCAAGGGCGGCCGCGTGGACGCTGTAGGTGCGTGCTTGCTGTTCTACCGGCAGTTCGCCAACGCGCTGCAGGCTGGGGTGCGACAGCGCGCTCAGCGCCGCTTTGGGCTGGTTGCGGCTCATCGCCAGCTCGGCGCCAAGGGTGCTGGCGAACACTTGCTGGGCGGGCTTGAGCGTGTCCATCGGGACCTGCTCGAGAATGCGTGCGGCGCGCGGGTAGTCCTTCTGCTTGTACGCAAGGTCTGCGGCGCTCAGGCGCAGCAGGGCGGCGTCTTCCGCGGACTTGCTGGAGGCGGCCTTTTCGAGCAGTTGCTCGATACTGGCGTCCGGAGTGCGCGGCAGCTCGCCCAGGCTGGATGAGGGCGAGCTGGCGCAGGCTGCCAGCAGGGTAGCGAGGCAGAGGGCTGAGAGCAGCCGCAGGCAAGCGATCATGTAAAGGTCCTGTTACTCGATCAAGTTGGCCGGCAATTGTACCCAAGCACTGGCCGGGGCGCGATGTTGCTGATGCTGATCCTTCACTATAGGCGGCTGGCCGGTGAACGCCTGCGAAGTTCTTTGCGCCCTGTTGCGGGCGCTCGGGCTACAATGGCGCCTTTGATCCGAAAGACAGGTGTGCGCAGTGACTGATGTGGCAGGGGCTTCGAAATCCACCGTGGGTACGCTGTATGTGGTCGCAACGCCCATCGGCAACCTCGACGACATGAGCGCCAGGGCGCTGAAGGTGCTGGCGGATGTCGCCCTGATCGCGGCCGAGGACACGCGCCACTCGATCCGCCTGCTGCAGCACTTCGGTATCGACACACCGCTGGCGGCCTGCCATGAGCACAATGAACGTGACGAAGGTGGGCGTTTCCTGACCAAGCTGTTGGCCGGCGACAACGTGGCGCTGGTGTCCGACGCCGGTACGCCGTTGATTTCCGACCCTGGCTACCACCTGGTGCGCCAGGCGCGGGCGGCGGGTGTGAATGTGGTGCCGGTGCCCGGTGCGTGCGCGTTGATCGCCGCGCTTTCTGCGGCGGGTCTGCCCTCCGACCGTTTCATCTTCGAAGGCTTTTTGCCGGCGAAGACGGCGGGGCGCCGGGCACGCCTGGAGCAGGTGAAGGAAGAGCCACGTACGTTGATCTTCTATGAGGCCCCTCACCGCATCCTCGAGTGCCTCGAAGACATGGAGGCAGTGTTCGGTGCTGAGCGCCCGGCGCTGTTGGCGCGCGAGCTGACCAAAACCTTCGAAACCCTCAAAGGGCTGCCCTTGGCTGAGTTGCGTGCTTTTGTCGCGGCCGATAGCAATCAGCAGCGCGGAGAGTGCGTTGTATTGGTGGGCGGCTGGAGTGCGCCTGAGGGCGAGCAGGCCATCAGTGTCGAGGCGCAGCGTGTGCTGGACTTGCTGTTAGCGGAGTTGCCGCTCAAACGGGCGGCGGCACTTGCGGCGGAAATTACCGGCGTACGTAAGAACCTGTTGTATCAACTTGCCTTGGAAAAGCAGAAAGCACAGTAGTGGCAATTTGATATAGTTTACGGTATCGCTTGTTCTTGAGCGCGGCTGCCGTTAACCTTGTCAGCGGAGAGTCGATTGGACAGTCGCTGCCTGCTTTTGTTCCGCAGCTTTTGTTGCGAAACGGCAGGGGGAGGAAAGTCCGGGCTCCATAGGGCAGAGTGCCAGGTAATGCCTGGGAGGCGTGAGCCTACGGAAAGTGCCACAGAAAATAACCGCCTAAGCACTTCGGTGCCGGTAAGGGTGAAAAGGTGCGGTAAGAGCGCACCGCGCGACTGGCAACAGTTCGTGGCTAGGTAAACCCCACTCGGAGCAAGACCAAATAGGGTTCCATTAGGCGTGGCCCGCGTCGGAACCGGGTAGGTTGCTAGAGGCGTCCAGTGATGGCCGTCGTAGAGGAATGACTGTCCTCGACAAAACCCGGCTTACAGATCGACTCTCCACCTCTCCCTCCCTGCTTGAATCGATAGCAGGCGCGCTCTGGTAATACCGAAAAAATCTTACTCTTAATAAATCACTTTAACTTCGAACTCCATACGCTTGCGTGGGTTTGATTTTTCTCGTGTTTTTTTCCCGCCTGAACTCTTTCCACATTCCTTTATCGCGCTAAATCTCGGTCCTGTAAGGCTTTTCCTTATGAACGTGCCTTGACGGTGCAGCGGGCGGATTCCTATAGTGTGCGCAAGTGGCAGAAAGTGGGATGAAGTGGGTTTTCTGGCACAAAAAAGCTACCATTGTGGGGAATCGCAGCCGTGTTCCGCGGAGCCAACGCCGTCAGCCTCGATGCCAAAGGCCGTCTCGCCATGCCGAGCCGGTACCGCGACGAGCTCGATTCGCGTTGCAATGGTCAGCTGATCGTGACCATCGATGCTGTAGACCCCTGCTTGTGTGTCTACCCCCTCGATGAGTGGGAACAGATAGAAGCCAAGTTGCGTGCCTTGCCGTCGTTGCGTGAGGAAAACCGCCGCCTGCAGCGTTTGCTGATCGGTAATGCGGTTGACCTGGAGCTCGATGGCAGTGGGCGTTTTCTGGTGCCGCCCCGCCTGCGTGAGTACGCCAAGCTCGACAAGAAGGCGATGCTGGTGGGGCAACTGAACAAATTCCAGCTGTGGGATGAGGATGCCTGGAACGCGGTTTCGGCAGCCGACCTTGCAGCTATTCAACAACCGGGCGCCATGCCCGACGAATTGCGTGACCTGATCCTGTGACCATAGATAGCGGCTTCAACCACATTACCGTCCTGCTCGACGAAGCTGTCGAGGCATTGGCCCTGCGCGCCGACGGTTGCTATCTGGACGGCACCTTTGGCCGTGGCGGACACAGCCGTCTGATCCTCAGCAAGCTCGGGCCGCAAGGGCGGCTGCTGGGCTTCGACAAAGATCCACAGGCGATTGCCACAGGGCAAGCGCTGGCGGCCGAAGACGGCCGCTTTGTCATTGTGCAGCGCAGCTTTGCCGAGTTGGGCGCGGAAGTGGCCGAACGCGGCCTGGCTGGCAAGATCAGCGGTATCCTGCTTGACCTGGGCGTTTCCTCGCCGCAGCTGGATGATCCTGAGCGCGGCTTCAGTTTCCTCAACGATGGCCCGCTGGACATGCGCATGAACCCTGACCAGGGCATCAGCGCTGCCGAGTTCATCGCTACCGCACCCGTGGAAGAAATAGCCCGCGTATTCAAAGAGTACGGCGAGGAGCGTTTTGCCGGGCGCATGGCGCGCGCCGTCGTGGAACGCCGCGAAAAGCAGCCCTTCACCCGTACTGCCGACCTGGCCGAAGTGCTCAAGGTCGCCAACCCGGCGTGGGAAAAAGGCAAGAACCCGGCCACCCGCGCCTTCCAAGGCCTGCGCATCCACGTCAACAACGAGTTGGGTGACCTTGAGGCTGGGCTTGAGGCCGCGCTTGATGCGCTGGAAATCGGTGGTCGCCTGGCGGTCATCAGCTTCCACTCGCTCGAAGACCGCATCGTCAAATTGTTCATGCGCAAGCTGGTCAAG
The DNA here is from genome assembly GCF_059025405.1 of Pseudomonas sp. 5.2. Lineage (NCBI taxonomy): Bacteria > Pseudomonadati > Pseudomonadota > Gammaproteobacteria > Pseudomonadales > Pseudomonadaceae > Pseudomonas > Pseudomonas sp. 5.2. Next base: position 170,763 of record NZ_JBYBHH010000002.1, read on the forward strand.
GGCGAGGCAGACAACCTGCCGCGCAACCTGCCGGTACAGCACAAGGTCTTCGAACCGAAAATCAAGCTCATCGGCAAGGCGCAGTTCGCGTCCGAGGCTGAGCTCAAGGCCAACCCGCGGTCGCGCAGCGCCGTGATGCGGGTGGCGGAGAAGCTGCGGTGAGCAGGCTGTTTGCCAAGCCATTGCCAGGCGGAAGCTTCCTGATGCTTCTGCTGTTCGTCGGTGTCCTGGTTTCGGCCATCGCCGTGTCCTACAGCGCCCACTGGAACCGTCAGTTGCTCAATACCCTGTACGGCGAATTAAGCGAGCGCGACAAGGCCCAGGCTGAGTGGGGGCGCTTGATCCTTGAGCAAAGCACCTGGACCGCCCACAGCCGTATCGAGAGCCTCGCTTCCGAGCAATTGAAAATGCGCGTCCCTGCGGCTGACGAAGTGCGGATGGTGGCGCCATGATGAAGCTCGAAGGCGCACTCTACCCCTGGCGCTTCCGGGTAGTGATCGGTTTGCTGGCACTGATGGTGGGTGCCATCTGCTGGCGCATCATCGACCTGCAGGTCGTCGACCGTGACTTCCTCAAGGGCCAGGGTGACGCCCGCAGCCTGCGGCATATTCCGATTCCTGCGCACCGTGGCCTGATCACCGACCGCAACGGCGAGCCGTTGGCGGTCAGCACGCCGGTCACCACCCTGTGGGCCAACCCCAAGGAAATGCAGGCCGCCAAGGACCGTTGGCCGCAGCTGGCGGCTGCATTGGGGCAAAACGCCCAGCAGTTGACCGAGCGCCTGACCCAACAGGCCAACAAGGAATTCATCTACCTGGTCCGCGGGCTGACCCCGGAGCAGGGCCAGCAGGTGCTCGACCTGAAAGTGCCGGGCGTGTATGGCCTGGAAGAATTCCGCCGCTTCTACCCGGCCGGTGATGTCACCGCGCACATGGTCGGCTTTACCGACCTTGATGACCACGGGCGTGAAGGGGTAGAGCTGGCCTACGACGAATGGCTGGCCGGCGTGCCGGGCAAGCGACAGGTGATCAAGGACCGGCGCGGCCGGCTGATCAAGGACATTCAGGTCACCAAAAACGCCAAGGCCGGTAAGACCTTGGCGTTGTCGATAGACCTGCGTCTGCAATACCTGGCCACCCGTGAACTGCGCAACGCCATTGCCGAACAGGAAGCCAAGGCCGGCAGCCTGGTGATCATGGACGTCAAGACCGGTGAGGTCCTGGCCATGGTCAACCAGCCGACCTACAACCCGAACAACCGTCGCAGCATGTTCCCTGCCGCGATGCGTAACCGGGCGATCATCGACGTGTTCGAGCCAGGTTCGACCGTCAAGCCGATCTCCATGAGTGCGGCGCTGCAGAGCGGGCGCTGGAAAACCACCGACAAGGTCGAGGTTTACCCGGGCAGCCTGCAGATCGGCCGCTACACCATCAAGGACGTTTCCCGCAGCGAGGGCCCGATCCTCGACCTGACCGGCATCCTGATCAACTCCTCCAACGTCGGCATGAGCAAGATCGCTTTCGACATCGGTGGCGAGGCCATCTACCGGGTCATGTCCCAGGTCGGCCTGGGGCAATACACCGGCCTGGGCTTCCCGGGCGAGCGGGTGGGCAACCTGCCTAACCACCGTGAGTGGCGCAAGGCCGAGACCGCGACCCTGTCTTATGGCTATGGCGTATCGGTGACTGCTCTGCAGCTGGTGCATGCCTACGCGGCGCTGGCCAACGACGGCAAGATGGTGCCGCTGTCGATCCTCAAAGTGGACAAGGCGCCCGAGGCTGTTCAGGCGATTCCGAAAGAAACCGCCGAAACCGTCCAAGGCATGCTGCAGCAGGTGATCGAGGCGCCGCGCGGGGTATTCCGTGCGCAGGTGCCGTTCTATCACGTGGGTGGCAAGTCCGGTACGGCGCGTAAGGCGACCGTTGGTTCCAAGGGCTACACCGAAAACGCCTACCGCTCGCTGTTCGCAGGCTTCGGCCCGATGAGCGATCCGCGTTACGCCATCGTCGTGGTCATCGATGAACCAAGCAAGGGCGGCTACTTCGGTGGTCTGGTTTCGGCGCCTGTGTTCAGCAAGGTCATGTCGGGCACCCTGCGTTTGATGAACGTGCCGCCAGACAACCTGCCGCCGCCACCCACCGCACAACCACAAGTCACTGCAGCTGCCGCCAAGGGAGGGCGTGGATGATGACAATGCCATTGAGCAAGCTTTTCGCCCACGCCAGCCGCGATCCGCTGATCCGCGAGCTGACCCTGGACAGCCGCGCCGTGCGTCCGGGTGACCTGTTCCTGGCCGTCCCGGGTGCCAAGGTCGATGGGCGCGACCATATCGCCGACGCCTTGGCCCGTGGCGCTGCCGCCGTTGCCTACGAAGAGCAGGGCGCTACCGTGCTGCCGATCACCGACGTGCCGCTGATCCCGGTCAAGGGCCTGATCGCCCAGCTGTCGGATATCGCCGGTCGCTTCTATGGCGAACCGAGCCGCCAGTTGAACCTGGTCGGGGTTACCGGCACCAACGGCAAGACCAGTGTCACTCAGTTGGTGGCGCAGGCGCTTGACGTGCTGGGCCAGCGTTGCGGCCTGATCGGCACCCTGGGTACCGGCTTCTACGGTGAGCTGCAGAGCGGCCGCCTGACCACGCCAGACCCGATCGCGGTGCAGTCGACGCTCTACGACCTGAAAAAGGGCGGTGCCAAGGCCGTGGCGATGGAGGTGTCCTCGCATGCCCTGGAGCAGGGGCGCGTCGCCGCGCTGGAATTCGATATCGCGGTCATGACCAACCTGTCCCGTGATCATCTGGATTACCACGGCAGCATGGAGGCCTATGAGGCCGCCAAGGCCAAGCTGTTCGCCTGGCGCAGCCTGCGCTGCCAGGTGGTCAACCTGGACGACGATTTTGGCCGCCGCCTGGCGCTGGCGTATGCCCGCCGTCCGAGTGCCGATCATATCGAGACCCGGCTGCTCAGCTACAGCCTGGAAAACCCGGAAGCGTCGCTGTATTGCCGTGAAGCCACCTTCGATGACGATGGCGTGCGCGCGATCCTCGTGACCGCCCAGGGTGAGCGTACGTTGCGCAGCCAGCTGCTTGGCCGCTTCAACCTGAGCAACATGCTCGCGGCCGTGGCCACGCTGCTGGCCCTGGATTACTCGCTGGACGAAATTCTCAAGGTCACCCCGCAGTTGCAAGGGCCGGTTGGCCGCATGCAGCGCTTGGGTGGCGGCGACAAACCGCTGGTGGTGGTCGATTACGCCCACACCCCGGATGCCCTGGAAAAAGTACTCGAGGCCCTGCGCCCGCATGCGCACGGCAAGCTGCTGTGCCTGTTCGGCTGCGGTGGCGACCGTGACCGTGGCAAGCGCCCGCTGATGGCCGGTGTGGCCGAGCGCCTGGCTGACCGCGTGCTGGTTACCGATGACAACCCGCGCAGTGAAGACCCACTGCGGATCTTCGACGATATCCGCCCTGGTTTTGCCAAGCCAGACAGCGTCGAGTTCGTCGCTGGCCGCGGCGAAGCCATCGCCCACCTGATCGCCACTGCCGCAGCCGATGACGTTATCGTCCTGGCCGGCAAGGGGCACGAGGATTACCAGGAGATTCACGGCGAGCGCCACGATTTCTCCGATCTGGTCGAAGCCGAGAAGGCACTTGCAGCCTGGGAGGCTCCACATGCTTAAAGCCATGACACTCAGCCAGCTGACCACAGCACTGAGTGCTCGCCTGGTCAACGCCGACGCCAGCTTTAACGGCGTCAGCATCGACAGCCGCAGCGTTACTGCCGGGCAGTTGTTCGTCGCGCTGACGGGGGCACGCTTCGATGGCCATGATTACCTGGCCGATGTAAAAGCCAAGGGCGCCGTTGCCGCGCTGGTCGAGCGCGAAGTTGCCGATGTCGACCTGCCGCAGTTGCTGGTCGCCGACTGCCGTCTGGCCCTGGGCCAGCTCGGGGCGCTGAACCGCGCTGCGTTCGACAAGCCTGTCGTAGCCATCACCGGCTCCAGCGGCAAGACCACGGTCAAGGAAATGCTGGCCAGCATCCTGCGCACCCGTGGCCTGGTGCATGCCACCCGCGGCAACCTGAACAACGACCTCGGTGCCCCGTTGACCCTGCTGGAAATTGCCCCGGAGCACAGCGCGGCGGTGATCGAGCTCGGTGCTTCGCGCATCGGTGAGATCCGCTACACCGTCGGCCTGACCCAGCCCCAGGTGGTCATCATCAATAACGCCGGCACCGCCCACGTGGGTGAGTTCGGCGGCCCTGAGAAAATCGTCGAAGCCAAGGGCGAGATCCTCGAAGGCCTGGGCGAGGGCGGCACGGCCATCCTCAACCTGGACGACAAGGCCTTTGGCATCTGGAAGGCACGTGCAGGGGCGCACACGGTCATCAGCTTCGCCCTCACTAACGTTAGCGCCGATTTCCATGCCACCGACATTGGTCGTGATGCGCGTGGTTGCCCGTCGTTCAAGCTGCATGGCGCCGGTGAAACCGTATACGTGCAACTCAATGTGCTGGGCGAGCACAACGTCAGCAACGCGCTGGCCGCCGCCGCCGCTGCCCATGCCGTCGGTCTGAGCCTGAGCGGCATTGCCACTGGGCTGAACGCCGTGCAACCGGTCAAGGGCCGCACCGTGGCGCAGATCGCGCCAAATGGTGTGCGCGTGATCGACGACAGTTACAACGCAAATCCCACCTCCATGTGCGCGGCCATTGATATACTCGCCGGCTTTTCCGGCCGCACCGTCCTGGTGCTCGGGGATATCGGCGAATTGGGCCAATGGGCGGAAGAAGGCCACCGTCAGGTGGGTGACTACGCGCGTGGCAAGGTCGACGCCCTGTACGCAGTGGGTACCAACATGACACATGCGGTCAAGGCGTTCGGCGCCAATGGCCGTCATTTCGCTACTCAAGCTGAGCTGATCGACGCGGTTAGCGCCGAAAATGCCAGCGACACCACAATCTTGATCAAGGGCTCGCGTAGCGCTGCGATGGAAAACGTCGTGGCGGCTTTGTGTGGTTCAAGCGGGGAGAAACATTAATGCTGCTGCTGTTGGCTGAGTATCTGCAACAGTTCCATAAAGGCTTCGCGGTCTTCCAGTACCTGTCCCTGCGCGGGATCCTGGGTGTACTGACCGCGTTGTCACTGGCGCTGTGGCTGGGCCCTTGGATGATCCGTACCCTGCAGATCCGCCAGATCGGTCAGGCTGTCCGTAACGACGGCCCGCAATCGCACCTGTCCAAATCCGGCACCCCCACCATGGGCGGCGCGCTGATCCTGTCTGCAATCGCCATCAGCACCCTGCTGTGGGCTGACCTGTCCAACCGCTACGTGTGGGTCGTGCTGATCGTCACCCTGGCGTTTGGCGCCATCGGCTGGGTCGACGACTACCGCAAGGTGATCGAAAAGAACTCCCGTGGCTTGCCAAGCCGCTGGAAGTACTTCTGGCAGTCGGTGTTTGGCCTCGCTGCTGCGGTCTTCCTTTACAAGACCGCCCCTACCAGCGTTGAAACCACACTGATCCTGCCGTTCATCAAGGATGTCACCATCCCGCTGGGCGTTGGCTTCATCGTTCTGACCTACTTCGTCATCGTCGGCTCCAGCAACGCGGTCAACCTCACCGATGGCCTCGACGGCCTGGCCATCATGCCAACGGTCATGGTGGGCGGTGCATTGGGCATCTTCTGCTACCTGTCGGGTAACGTGAAATTCGCTGAGTACCTGCTGATCCCGTATGTGCCGGGTTCAGGGGAACTGATCGTGTTCTGCGGCGCATTGATCGGCGCCGGCCTGGGCTTCCTGTGGTTCAACACTTACCCGGCGCAAGTCTTCATGGGTGACGTTGGCGCGCTGGCGCTGGGCGCCGCGCTGGGCACCATCGCGGTGATCGTTCGCCAGGAAATCGTCCTGTTCATCATGGGCGGCATCTTCGTGGTGGAGACCCTGTCGGTGGTGATCCAGGTCGCCTCCTTCAAGTTGACTGGCAAGCGTGTGTTCCGCATGGCGCCGATCCACCACCACTTTGAACTCAAGGGCTGGCCTGAGCCACGGGTGATCGTCCGTTTCTGGATCATCACCGTGATTCTGGTGCTGGTCGGCCTTGCAACCCTGAAACTGAGGTAGATGAGCGTGTCACTGATCGCTTCCGACCAATTCCGCATCGTTGTCGGCCTCGGCAAGAGCGGCATGTCCCTGGTTCGCTTCCTGGCGAGCCGGGGCATTGCCTTTGCGGTCGCCGACACCCGCGAGCAACCGCCGGAACTGGACACCCTGCGCCGTGATTACCCGCAGGTGGAAGTGCGCTGTGGCGAGCTGGACGTGGACTTCCTGTGCCGCGCCAACGAACTGTACGTGAGCCCGGGCCTGGCCTTGTCCACCCCGGCGCTGCAACAGGCTGCGGCACGGGGTGTGGCCCTGTCGGGCGACATCGAGCTGTTCGCCCGCCATGCCAAAGCGCCAATCATCGCCATCAGCGGCTCCAACGCAAAAAGCACAGTGACCACCCTGGTTGGCGAAATGGCCGCTAAGGCGGGCAAGCGCGTGGCCGTGGGCGGTAACCTCGGCACGCCAGCCCTGGACCTGCTGAGCGATGAGGTGGAGCTGTATGTGCTGGAGCTGTCCAGCTTCCAGCTGGAAACCACAGACCAGCTCAACGCCGAAGTCGCCACCGTGCTGAACATCAGCGAAGACCACATGGACCGCTACAGCGGCCTGCCGGCTTATCACCTGGCCAAGCACCGCATCTTCCGGGGCGCTCATCAGGTGGTGGTAAACCGCCAGGACGCGCTGAGCCGGCCATTGCCGGTCGAAGGCCGGCCGTGCTGGAGCTTTGGCCTGAACCAACCGGACTTCAAGGCCTTCGGCCTGCGTGAGGTCGACGGCGAGAAGTACCTGGCGTTCGAATTCCAAAACCTGATGCCCGTGCGCGAACTGAAAATTCGCGGTTCGCACAACCACAGCAACGCCCTCGCAGCCCTGGCCCTCGGCCATGCCGCAGGCTTGCCATTTGCACCGATGCTCGACGCCCTGCGCGAGTTTGGCGGCCTGGCCCATCGTTGCCAGTGGGTGCGCGAGCGCAACGGTGTCAATTGGTACGACGACTCCAAGGCCACCAACGTCGGTGCTGCGCTGGCGGCCATCGAAGGCCTGGGCGCGGATATCGCCGGCAAGCTGGTGTTGATCGCCGGCGGTGACGGCAAAGGTGCCGACTTTGCCGCGTTGCGTGAGCCAGTGGCGCGCTTCTGCCGTGCGGTGGTGCTGTTGGGCCGTGATGCCGAGCGCCTCGCCGAAGCGTTAGGCGAAGGTGTACCGCACGTGCGGGTCAAGACCCTGGAAGACGCCGTCGAGCAGTGCGCCGCCCTGGCTCAGCCGGGTGATGCCGTGCTGTTGTCGCCGGCCTGCGCCAGCCTCGACATGTTCAAGAACTTTGAAGAACGCGGGCGCCTGTTCGCCCAAGCGGCGGGAGGGCTGGCATGATCTTCGGCATCTTCAAGCCGTACCCGTCGCCGCTGATCAGCGGCCGTGGCATCGACCTCGACTTCGCCATGCTTGCCGGCTGCCTGGCATTGCTGGGCCTGGGCCTGGTGATGATCACCTCGGCGTCCTCGGAAGTGGCCGCGGTGCAGTCGGGCAACCCGCTTTACCACATGTTCCGTCACCTGGTGTACGTGGTCATCGGCCTGGTCGCCTGCGGCGCCACCATGCTGGTGCCGATCGCCACCTGGCAGCGCATGGGCTTCATGATGCTGCTGGGCGCCTTCGGCCTGCTGGTGCTGGTGCTGGTGCCGGGTATCGGCCGGGAAGTGAACGGTTCCATGCGCTGGATCGGTTTCAGCTTCTTCAACGTGCAGCCGTCGGAGATCGCCAAAGTCTTCGTGGTCATCTACCTGGCCGGCTACCTGGTGCGCCGGCAGACCGAGGTGCGCGAGAGCTGGATGGGCTTCTTCAAACCGTTCATCGTACTGCTGCCGATGGCTGGCCTGCTGCTGATGGAGCCGGACTTCGGTGCCACCGTGGTGATGATGGGCGCTGCGGCGGCCATGTTGTTCCTCGGCGGGGTGGGGTTGTTCCGCTTCAGTTTGATGGTGGTGCTGGCGGTGGTCGCGGTGTTTGTCCTGGTGCAGGCCCAGCCGTACCGGATGGCACGTTTGATCACCTTTACCGACCCCTGGTCCGACCAGTTCGGCTCGGGCTACCAGTTGACCCAGGCCTTGATCGCTTTCGGCCGCGGTGAGTGGCTGGGCGTTGGCCTGGGCAACAGCGTGCAGAAGCAGTTCTACCTGCCCGAGGCGCACACCGACTTCGTGTTCTCGGTGCTGGCTGAAGAGCTTGGCGTGGTCGGCTCGCTGGTCACCATCGCGCTGTTCGTTTTCGTCACCGTGCGCGCCTTGTACATCGGCCTGTGGGCCGAAAAGGCCAAGCAGTTCTTCGCCGCCTACATGGCGTTCGGCCTGGCCTTCCTGTGGATCGGCCAGTTCCTGATCAATATCGGCGTGAACGTCGGCCTGCTGCCGACCAAGGGCCTGACCTTGCCGTTCCTCAGTTACGGGGGCAGCTCGCTGGTGATTTGTTGCGCCTGCGTGGGCTTGCTGCTGCGTATCGAGTGGGAGAGCCGCACGCACCTGGGCAGCGAGGAACACGAATTCAACGAAAGCGATTTTGCCGAGGAGCCCAGTCATGGCCGCTGACGGCAAGAACGTACTGATCATGGCAGGCGGTACCGGGGGCCACGTGTTCCCGGCCCTGGCCTGCGCCCGTGAATTCCAGGCACGGGGTTACAGCGTGCACTGGCTGGGCACGCCGAAAGGTATCGAAAACGAACTGGTGCCCCAGGCCGGTCTGCCGTTGCACCTCATCCAGGTCAGCGGCCTGCGCGGCAAGGGCAAGCTGTCGCTGCTCAAGGCGCCGTTCACCCTGGTCAAGGCGGTGCTGCAGGCACGGCGCATCATTCGTCAGCTCAAGCCTGTGTGCGTGCTGGGCTTCGGCGGCTACGTGACCGGGCCGGGCGGTGTGGCCGCGCGGTTGTGCGGTGTGCCGCTGGTCATTCACGAACAGAACGCGCGCGCGGGTACCGCCAATCGGTTGCTGGTGCCACTCTCGGCACGCGTCTGCGAAGCTTTCCCGAACACCTTCGCGGCCAGCGGCAAACGCCGCACCACCGGCAACCCGGTGCGCCCGGAGCTGTTCATGGACGCGCAACGCGCACCCTTGGCCGAACGCCGTGCACGCCTGCTTGTGCTCGGGGGCAGCCTGGGTGCGGAACCATTGAACAAATTGTTGCCTAAGGCCCTGTCTGAAGTGCCTGCAACACTGCGGCCAGAGGTGTTCCACCAGGCTGGCAAGCAACACGCGCCGATCACCGCCGAGCGTTATCACGAGGCGGGCGTCGAGGCTCAGGTAGAGCCTTTCATCAAGGACATGGCCCAAGCCTATGGCTGGGCCGACATCGTGGTGTGCCGGGCCGGTGCCCTGACCGTCAGCGAACTCGCGGCGGCGGGCCTGCCTTCGATGCTGGTGCCGTTGCCCCATGCGATCGACGATCACCAGACCCACAACGCCCACTATCTGGCTCGGGAAGGCGCTGCCTTCCTGATGCCACAAGCGACAACTGGCGCAGCGCAGCTCGCTGAACGCCTGAACGAGGTGCTGATGCAACCCGAGAAACTCAACACCATGGCTGGCACCGCACGGCGCCTGGCCAAACCTGCCGCAACCAGCACCGTGGTCGATATCTGCCTGGAGGTGGCCCATGGTTGAAAGCCAGAAAGCCATGCCGCAGCCAAAAATGGGCCGCATCCGTCGCATCCACTTCGTCGGTATCGGCGGCGTGGGCATGTGCGGCATCGCCGAAGTACTGCTGAACCTGGGCTATGAAGTGTCCGGTTCCGACCTCAAGGCCTCGCCGGTTACCGAGCGGCTGGAGTCGTTCGGCGCAGAGATCTTCGTTGGCCACCGTGCCGAAAACGCTGCCAACGCCGACGTACTGGTGGTGTCCAGTGCCATCAACCCGGCCAACCCGGAAGTCGCCACTGCCCTGGAACGTCGTATTCCCGTGGTGCCGCGCGCCGAGATGCTCGCCGAGCTGATGCGCTACCGCCATGGCGTGGCCGTTGCCGGCACGCACGGCAAGACCACCACCACCAGCCTGCTGGCCTCGGTGTTCGCCGCTGGCGGCCTGGACCCGACGTTCGTCATCGGCGGGCGCCTGACCGCAGCGGGCACCAATGCCCAGCTGGGCACCAGCCGCTACCTGATCGCCGAAGCGGACGAGAGCGACGCCAGCTTCCTGCACCTGCAACCGATGGTCGCCGTGGTCACCAACATCGACGCCGACCACATGGCCACCTACGAGGGTGACTTCAACAAACTGAAGAAAACCTTCGTCGAGTTCCTGCACAACCTGCCGTTCTATGGGTTGGCAGTGATGTGCCTGGACGACCCGGTGGTGCGCGAGATCCTGCCGCAGGTCAAACGCCCGACGGTCACCTACGGCTTCAGCGAAGAGGCCGACATCCGCGCCATCAATGTGCGCCAGCAGGGCATGCAGACGCACTTCACCGTGCTGCGCCGCGACTGCGAGCCGCTGGAGGTGTCGGTGAACATGCCCGGCAACCACAACGTGCTCAATGCCCTGGCAACCATTGCCATCGCCTCTGACGAAGGCATCAGCGACGAGGCCATCGTCCAGGGGCTGTCCGGCTTCCAGGGCGTTGGCCGACGCTTCCAGGTCTATGGCGAGCTGCCGGTCGACGGCGGCAGCGTGATGCTGGTCGACGATTACGGTCACCACCCGACTGAAGTGGCTGCAGTGATCAAAGCCGTGCGCGGGGGCTGGCCAAGCCGCCGCCTGGTGATTGTCTACCAGCCGCACCGTTACAGCCGCACCCGCGACCTGTACGACGACTTCGTACAAGTGCTGGGCGACGCCAACGTGCTGCTGCTGATGGAAGTCTACCCGGCCGGTGAAGAGCCGATCCCGGGTGCGGACAGCCGTCAGCTGTGCCACAGCATCCGCCAGCGCGGCAAGCTGGACCCGATCTACATCGAACGTGGCGCCGAGCTTGCGCCCCTGGTCCAGCCGCTGCTGCGTGCCGGCGACATCCTGCTGTGCCAGGGTGCCGGTGATGTCGGTGGCCTGGCCCCGCAATTGATGAAAAGCCCGCTGTTCGCTGGCGCCAAGCAGGAGAAGTCGAAATGACCAGCGCCTACGACAAGCTGCACTCGACCCTGGACGTCAAGGCGTTCGGCCGCGTCGCCGTGCTGTACGGCGGCAAGAGTGCCGAGCGTGAAGTCTCGCTCAAGTCTGGCGCCGCCGTGATCGACGCCTTGACCCGCGCCGGTGTCGACGTGGTTGCCATCGATGTGGGTGACGACCTGCTCGACCGCCTGCAACGCGAGAAGATCGACCGCGCCTTCATTATCCTCCACGGCCGTGGCGGTGAAGACGGCAGCATGCAAGGCCTGCTCGAGTGCCTGGGCATCCCTTACACCGGCAGCGGCATCCTCGCGTCGGCCCTGGCCATGGACAAACTGCGCACCAAACAGGTGTGGCAGAGCCTGGGCATTCCGACCCCGCGCCACGCGGTATTGGCCAGCGAAAGCGATTGTTTGAAGGCCAGTATGGAACTGGGCTTCCCGCTTATCGTCAAACCCGCCCATGAAGGCTCTAGCATCGGCATGGCCAAGGTGAACAGCGAGCAGGAACTGGTCGCCGCCTGGCAGGACGCCGCCAAATACGATTCCCAGGTACTGGTGGAGCAGTGGATCCACGGGCCGGAGTTCACCATCGCGGTACTGCGCGGCCAGGTGCTGCCGCCGATCGCCCTGGGTACGCCGCACGTGTTCTACGACTACGACGCCAAGTACATCGCCAACGATACCCAGTACCGCATCCCGTGCGGCCTGGACAGCGTCAAGGAACAGGAACTCATCGACCTGACCGCGCGCGCCTGCGATGCCATCGGCATCGAAGGCTGGGGGCGGTTGGATGTGATGCAGGACGAGCAGGGCCGGTTCTGGCTGCTCGAAGTCAACACCGCACCCGGCATGACTGATCATAGCCTGGTGCCCATGGCGGCCCGCGCGGCCGGCTTGGACTTCCAGCAACTGGTGCTGGCAATCCTGGCCGCCAGCGTCGAGACGCGAGGTTAACAGCCATGCAAGGCGCGATGTTACGTCATCAGCAACCCGCCACCGGCCGTAACAAGCCGGTGCCGCGCGGTGCCAGTCGAATGGTGGCCAAAGAGCCCATGTCGGCGCGCCTGCCCAAGGCCAACTTCAGTGGACTCAAGCGCCTGCTCTGGCCGGTGCTGCTGGTGGCAGCAGGCTTCGGCGCCTATGAGGGCGCCATTCGCCTGATGCCCTACGCCGACCGGCCGATCACCAAGATCGCGGTGCAGGGCGACCTCAGCTACATCAGCCAGCAGGCGGTGCAGCAGCGGATCGCCCCGTTCATGGCGGCGAGCTTCTTCAGTGTCGACCTACCGGCGATGCGCGCAGAGCTCGAGCAGATGCCGTGGATCGCCCACGCCGAGGTGCGGCGCGTGTGGCCGGACGAGGTGGTGATCCGCCTGGAAGAACAGCTGCCAGTGGCACGCTGGGGTGATGAAGCCTTGCTCAATAACCAGGGCCAGGCCTTTACCCCGCGTGAGCTGGCCAACTATGAGCACCTGCCGCAGCTGTTCGGGCCGCAGCGTGCTCAGCAACAAGTCATGCAGCAGTATCAGGTATTGAGCCAGATGCTGCGCCCCATGGGCTTTTCCATCGCTCGCCTGGAACTGCGCGAGCGAGGCAGCTGGTTCCTGACCACCGGTGCGGGCAGCACCGGGCCAGGCATCGAACTGCTGTTGGGGCGCGACCATCTGGTGGAGAAGATGCGCCGTTTCATTGCCATTTACGACAAGACGCTTAAAGAGCAGATCACCAACATCGCCCGCATCGATCTGCGATACGCCAACGGACTTGCCGTTGGTTGGCGGGAACCGATTGCACCGACGACGGCCCAACCCGCCGTTGCGAAGAATTAGAGAGAGGCAGGACCATGGCAAACGCGCATAGCGGCAAAATGATCGTCGGGCTGGACATTGGCACCTCCAAGGTGGTGGCGCTGGTCGGCGAAGTGGGCGAAGACGGCACCCTGGAGATCGTCGGGATCGGTACCCATCCGTCCCGCGGCCTGAAGAAGGGCGTGGTGGTGAACATCGAGTCGACCGTGCAGTCGATCCAGCGCGCGGTGGAAGAAGCGCAGCTGATGGCGGGCTGCCGGATCCACTCGGCGTTCGTCGGCGTGGCCGGCAACCACATCCGCAGCCTGAACTCCCACGGCATTGTCGCCATTCGCGACCGTGAGGTCAGCGTTGCCGACCTTGAGCGCGTGCTCGACGCCGCCCAGGCCGTGGCCATCCCGGCCGATCAGCGCGTGCTGCACACCTTGCCGCAGGACTACGTGATCGACAACCAGGAAGGCGTGCGCGAGCCGCTGGGCATGTCCGGCGTGCGTCTGGAAGCCAAGGTCCACGTGGTCACCTGTGCGGTCAACGCGGCGCAGAACATCGAGAAGTGCGTACGCCGCTGCGGCCTGGAAATCGACGACATCATCCTTGAGCAGCTGGCTTCGGCCTACTCGGTGCTGACCGACGACGAAAAAGAGCTCGGCGTGTGCCTGGTGGACATCGGTGGCGGTACCACCGACATCGCCATCTTCACCGAAGGCGCGATCCGCCACACCGCGGTCATCCCGATTGCCGGCGACCAGGTGACCAACGACATCGCCATGGCCCTGCGCACTCCGACCCAGTACGCCGAAGAAATCAAGATCCGCTACGCCTGCGCACTGGCCAAGCTGGCCGGCGCCGGCGAAACCATCAAGGTGCCGAGCGTGGGTGATCGCCCACCGCGCGAGCTGTCGCGCCAGGCCCTGGCCGAGGTGGTGGAGCCGCGTTACGACGAGCTGTTCACCCTGATCCAGGCCGAACTGCGCCGTAGCGGCTACGAAGACCTGGTGCCGGCCGGCATCGTCCTGACCGGCGGCACCGCGAAGATGGAAGGCGCCGTTGAACTGGCCGAGGAAATCTTCCACATGCCGGTACGCCTGGGCGTACCGCACAGCGTTCGGGGGCTGAGCGACGTGGTGCGCAACCCGATCTATTCCACCGGCGTGGGCCTGCTCACCTACGGCCTGCTGAAGCAGTCCGAGGACATGGTCCTGACCGGTAACAGCAACAGCAGCAGCAACAGCTATGGCGATGAACCGAAGGCCCCAGTGCTTGAGCGCTTCAAGCGGTGGGTCCAGGGCAATTTCTAAGTTTCAAAGCAGTAGTGGTAGGCGCAACAACTAGAGAACTGTAAGGAGAGGGAAAATGTTCGAGCTCGTAGACAACGTCCCGCAAAGTCCGGTCATTAAAGTGATCGGCGTTGGCGGTGGTGGCGGCAACGCCGTCAACCACATGGTCAAAAGCAGCATCGAAGGCGTGGAATTCATCTGCGCCAACACGGATGCCCAGGCGCTGAAAAACATCGGCGCGCGTACCATCCTGCAATTGGGCACTGGCGTGACCAAAGGCCTGGGTGCAGGTGCCAATCCAGAAGTCGGCCGTCAGGCCGCGCTGGAAGACCGTGAGCGCATCGCCGAGGTGCTGCAGGGCACCAACATGGTGTTCATCACCACCGGCATGGGTGGCGGTACCGGTACCGGTGCAGCCCCGATCATCGCCGAAGTGGCGAAGGAAATGGGCATCCTCACCGTCGCCGTGGTGACCCGTCCGTTCCCGTTCGAAGGCCGCAAACGTATGCAGATCGCCGATGAAGGCATCCGCATGCTGGCCGAGAGCGTCGACTCGCTGATCACCATCCCCAACGAGAAGCTGCTGACCATCCTGGGCAAGGATGCCAGCCTGCTGTCCGCCTTTGCCAAGGCTGACGACGTGCTGGCCGGTGCCGTGCGCGGTATCTCCGACATCATCAAGCGCCCTGGCATGATCAACGTCGACTTCGCCGACGTGCGTACCGTGATGGGTGAGATGGGCATGGCGATGATGGGTACTGGCTGCGCCAGCGGCCCGAACCGTGCGCGTGAAGCCACCGAGGCGGCGATCCGCAACCCGTTGCTCGAAGACGTCAACCTGCAAGGCGCCCGCGGCATCCTGGTGAACATCACCGCCGGCCCTGACCTGTCGCTGGGTGAGTACTCCGACGTAGGTAGCATCATCGAAGCCTTCGCCTCTGACCACGCGATGGTCAAGGTCGGCACCGTGATCGACCCAGACATGCGCGATGAGCTGCACGTCACCGTGGTCGCCACTGGCCTGGGCGCACGCATCGAGAAGCCGGTCAAAGTGGTGGACAACACCCTGCAGACCGCTCAACAGGCGTACGAGGCTTCCAACCCGGCACCGGTTCGCCAGGAGCAGCCTGCGGTCAACTACCGTGACCTGGAGCGCCCGACTGTAATGCGCAACCAGGCCCATGCAGGTGCCGCCGCGGCAGCTAAACTCAACCCTCAGGATGACCTGGACTACCTTGATATCCCGGCTTTCCTGCGTCGTCAGGCTGATTAATGGAATTTATCAGGGGTATAAAGGTGATTGGTATTCAGCAAAGGTCGGGTCTGTTATCATCCCCAGCCTTTGTTGATACCTGTTCGCAATTTGCGCTGAAGCGGCCAATGCCATGATTAAACAACGCACCCTGAAGAATACCATCCGTGCCACAGGTGTCGGTCTGCACTCCGGGGAGAAGGTATACCTGACCCTCAAGCCTGCACCTGTTGACACCGGCATCGTCTTCCGCCGCGCTGATCTCGACCCTGTGGTCGAAATCGCAGCGCGTGCGGCCAACGTTGGCGAGACAACCATGTCGACGACGTTGGTCAACGGTGACGTCAAGGTCGATACGGTCGAGCACCTGCTCTCCGCCATGGCGGGCCTGGGCATCGATAACGCCTACGTCGAGCTCTCCGCCTCGGAAGTGCCGATCATGGATGGCAGCGCCGGACCCTTTGTATTCCTGATTCAGTCTGCCGGCCTGGAAGAACAGGACGCAGCCAAGAAGTTCATCCGCATCCTGCGCGAAGTGACAGTGGAGGAGGGCGACAAGCGCGCTACCTTCCTGCCTTTCGACGGGTTCAAGGTGAGCTTCGAGATCGACTTCGATCACCCGGTCGTCAGCGGCCGGACCCAGAGCGCCAGTGTCGATTTTTCCAGCACGTCGTTCGTGAAAGAAGTCAGCCGTGCCCGCACCTTCGGTTTCATGCGGGACATCGAGTACCTGCGCAAGCATAACCTTGCGTTGGGCGGCAGTGTGGAAAACGCCATCGTGGTAGACGAGACAGGCGTGTTGAACGAAGACGGCCTTCGCTATGAAGACGAGTTCGTGAAGCACAAGATTCTCGACGCCATCGGTGACCTCTACCTGCTGGGCAACAGCCTGATCGGCGAGTTCAAGGGCTACAAGTCCGGGCACGCGCTGAACAACCAACTGTTGCGCAAGCTCATTGCTGAAACCGATGCCTGGGAAGTGGTCACTTTCGAAGATGCCAGCACGGCACCGATCTCGTACATGCGCCCTGTTGCGGCCGTGTAAGTTCGAACACTCTCTAGTTCATTAAGGCCACCTTCGGGTGGCCTTTTTTATTTCAGCCTTTATCCCGGGCGTGGCTGGCAAGGCGTTCCAGGGCAGCGCGCAATTTCGGGTCGGCAATCCCCTCGGCGGTATCGCGAAGGCTTTCGGCGGCATTGCTCGACAGCGCCGCAGCATGCCCGCCACGCTTGGCAGGCACCAATGGCGGTTGCACCTTGTACAAGATGCGCCGCAGGTTGCCGAACGCTTCCATGGCCTGCAATTCGCGCATGAGGCGCTTTTGCTGATACCGCAAGCGAGTAGCCCAATGGCCGTCGGTAACCACCAGCAACAATACCCCATCACGCCACGATGCCACGTGGCAGTGCTCGCGGGCAGCCGGTTGCAGTTGGCTTTCCAGCAAGCGCTGCAGGTGTTCCAGGCGTTCGGCCTGGTTCAGCAGCAGGCGCAGCGGGCGCACCTGGCGCAGCAGGGCGGACGGTAGCTGGGCAGGGGAGGGTTTGTAGGCCATGGTGGTCGCAGGAGGTTACAAGAGCGGCAGTTTAACACCTCTGTTGCCTGTGCCGGCCTCTTCGCCGGTACAGACCACACAAGGTAAGACTCATTCTCGATACGTTTCATCTTGCTGAGCCTTGAACTCAGGGAAAATGACCCTATCTAAGAAACGCCCCTGCCAAAACGCTGTATCAGCATCGTGGAAATCCACCACTTTCCTCACCATCGTTTCCGGGTAGAATGCTCGTTCGCATGCGGCCTCAGGGCTGCACGGGCGACTCATGGGGCCGCCCTCCATCCCTACGTGTGGAAGATCCTGCCGATATGTTTGCGCCTTTGTTAAAGAAACTTTTTGGAAGCAAGAATGAGCGTGAAGTCAAACGCATGCTCAAGACGGTGACTATCGTCAATGCCTTCGAAGAGAAGATGGTGGCCCTCTCCGATGAGCAACTGCGGGGCAAGACCGCAGAGTTCAAGGAGCGCTTGGCCAAAGGCGAGACACTGGACCAATTGCTGCCCGAAGCCTTCGCCGTCGCCCGTGAGGCCGGCAAGCGCGTCATGGGCATGCGCCACTTCGACGTGCAGCTGATCGGCGGCATGACCCTGCACGAGGGCATGATCGCAGAAATGCGCACCGGTGAAGGCAAGACCTTGGTCGGTACCCTGGCCGTCTACCTCAACGCATTGTCCGGCAAAGGCGTGCACGTGGTCACCGTCAACGACTACCTGGCCCGCCGTGACGCCAACTGGATGCGCCCGCTGTACGAGTTCCTCGGCCTGTCCGTGGGCATCGTCTCGGCCTTCCAGCCGCCCGAAGAAAAGCGCGCTGCCTACGCCTCCGACATCACCTACGGCACCAACAACGAATTCGGTTTCGACTACCTGCGCGACAACATGGCGTTCAGCCAGGAAGAGAAGTTCCAGCGTGAACTCAACTTCTCGGTGATCGACGAAGTCGACTCGATCCTCATCGACGAAGCCCGTACCCCGCTGATCATCTCTGGCCAGGCCGAGGACAGCTCCAAGCTGTACATCGAGATCAACCGCCTGATCCCGCGCCTGACCCAGCACATCGAAGAAGTCGAAGGCCAGGTCACTCAGGAAGGCCACTTCACCATCGATGAGAAGAGCCGCCAGGTCGAACTCAACGAAGCCGGTCACCAGTTCATCGAAGAGATGCTCACCCAGGCTGGCCTGCTGGCCGAAGGCGAGAGCCTCTACTCGGCGCACAACCTGGGCCTGCTGACCCACGTCTACGCCGGCCTGCGCGCGCACAAACTGTTCCACCGCAACGTCGAGTACATCGTCCAGGACGGCCAAGTCCTGCTGATCGACGAGCACACCGGCCGTACCATGCCTGGCCGTCGCCTGTCCGAAGGCCTGCACCAGGCCATCGAGGCCAAAGAAAACCTGAACATTCAGGCCGAGAGCCAGACCCTGGCGTCGACCACCTTCCAGAACTACTTCCGTCTTTACACCAAGCTGTCCGGCATGACCGGTACCGCCGACACCGAAGCGTTCGAGTTCCAGTCGATCTACGGCCTGAACGTGATGGTGATCCCGCCGAACAAGCCGCTGGCGCGTAAGGACTTCAACGACCTGGTGTACCTGACCGCCGACGAGAAATACGCCGCGATCATTGCCGACATCAAAGAGAGCATGACCCAGGGCCGTCCGGTGCTGGTGGGTACCGCCACCATCGAGACCTCCGAGCACATGTCCAACCTTCTGCTGAAGGAAGGCATCGAGCACAAGGTCCTCAACGCCAAGTACCACGAGAAGGAAGCCGAGATCATCGCCCAGGCCGGTGCGCCAGGCGCGTTGACCATCGCCACCAACATGGCCGGCCGTGGTACCGACATTCTGCTGGGCGGTAACTGGGAGGCCGAAGTGGCCGTCCTGGACAACCCGACCCCTGAGCAGATCGCCCAGATCAAGGCCGACTGGCAGAAGCGTCACCAGCAGGTGATCGAGTCGGGTGGCCTGCACGTGATCGCTTCCGAGCGTCACGAATCGCGCCGTATCGACAACCAACTGCGTGGTCGTTCCGGCCGTCAGGGTGACCCGGGCTCCAGCCGCTTCTACCTGTCGCTCGAAGACAGCCTGATGCGCATCTTCGCCTCTGACCGGGTGAAGAACTTCATGAAGGCGCTGGGCATGCAGTCTGGCGAGGCGATCGAGCATCGCATGGTCACCAACGCCATCGAAAAAGCCCAGCGCAAGGTCGAAGGCCGCAACTTCGACATCCGCAAGCAGTTGCTCGAATACGATGACGTGGCCAACGAGCAGCGCAAGGTGATCTACCACATGCGCAACAGCCTGCTGGCGGCCGAGAACATTGGCGATACCATCGCCGAATTCCGCAAGGAAGTGCTGGACGCTACCATCAGCCAGCACATCCCGCCGCAGTCGCTGCCCGAGCAGTGGGACGTGGCCGGCCTGGAAGCCTCGCTGTCGAGCGATTTCGCCATGAAGCTGCCGATCCAGCAATGGCTCGACGAGGACGACCACCTCTACGAAGAGACCCTGCGCGAGAAGCTGCTGAGCGAGATCACCAGCGCCTACACCGAGAAGGAAGACCAGGCCGGCATCGACGCCCTGCGCACCTTCGAGAAGCAGATTCTGCTGCGCGTGCTGGACGACCTGTGGAAAGACCACCTGTCGACCATGGACCACCTGCGCCACGGCATTCACCTGCGCGGTTATGCGCAGAAGAACCCGAAGCAGGAGTACAAGCGCGAGTCGTTCACCTTGTTCCAGGAGCTGCTCGAGTCGATCAAGCGCGACACCATCCGCGTGTTGTCGCACGTTCAGGTGCGCCGCGAAGACCCGATCGAAGAAGAAGCGCGCCTGCGCCGCGAGGCCGAAGAACTGGCCAGCCGTATGCAGTTCCAGCATGCCGCCGCGCCAGGCCTTGAAAGCGAGGAGTTGAACGAGGAGGGCGCCGAAGTGGCCGTGGCCGCAGCGCCGGTGCGCAACGACCAGAAGCTGGGCCGTAACGAGCCATGCTGGTGCGGTTCGGGCAAGAAATTCAAGCATTGCCACGGGCAGATCGAGTGATCTGACCCAGTCGCAGTAACGTGACAAACGGGGCCGCTGTGCGGCCCATTCGCGGCACAAGGCCGCTCCCACAGGGACCGCACCGGCTCAGAAGGCTGCGCTTGCCCTGTGGGAGCGGCCTTGTGCCGCGAATGGGTCGCGAAGCGGCCCCGCTCTTCCATCATCATTTCACCGTTTTTCTAGGAGCGCTCTAATGGCTGTTGGTCTTGGTCCTTTGCCCACCCTGCACCCGGTTCCGGGTTTTGAACTCGGCATCGCTTCTGCCGGCATCAAGCGCCCTGGGCGCAAGGATGTGGTGGTCATGCGCTGTGCCGAAGGCTCCAGCGTTGCTGGCGTGTTCACCCTCAACGCCTTCTGCGCAGCACCGGTGATCCTCTCCAAGCAGCGTGTTCAGGGCACTGTGCGTTACCTGCTGACCAACACCGGCAACGCCAACGCCGGTACCGGTGCACCGGGCCTGGCCGCTGCCGAGCGCACCTGCGCCAAACTCGCCGAGCTGACCGGCGTGCCGGCCGAGTCGGTACTGCCGTTCTCCACTGGCGTAATCGGCGAGCCGCTGCCGGTCGAGAAGATCGAAGGCGCCCTGCAGGCCGCCCTGGACAACCTGTCGGAAAACAACTGGGCTGAAGCCGCCACCGGCATCATGACCACCGACACCCTGCCCAAGGGTGCCAGCCGCCAGTTCCAGCACGATGGCGTGACCGTGACCGTGACCGGCATCAGCAAAGGCGCCGGCATGATCCGCCCGAACATGGCCACCATGCTCGGCTACATCGCCACTGACGCCAAGGTCGCACCCAAGGTGCTCAAGGACCTGATGCTCGACGGCGCCAACAAGTCGTTCAACCGCATCACCATCGACGGCGACACCTCGACCAACGACTGCTGCATGCTGATCGCCACCGGCAAGGCCAACCTGCCAGAAGTCACCGAAGCCAGCGGTGCGCTGTTCGATGCCCTGAAAAAGGCGGTGTTCGACGTGTGCATGGAGGTGGCCCAGGCCATCGTCCGTGATGGCGAAGGCGCCACCAAGTTCGTCACGGTGCAGGTCAACGGGGGTGGTAACCACCAGGAATGCCTGGACGTCGGTTACGCCGTCGCTCACTCGCCGCTGATCAAGACCGCACTGTTCGCCTCTGACCCCAACTGGGGCCGCATCCTGGCCGCCGTCGGCCGTGCGGGCGTGCCGGAGCTGGATGTCAGCCTGATCGATGTATACCTGGACAACGTCTGCATTGCCAGCCAAGGCGGGCGCAGCCCGAGCTACACCGAAGCGCAAGGCTCTGCGGTCATGGCCCAGGAAGAGATCACCATCCGCATCGAACTGGGCCGTGGTGCCTGCAGCGAAACCATCTGGACCACCGACCTGTCCCACGAGTACGTGAAGATCAACGCCGAATACCGCACCTGATTCAATTGGGGCCGCTTTGCGGCCCTTCGCGGCACAAGGCCGCTCCTACACCGGTCTGCGCTGTACCTGTAGGAGCGGCCTTGTGCCGCGAAGGGCTGCGAAGCAGCCGCAAAACCCCGACAAATGGAGCCGAACCATGAGCTATCACCTGATCATCGGCGACAAGCTGTATTCTTCCTGGTCGCTACGCGGCGCCCTGGCCCTCGAACTGGCCGGCGTCCCCTACGAAGAAACCCTGGTCAAACTCAACCAGCCCGACACCCGTCAGCGCCTGCTCGCCTACTCTGCCACCGGCAAAGTGCCGCTGCTCAAGACCGAGCATGGCGTGATCGCCGACTCCCTGGCCATCGCCGAATACCTCAACGAACGCCACCCCGAAGCGCAGCTCTGGCCTGCCGACGTGGCCGCCCGTGCCCAAGCCCGTTCGGCCTGCGCGCAGATGCACAGCGGCTTCTTCGCCTTGCGCGGGGCGATGCCGTTCGATCTGTCCCGTGACCAGGCCCTTGAGTCTGTGCCGCTGGAGGTGCAGATCGACATCGACCGTATCGTCGCGCTGTGGTCCGAATGCCGCCTGGTCGCCAAGGACACGGGCCCGTTCCTGTTCGGCAAGCCGACCCTGGTGGATGCCTACTTCGCCCCGGTGGCCGTGCGCTTGCGCAGCTACCGCGTCGAAGTCCCGGCAGAGGCAGCGGCTTACATCGAGACTATCTACCAGTGGCCGGCATTCAAAGCCTGGCAGCAGGCTGGCCTGGCGGAGCGCGAAGTGTGAAACGCATTCATGTAGCGGCAGCGGTAATCCGCGGTGCCGATGGCCGCATTCTGATTGCGCGGCGGGCAGATACCCAGCACCAGGGCGGCCTTTGGGAGTTCCCGGGTGGCAAGGTGGAAGAGGGCGAAAGCGTCGAGGCGGCGCTGGCCCGTGAGCTGCGCGAGGAACTGGGTATCGACGTGACCCGGTCGCGGGCGCTGATCAAGGTCAGCCATGACTACCCGGACAAACAGGTGCTGCTGGACGTTCGCGTTGTCGAAGGGTTCACCGGTGAACCCCATGGCGCCGAGGGCCAGCCTTTGGAGTGGGTAGCACCGCGCGACCTCGCGCAGTACGACTTCCCTGCCGCCAACAGGCCAATTGTTGCCGCTGCACGGCTGCCGGATCAGTATCTGATCACGCCGGAGGGCCTGGAAGTGCCGCAGATGCTCAAGGGCATCCAGAAGGCCGTGGCCAACGGTACCCGGCTGATCCAGCTGCGAGCGCCGGACATGTACGACCCCAAGTATCGCGATGTGGCGGTGGATGCGGTCGGCCTGTGCGGTGGCAAGGCCCAGTTGATGCTCAAAGGGCCGCTGGAGTGGCTGGGCGACTTCCCGTCGGCCGGTTGGCACCTGACGGCTGCGCAGTTGCGCAAGTATGCCGCCAAGGGGCGACCGTTCCCTGAGCACCGCTGGTTGGCGGCGTCCTGCCACAGTGCTGAAGAGTTGGCATTGGCCGAGCAGATGGGGGTCGATTTTGTCACCTTGTCGCCGGTGCAGGCGACCCAGACGCATCCTGAAGCGGTGCCTTTGGGGTGGGAAGCGGCGCAGCGGGCGATTGCAGGTTTCAGCCGGCCAGTGTTCTTGCTGGGTGGGGTAGGGCCGGGTGATCGTGAGCGGGCCTGGGAAGCGGGCGCGCAGGGTGTGGCCGGGATCCGGGCGTTCTGGCCTGAGCTCTGAGTCGCTTGTGATTGGGGCCGCGGTGCGGCCCATTCGCGGGCAAGCCCGCTCCCACAGGTAACTGCGCAGGCTCAGACCTTGTGAGGGCCCGGTAGGAGCGGGCTTGCCCGCGAATGGGCTGCGTAGCAGCCCCAGCACGCTCAGCCTTCAGGCTTCGGCGCAGGCTGCCACAGGTAACTGCGCAGGTTCAGACCTTGTGAGGACTCGGTGGGAGCGGGCTTGCCCGCGAATGGGCTGCGTAGCAGCCCCAGCACGCTCAGCCCTGAGGCTTCTCAGCAGGCTGCCACAACACCTCGGCAACCCCCTGCCGCCGCCCAATGATCCGCGCTGCCACAAACAACAGATCCGACAGCCGGTTGATATACGCCAACCCGGCACCCTCCAGCGGCTCCAGCGCATTCAGCTGCTGACACCGCCGCTCCGCACTGCGGGCCAGGCACCGGCACACATGCGCCTGCGCCACCAACGCCGAACCACTGGGCAAGATGAAATTCTTCAACGGCCCCAGCTCTTCGTTCCACACGTCGATTGCCGCTTCCAACCGCTCTACCTCGGCCAGGTTCAACGCCTGGTAACTGGGCATTGCCAGCTCGCCACCGAGGTCGAACAAGCGGTGCTGACAGGGCGCAAGCACATCGCTCACTTCGTCCAGCCCCTGCTCAGCCAGGCCGGCGAGCAGCACCCCTAACTGGCTGTTGAGGCTATCCACCTCACCGATGGCTTCGATACGCGGGTGGTCCTTGGGCACCCGGCGGCCGTCGCCCAGGCCGGTTTCGCCTTTGTCGCCAGTGCGGGTGTAGATCTTCGACAGGCGGTAGCCCATGTCATGCCTCCGTGGTGTTTGGTGCCGTCGCTGCCGGCTGGCCGAGGGGCAGGCGCAAGGTGAAGCAGGTGCCCTGGCCGGGCGTGGACTGCACCTCCATCTGCCCCTTGTGGTTGTTGGTGATGATGAAATACGAAACCGAAAGGCCAAGGCCTGTGCCTTGGCCGATCTCCTTGGTGGTGAAGAACGGCTCGAAGGTGCGCTTGCGCACCGCTTCAGGCATGCCCACGCCGTTGTCCTCGACCTGGATCTCGGCCCAGGGTGGGTTGAGCCGGGTGCGCAGGGTGATTCGGCCGGGCTCGCTGGGTTGCGGGCGCAGGTGGATGGCCTGAGCGGCATTTTTCAGCAGGTTGAGCAGCACTTGTTCCAGCTCGTTGGCGGTGCAGGGCACGGGCCCAAGGTTCGGGTCGAACTGGCGGACAATGGCCTGGCCCTTGAAGTCAAAGCCAATGGTGAGGTCGAAGTCGTTGCTGGCGATTTCCACAGCCTGGTCGATCAGCGCTGGCAGGTCGCAAGGTGCCAACTGGCGGTTGCTGCGGCGGCTGAAACTGAGCATGTGGGTGACGATTTTGGCCGCCCGGGCGCCGGCCTGTTGAATGCCGTCGAGCAGTTGCGGCACTTCGCGGCTTTCGAGGTAACGGTTGACGGTGGGCAGGTCGATGCCCAGCTCTTCGGCCTGCTCCTGGTTGCGCGGCAACTCCGGGGACAGGCGCCGACGGATATTCTGCACGTTATGCAGGATCGCCCCCAGCGGGTTGTTGATCTCGTGCGCCATGCCTGCAGCCAGGCCGCCCACTGAGAGCATCTTTTCCGATTGCACCATCATTTCTTCCAGTGACAGGCGCTGGGTAATGTCGTCGATGCGGATCACCACGCCGCGGCCGCCGCCGCCCATCAGCGGATAGAACGTCAGGGCGTAGTGGCGCAGGTCCTCGCCCTTGGGCCAGGTCACCCGCTCGATTTTCGCCACTCGGTGTTTCTCTACGGTTTCCTTGAGCTGCGGCAAAAACGGTTTGAGCGGCTCGAAGGCGATGAAGATCGGCTGGTTCAGCGCCTCGTCCAGGGGTGTTCCGGAGAGCACCGTGGCCTCGTGGTTCCACTGGGTGACGTAGAGCTGCTCGTCGAGGGCGATCAGCGCCGAGGGCATGGAGTCGATGATGCTGTTGAGGTAGTTCTGGAAGCCTGTGAGTTTTTTCTCGATCTTGCTGCGCACCTGGACTTCCAGCTCCAGCTTGCGGTTGGTGTGGCGGGTTTCTTCGGCCAGGCCCTGGGCCTGGTCATAGGCGGTCTGGAATTCGTCGCGGGTGCGCTTGAGCTGCTGCTCGCGGGCCTCGATGCGCGAGAGCATGGTGTTGAAGGCCTCGGCCAGGCTGCCGATTTCGTCATCGTTGCCGCGGCGGGCACGCAGGGCGTAGCTTTCTTCGCGGGTGACCTGGCGGCTGAGCTCTTCGAGCTGGTTGATCGGCTGGGTGATCAGGCGCTTGATCTGCCGCGCAACGACGATCCACAGCAGGATGCTGAACACTAGGATACCGAGGCTGGCACTGAGCGTGCCGGTGTAGAAGGCGGTCGGCAGTTCGCTGCTGGCCACCAGCAGCAGGTGGGCAGGTGGGTCGGCTTCGCGGGGGATGCGAATCAACTGCGTGCTGCGAAATTCCATCAGGCGCCAGCCGTCGATGTTGCGAAATCGCTTGGGCAACGCCAGCGGTTCGCCGTGCTGCAGCTGCGCCAGCATGCGGCCGTCACCGCCGTAGACGGCGGCGGCGCGCAGTGGCATGTAGCTGTCCAGCTCCTTGAGCAGGGCATTGGCGCTGTCTGCGCTGTCGCCGGCACGCGCTGACAGCTGCGGGTTGGCGATCAGCCGGCCGATGGTCTGCAGCGCCTGGGGCGCCATGCTCTCCTGGGTGATCCAGTAGGCGGCGCTGATGAAGGTCAGGTTGGCCACCAGCAGAATGGTCACCAGCAGCACCAGCAGGGCCGCCAGCAACTTTTGCCCGACCGGGAGGTTTTCCAGGCGTTGGCGCAGGGTCATGGGCAAGGCAGTGTCCGTATCCGGTTGAAAGGGCCAGCGTCAGGCGCTGGGCAAGCCGCGTGCCTGCAGGTTATCGACCAGTCGCTGGTGCAGGCGTTCCAGTTCCGGCAACGCCACACCATGCCGCTCGGCGGCGCGGCACACATGGCCGAGCAGGTAATGGACCTCGGTACGTCGGCCTGCGCGCACGTCCTGGTACATGGAAGAGTAGTTGGCGGCGGTGGCGAGGATCACCCGTTGCACTTCTTCGTCCAGGTCCTCGGCAGCCTGGGGTTGGCCACAGCGGTGCAGCAGCTCTGCCAGCTCGTCGCACAGGGCGGTCACTTCGGCCAGGTGCTCCAGCAGGCCGCCATTGCGACACTCATGCAGCACGGTCAGCGGGTTGATCGCGCAATTGAGCGCCAGCTTGCGCCACAGCCGGGTGAGGATATCCACGGTCCATTCGGCCGGGATGCCGGCATCGTGCAGGTCATCGAACCAGGCCGGGATCCCGGGTTTGAGTGGGTCACCCAGCCAGTTGAAGCCGTGGCCAGCGAAGCGCACCTGCCAATCGCCCTCGCGGAACGCCCCTTCGGTGCTGGAGGCGAAGATGCAACGGGCATGGGGCACCTGGTCGGCGACCTCGTCCTGGCTGCCCAGGCCGTTCTGCAGCAGCACCAGCTCTGCGCCTTCGGCGAGCCGCGGTGCCAGGCGCTTGATGGCCGGCGCTGCGTCGTACGCCTTGCAGGCCACCAGCAGGCGGTGAATAGGGCCATGGGCGTCGGCCGTTTCGGCGGGGATCGCGTAATGCCTGGAGGTGTCCTGCTCGAACAAGGTCAGGCCGCCCACACGCTGATAGGCCTGCAGCCGCTGCTCGTCGCGCAGGATCAAACGTACCGCCTTGCCGGCGCGCGCCAGGCGGCAAGCCCACAGGCTGCCCAGGCTACCCGCGCCGAGAATATGCCAGGTGCTGCTCATATGCGTTTCGCAACCCGTTATAATGAGCCCGCATTTTAACCATCTAACTCAGCGTGCTCCATCTTCAGGCCGAGCGCGCTTTTATTTTTGGAGAATACCCATGCCTTCGTTCGACGTGGTATCGGAACTGGACAAGCACGAAGTGCAGAACGCTGTAGACAACGCCGTCAAGGAACTCGATCGCCGTTTTGACCTCAAGGGCAAGGGCAGCTTCGAGTTCAAGGACAAGGAACAGACCGTGCTGCTGACCGCCGAGGCCGAATTCCAGCTCGAGGCGATGATCGAGATCCTGCGCGGTGCGCTGGTCAAGCGCAAGATCGATGTCAAATGCTTGGAAACCAAGGATGCCTATGCGTCCGGCAAAGAAATGAAACAGGAAGCCAAGTTCCGCGAAGGCATCGACAAAGAGCTGGCGAAGAAGATCGTCGCCCACATCAAGGATGCCAAGCTCAAGGTCCAGGCTTCCATCCAGGGTGAGCAGGTGCGTGTCACCGGCAAGAAGCGTGACGACCTGCAAGAGGCGATCGCTGCCCTGCGCGCCAAGGAATTCGACATGCCGCTGCAGTTCAACAACTTCCGCGATTGATCGAAGCGTCACCAGGAACCTCGATGGCGTAATGATGTCCATGGGGGCCGTGGCCGCGGAAATGCCCGCGGCCAGTTTTACCGTGCACATGCCGTTCGGCATCAGGAGATGAACATGGATTTGAACGCTGAAGTCGATCAGCTGGTCCGCCAATCCCAAGCCTGGGTCCCGTTGATCATGGAGTACGGCAGCCGCGTGTGCCTGGCGTTGCTGACCCTGGCCATCGGCTGGTGGGTCATCAACAAGGTCAGCGCGCGCTTGGGCAAGCTGGTCGGCCTGCGCAATGCCGACCTGGCATTGCAGGGGTTCATCAGCACCCTGGCCAATATCATCCTGAAGATCCTGCTGTTCGTCAGCGTGGCGTCGATGATCGGCATCGAGACCACCTCCTTCGTTGCGGCTATCGGTGCTGCCGGCCTGGCCATTGGCCTGGCGTTGCAGGGAAGCCTGGCGAACTTTGCCGGCGGTGTGTTGATCTTGATGTTCCGCCCGTTCCGCATTGGCGATTGGATCGAAGCGCAGGGTGTCAGCGGCACCGTGGACAGCATCCAGATCTTCCACACCGTGCTGCGCACCGGTGACAACAAGACGGTGATCATGCCTAACGGCAGCCTGTCCAACGGCATCATCACCAACACCAACCGCCAGCCGACCCGCAAAGTGGTGTTCGACGTGGGCGTGGATTACGAGGCCGACCTGCAAAAGGCGCGCAACGTGCTGCTGGAACTGGCGCAGGACCCGCGTGTGCTGGCCGACCCTGCACCGCAGGCGGTGATTTCGACGCTGGGCGACAGTTCGATCACCGTGTCGCTGCGTATCTGGACCAAGACGTCCGACTATTGGGATGTGATGTTCATGCTCAACGAGCATGCCCGTGACCGGTTGAAGGCCGAGGGCATCGATATTCCGTTTCCGCAGCGAGTGATTCGTGTGGTGCAGGAGACGGCTAACCAGTAACACTGCTGTTCAAACAAGCCGGGGCCGCTGTGCGCCCCATCGCCGGCAAGCCGGCTCCCACAGGTTCAGGTTGTCATCTAACTTTGTGGGAGCCGGCTTGCCGGCGATGGGGCGTGCAGCGGCCCCGGTTTTTCCACCTCATTACACTTGTTCACAGCTAAACCCCGCCACTTCTGGCATATAGCCTGACCCCACCTGCCTCTACCCGAAGCTCACCATGAAACCACTGCTGTACATCACCCCCCTCCGAGCCTTGCTGTTTGGCCTCACCCTGGCCCTGTTCGAGTTGCTCACTTACCTGGCCAGCGACGCGGTCATGCCGGCCATGCCCGTGGTGGTCGACGACCTGAACGCCAGCCCCGAATACATCCCCCATGCCCTGAACCTGTACCTGCTCGGTGGCGTGGTCCTGCAGTGGCTGATCGGCCCCCTGGCAGACCGCTATGGCCGTCGCCCGCTGCTGTTGGGGGGGTGTGTGTTCTTCGGCGTTGCGTGCCTGGCGACCTTCTGGGTCCATGACATCGGCTTGTTCAACCTGCTGCGCCTGTTGCAGGGCATCGGCCTGGGCTTTGTGGTCACGGTCAGCTACCCGGCCCTGAACGAGGCGTTCAGCGAAGCGGACGCGGTGCGCATGATGGCCCTGCTGGCCAACATTGCCCTGCTGTCGCCGCTGCTCGGCCCGCTGGTGGGGACCTTGCTGCTGCAATGGCTGGACTGGCGTTGGCTGTTCGTGGCCTTTGCCATCGGCGCGGTGCTGGCCTGGGTGCTGCTGTACCGCTTGATGCCGGAAACCCTGGGTGTGGAGCGGCGCGATGGTTCGCGGCTGCCGTTCACCCCAATTCACCTGCTGCCACTGTTGTCCGGCTACGGCCAGTTGCTGGCCAACCGCCGCTTTGTTGCCGGCAGCGCAGCCCTTGGCCTGGTCGGCTTGCCTTTGATTGGCTGGATTGGCCTGTCGCCGGTGCTGCTCATCCATGATGAGGGGCTGAGTACGATGGAATATGCCTTGTGGCAATTGCCGGTGTTCGGCGGGCTGATCATGGGCAACCTGATCATCAACCGCATTGCCGACCGTTACCCGCTGCCAGCCCTGGTGCGTGGCGCACTGTGGCCCTACCTGGCAGGCCTGTCGTTGATGGTGCTGGCGACTTGGTACTGGCCGACGGTGACCAGCGTGGTCGCTGGCATGTCGCTGTACGCGCTGGGGTTGGGTGTGGCCAACGCCGTGCTGTACCGCATGACGCTGTTCTCCAGCGAGCAAAGCAAGGGGCTGGTCTCGGCCATGCTGGGGATGATCACCATCGCCTTGCTGGGCCTGGGTGGGGCACTGCTGGCGATGATCGGGGCAGGTGCCAGCCTGCTGCACTTTGCCTTGGCAGCCAGCGTGGCGGGTGCGCTGGCGCTCTGGCCGTTGTGGTTCGTGGTGGGTGGCCGGCCTGGGGAAGGGGCGGTGGCTCAGTAGCTTGCCGGCGCCGGCCATGCGCAATTCCTGTAGGAGCAGCCTTGTGCTGCGAAGAGGCCGGTGACAGAACAGTGAATCTTCGCTGCTGTTACCGGCCTCTTCGCAGCACAAGGCTGCTCCTACAGTGATACATGTAAATAGAGGGGTTCAGGGCCGTTCGGCCGCTGGGTTCTCCTCGGGCACGGGCTTGCCGCGCCCAGCCTCCTGACGCCACTGCAGGGCGATCAGAATCAACGTCGGCACGCCCAGCAGGGCGGTGATCAGGAAGAAGTCGTGGTAACCGAACTTCTCCACCATAACCCCCGAATAGCCGCCAATCAGCCGTGGCAGCAACAGCATGATCGAGCTCAGCAGCGCGTACTGGGTGGCCGAGAACTTCAGGTTGGTCAGGCTCGACAGGTAGGCGACGAACGCCGAGGTGGCCATGCCAGAGCTGAAGTTGTCCAGCGAGATGGTGACCACCAGCATGTCCAGGTTCGGGCCCATGTCGGCCAGCATCAGGAACAGGATGTTGGTCGCCGCCGAGGCCGCGCCACCGATGAACAGGATCGGCATGATGCCGAAGCGCACGATCAACAGGCCGCCGACGCCAGCACCGACCAAGGTCATGATCAGGCCGAAGATCTTGCTGACGCTGGCGATCTGGTCCTTGGTGAAGCCCATGTCGATGTAGAACACGTTGGCCATCACGCCCATCACCGTGTCCGACATGCGATAGGTGGCAATCAGCCCGAGCAGCAGCAGCGCTTGCCAGCGGTAGCGGGCAATGAAGTCGTTGACCGGAGTAAGCACCGGGGCAAGGCCACGCCGGCCCATGGTCGACAGGCACGCCCAAGTCAGCATCGCGTACAGGATCAGGCGCAGGAAGGCGCGGTCTTCGAGCAGCAGGTCGAGGGGCGTCGCATCACCGAAGAACACGCTGGCCCAGTCGGTATTGAACAGCTGGGTGAAGCTGGCAGGCACCGACACCAGCAGCACGATCAACACGAACACCGACGCCAGCTGGTGCACCAGGCCGTAACGCGCCGCCGACAGCTGAGTACGCAGCGGCACTGACGGTTCACGCATGACCAAAGTGGTGAACAGCGCCGGCAGCATCAACAGGGCGAACATGATGTAGGTGCCGGCCCAGGCCTTGTGCAGGTAGCTGAAACCGGTGGAGCCAAACCATTCGGCGAAGAACAGCGCACCGGCCGTGGCCAGCAGGGCCGCCACCCGGTAACCCGCCATGTAGCTGGCAGCCAGGGCGGCCTGGCGCTGGTCATCGGCAATCTCCAGGCGATAGGCATCGACGGCGATGTCTTGGGTGGCCGAGGCGAAGGCAACCAGAACCGCCAGGGCGATCAGCCACGACAGGTGCTGCTGAGGGTCGCACAGGCTCATGCCGACCAGCCCGATCACCACCAGTGCCTGCGACAGCAACAGCCACGAACGGCGGCGCCCCAGGCCGCCGAGCAGGGGCAGGCGCCATTGGTCGAGCAGCGGCGACCAGACCCATTTGAAGGCATAGGCCAGGCCGATCAGGCTCGCGTAACCAATGGTCTCGCGGGCCACGCCAGCTTCGCGCAACCACACCGAAAGGGTCGAGAACACCAGCATGTAGGGCAGGCCGGCGGCAAAGCCGAGCAGCAGAAGTACCAGGGTTGACGGGCTGGCATAGGCAGCGAGCGCAGCGCGCCAGGTTTTACGGGGCATGGGCCAACATCTGCCTCAAGTTTGCGAATACAAAGCGCGCACTCTAACCGCTGTGCTCCATCGGGCGCCAGCCATGGCGCGTCATATCCACACGATTATTGGTCACATTTACGCCTTCTGCGCGCAGCCGCGCCCGTTGTTCGTCGCCAGAGGGCGTGCCTAAAGCCAGGCTCAGCCGCCCGCCAGCGCCCAGTACCCGATGCCAGGGCAGGCGAGTGTCGGGTGGTAGCTGCCCGAGGGTACGCCCAACCCAACGTGCCGCGCGGCCAAGGCCCGCCAGCTCGGCAAGCTGGCCGTAGCTGACCACCTTGCCTTCGGGCACTTGCCCGAGTACCGAATACAGGGCCGTTCGTCGGGCCTCTGGCGTTTCCAATGTGTGCGCGTATGCCTCGGACATCAGTGCCCCCGTGGCCTGTGGATGAAACCGGACCAATGGTGACGGTAAATGAGTGTTGAACTCAATCGGAGGCTCCCGGTCTGTCCTTGCTCTGGTTGTCGGTATCTGGATAATGCCCGGCTTTTTTCGTCTAATCGAACCCGTAGTCCGCTTATGTATTCTAGATCCTTGTTGTGCCTGCTAGCTGCTTCCCTGTGCGCCGCGCCTGCGGTTGCCGACACCGTGTGGATGAAAAACGGTGACCGTCTCAGTGGCAAGATCAAAGTCTTCGACGGTGGCAAGCTGCTGCTGGAGACCCCCTATGGCGGGTCTATCGCGCTGGACTGGAAAGCCGTCAAGACCCTGGAAAGCGACCAGGAACTGCTGGTCAAGCAGGACGCCTACAGCGGTGAGCGGGCTAAATCGCTGAAGGCCGCCGAAGACGGCAAGGTCACCCTGGCCAATGGCGAGGCGCCCAAGACCGTCGACCTGGCCAGCATCGAACAGATCATGAAGCCCAAGCCGGTGGTCGAAGACCTGGTCTGGAAAGGCAACGTCGATGTTGCCCTGGACTACAAGCGTGCCGAGAACGACACCGACGACTATGACGTAGGCTTCAAGACCACAGCACGGCATGGCCGCTGGCGGCACAACGCCGAGGGCGAATACAACCGCGAGAGCAAGGACGACGTCACCACCACCGATAACTGGAGTGCCGAGTACGCCCTCGACCGCTTCATTACCGAGAAGTGGTTCTGGCAGGGGCGCATGGAATACAAGCGCGACCACATCGAGGACCTGGCTCGCCAGCGCACCGTGGGTACAGGCCCGGGCTACCAGTTCTGGGACGACGAGCTGGGTGCGTTCTCGCTGGGCTCGCTGATCAACCGTACCGATTTCGAGTACCAGGACGGCGCCAAGGACAACTTCTATGCCGCGGCGGTCAAGTGGGACTACACCCGCTACCTGATCGGCAAGAACGTGCAGCTGTTCACCAATGGCGAAGTTGCCAAGCCGCTGGGCAACGTGGCCGACTACTCGCTGGATGCCGAGGTTGGCCTGCGCTACAAAGTCACCGAATGGGCCTCGCTCAACCTCAAGGCCGAGAAGGACATCATCAGCGGCACGCGTGACAGTGACCTGGACAAGACCCGCTACACGGCAGGCTTTGGCGTGACCTGGTAACGCGCCTACAGTGGCAGCGGCGGGTGATAATGCTTATCTTGTCACCCATCCAGTCCGCCGCCAGGAGCGCCCTTCGTGAGTAACAAAGCCATCCGCCCCGCCCGGGAACTGCTGCTCAAGGAATACCGCGGCGTGCTCTCGACCCATTCCAAGTCCATGCCCGGCTTCCCGTTTGGTTCCGTCGTGCCGTATTGCCTGGATGCACAGGGCAACCCGCTGATTCTCATCAGCCGCATCGCCCAGCACACCCACAACCTGCAAAAAGACCCTAAATGCTCGTTGCTGGTCGGTGAGCGTGAAGCCGAGGATGTGCAGGCGGTCGGCCGCCTGACGGTGATGGCCGAAGCACACAAGCTAATGGATGAAGCCGCCATCGAGGCCGCTGCCGAGCGCTACTACCGGTACTTCCCCGACGCGGCCAATTACCACAAGGCTCACGATTTCGACTTCTGGGTGCTGCAGCCCGTGCGCCACCGCTACATCGGCGGCTTTGGCGCCATTCACTGGCTTGACCACGTGACCCTGGCCAACCCGTTCGCGGGCAAGGCCGAGGCGAGCATGATCGAACACATGAACAGCGATCACGCCAATGCCATCGCCCATTACGTCGAACTGACCGACCTGCCACGCACAGCCCCTGCGTTCATGGTCGGTGTCGACAGCGAAGGCATGCACCTGCGTATTGGTCAGGGCATCTACTGGCTGCCGTTCCCAAGCCTTTGCAATACGCCGACACAAGTTCGCGAAGCGTTGGTTTTACTGGCACGCGCCGACCAGTGGCCGGTTGCTGCTGAAGTCGAGGGTTGAAATTGGGAGCGGTCGCATCCATCTGAGGTCTTATTGGAAGGTCTCTTCCGTCGAGGAATCTTTGATGCGTGCTTTTCTACTGTTGCTTCTGCTGTTTCCTGTGCTGGAGCTGTTCGTCTTCGTCAAGGTCAGTGCGGCCATCGGGTTTTTCCCGGCGCTGCTGCTGATCATCGCCGGTTCGGCACTGGGTGTGCTGGTGATGCGCGTGGCCGGGCTGGCCACCGCACTGCGTGCCCGTGAAAGCCTGCAGCGCGGCGAATTGCCCGCTGAGGACATGTTCCAGGGGATGATGCTGGCGGTGGGTGGCGGCTTGCTGCTGCTGCCAGGTTTTATCAGCGACGTGCTGGGCCTGATCTG
The DNA here is from genome assembly GCF_059025405.1 of Pseudomonas sp. 5.2. NCBI lineage: Bacteria > Pseudomonadati > Pseudomonadota > Gammaproteobacteria > Pseudomonadales > Pseudomonadaceae > Pseudomonas > Pseudomonas sp. 5.2. Next base: position 205,245 of record NZ_JBYBHH010000002.1, read on the forward strand.
CCTGCTGCCGTTCACCCGTCACCTGGCTGCGCGCAAGATGCGCCAGCGTGCCGAAGAGCAGGCCATGCGCCAGCGTGCGTTTCAGGATGATCCGTTCCAGGCGCAGCCGCCGCGTGATGCCGGCCACCGCCCCAACGTGATTGAGGGCGAGTACGAGCGCCGCGACAAGTGACATTCAGGGGCCGCATCGCGGCCCCTGTTCTTTTTCCGTTCAGCGCTGATTAAAAATTTTCCGTATCAAGCCTTGTAATTGCCTATGGCGGCCTCATGTATGGGTCACCGCAAGGTTTCTGGTGGCGACACCAGACATAACTCAGGTGGTTCGCCCCGCGCGGGCCACCCCCGGCAACGCCGGACCGCATCAACCCGCCGGTGTCGATACCGGCCGATGAAAACCACAATTTGGGAGAGATCGACAATGAAGCTTCGTCCTCTGCATGACCGCGTAGTCATCCGTCGCAGCGAAGAAGAATCGAAAACCGCTGGCGGTATCGTCCTGCCGGGTTCGGCCGCTGAAAAACCAAACCGCGGCGAAGTTGTCGCCGTTGGCACCGGCCGCATCCTGGAAAATGGCGAAGTACGCGCGCTGGCCGTGAAAGTGGGTGACAAAGTGGTTTTCGGCCCTTACTCGGGCAGCAACACCGTGAAAGTCGACGGCGAAGACCTGCTGGTAATGGCCGAGAACGAAATTCTCGCCGTTATCGAAGGCTGATTTCCCCGATTTCCCGTTATTCCAAAGAATTCCAAGGATTAAACGATCATGGCTGCTAAAGACGTAAAATTCGGCGATTCCGCCCGTAAAAAAATGCTGGTTGGTGTCAACGTTCTGGCTGACGCAGTAAAAGCGACCCTGGGCCCGAAAGGCCGCAACGTGGTCCTGGCCAAGAGCTTCGGCGCACCGACCATCACCAAGGACGGCGTTTCCGTTGCCAAAGAAATCGAGCTGAAAGACGCCTTCGAAAACATGGGCGCCCAGCTGGTCAAGGAAGTCGCTTCCAAGGCCAACGATGCAGCCGGTGACGGCACCACCACCGCTACCGTTCTGGCTCAAGCCATCGTCAACGAAGGCCTGAAAGCCGTCGCTGCCGGCATGAACCCGATGGACCTGAAGCGCGGTATCGACAAGGCCACCGCCGCTGTCGTCGCCGAGCTGAAAAACCTGTCCAAGCCATGCGCCGACTCCAAGGCCATCGCTCAGGTAGGCACCATCTCCGCCAACTCCGACAACTCCATCGGTGAAATCATCGCCGAAGCCATGGAAAAAGTCGGTAAAGAAGGCGTGATCACCGTTGAAGAAGGCTCGGGCCTGGAAAACGAACTGTCTGTCGTAGAAGGCATGCAGTTCGACCGTGGCTACCTGTCGCCGTACTTCGTCAACAAGCCGGACACCATGGTTGCCGAGCTGGAAGGCGCGCTGCTGCTGCTTGTCGACAAGAAGATCTCCAACATCCGTGAGCTGCTGCCAGTGCTGGAAGCCGTTGCCAAGGCCGGCCGCCCACTGCTGATCGTTGCTGAAGACGTTGAAGGCGAAGCGCTGGCTACCCTGGTCGTCAACAACATGCGCGGCATCGTCAAGGTTGCTGCGGTCAAGGCACCTGGCTTCGGCGACCGCCGCAAGGCCATGCTGCAGGACATCGCGGTCCTGACCGGCGGTACCGTTATCTCCGAAGAGATCGGCCTGTCCCTGGAAACCGCTACCATTGAGCACCTGGGTAACGCCAAGCGCGTCATCCTGTCCAAGGAAAACACCACCATCATCGACGGCGCTGGCGTCGACGGTGACATCGAAGCACGCGTCAAGCAGATCCGTGCCCAGATCGAAGAGACTTCCTCGGACTACGACCGTGAGAAGCTGCAAGAGCGTCTGGCCAAACTGGCTGGCGGTGTTGCCGTGATCAAGGTCGGTGCTGGCACCGAAGTCGAAATGAAAGAGAAGAAAGCCCGCGTTGAAGACGCCCTGCACGCTACCCGTGCAGCCGTTGAAGAAGGCGTGGTGCCTGGCGGTGGTGTTGCCCTGGTTCGCGCCCTGAACGCGATCGTTGACCTGAAAGGCGACAACGAAGACCAGAACGTCGGTATCGCACTGCTGCGTCGCGCTGTTGAAGCCCCGCTGCGTCAGATCACTGCCAACGCCGGCGACGAGCCAAGCGTTGTGGCCGACAAGGTCAAGCAGGGTTCGGGTAACTTCGGTTACAACGCTGCTACCGGCGAATACGGCGACATGATCGAGATGGGCATCCTGGACCCAGCTAAAGTGACCCGTTCGGCACTGCAAGCTGCTGCTTCGATTGGCGGTCTGATGATCACCACCGAAGCCATGATTGCTGATGCTCCGAGCGACGCTCCAGCTGGCGGCGGCATGCCAGACATGGGCGGCATGGGTGGCATGGGCGGCATGATGTAAGCCAGCCTTACCCCTAGCCTCATAAAAAAGCCCCGGCTCGCGAGAGCCGGGGCTTTTTTTGTGCTTCGTGGTGAACATTGGGGCTGCTTTGCAGCCCATTCGCAGCGCAAGGCTGCTCCTACAGGTGCCACGCAGCCTTGTGTGAGCATTGGGGCTGCTTTGCAGCCCATTCGCAGCGCAAGGCTGCTCCTACAGGTGCCACGCAGCCTTGTGTGAGCATTGGGGCTGCTTTGCAGCCCATTCGCAGCACAAGGCTGCTCCTGCAGGTTGCTTTTTGTGGGAGCAGCCTTGTGCTGCGAATGGGCCGCGCAGCGGCCCCTCACTCAGGCAACACGGGCCTCCACAGCAGGCGCCTCAACCCGCCCGCGCCGGTACAGAACCAGGTAATACGACCCCAACCCGATCAACCAGCAGAACACCGCCGTCCACACGTTATGCGACAAGAAGTGCGCCCCTTGCATCATCCGCCCGACCGACAGCACCGAACCGGCGACCAGCGCCACCCCCAACGCCACCCGTGCCAGGCGCGGGCGTCGGTCACGCAGCGCAAAGAACAACGCGAACAAGCAGAAGCCGGTCGCAGCATGCCCGCCCGGCCAGCACAGCCCCGGCTTGTCCGTGGCGGGGCGTGCCTCCAGCAGCTTGCTGTAGGTTTCCTTGCCGCCGAACTGGCTCAGGCTCCAGGGGCACTGCACCTGGGTGACCTTCTTCAGTGGTGTCACAAACGCCGTGGACAAGCCCAGCGCCAACACCAGGCAACCCAGCTCCCGGCGCCAACCGAACAAACGCTTCCAGAAGAAACTCACGGCAAAGGTCAGCAAGGCCAGCAGCCCCAGCAGGATCACCACCTGCTTGACCCCATCATGCAGTACGTTCTCCAGCAAATAGCTGTGCCGGCCGATGAATTGCCCGGCAGCCGGGTCGAAGAACAGGTTGGCCACGTCCATGTCGACCGAGGTCAGCTCAAGCAGGATCAATGCCACTGCCGTCACCAGAGGAATGCCCAGGTACAGCCAGAGATTGATCGGGCGAGGGCGGGTACGTTCGTGCATGACGACTCCAGGGCGCAAAAAAGATCGGGCATTATCGAGTGGGCGCTATCCTGTGTCCGTGAAGGATCGGTGAAAAAACTGTCAACTCCGGTGAATTTTCCCCAGGGGTGGCACAGTGCAGGCATTGGCCTTAAGCTGCGCCTGCCGCGCACCACAGCGAAGCGCCGCACAGGAGAACCCGATGCGCATTCTATTGGTTGAAGACAACCGCGATATTCTTGCCAACCTGGCCGATTACCTCGGCATGAAAGGCTACACCGTCGATTGCGCCCAGGACGGCTTGTCGGGCTTGCACCTGGCGGCCACCGAGCACTACGACCTGATCGTCCTCGACATCATGCTGCCCGGCATTGATGGCTACACCCTGTGCAAACGCCTGCGCGAAGACGCCCGGCGTGACACCCCGGTGATCATGCTCACCGCCCGCGATCAGCTGGACGACCGCCTGCAAGGCTTCCGCTCGGGTGCCGACGATTACCTGCTCAAGCCGTTTGCGCTGTCGGAGCTGGCCGCGCGCATCGAAGCGGTGCTGCGCCGTGCCCAAGGTGGTGGGCGTCGCACCTTGCAGGTCGCCGACCTGAGCTACGACCTCGACACCTTGGAAGTCACGCGCCAAGGCCGCCTGCTCAAACTCAACCCGGTCGGCCTCAAGCTGCTTGCCGTGTTGATGCAGAAAAGCCCCCACGTGCTGCGACGCGAAGTGCTGGAAGAAGCCCTGTGGGGCGACGACTGCCCTGACAGCGACAGCCTGCGCAGCCATGTGCACCAGTTGCGCCAGGTGATCGACAAACCGTTCGAAAAACCGCTGCTGCATACCGTCCATGGCGTCGGCTATCGCCTCGCCGAGGGCCGCGATGGAGTTTAAGCAAAGCCTTGCCCAGCGCATCATCATCGCCTTTGCGTTGATGAGCGCGCTGGTGGCCGGCGCCTTCGCCTTCGGCATCGTCGCCACGGTGCACCTGGTTGAAGAGCGGCTGATTTCCACCGTGCTGGGCGGCGACCTGCAACGCCTGTTGCGCATGGACAGCGTCAGTGACTGGAGTCATCGGCCGCGTCCGGACCAACTGTTCTACTTCAGTGGCGGGCGTGACGATTTCGAGTTGCCCAAAGACTTGCGCCACCTCGACAGCGGCTTCCACGAAGTGTTTCGCGACCAGCTGTCGTACCACGCGATGGTCGAGATCGTCGATGGCCGTCGCTACGTATTGCTGCAAGACCAGAGCGATTTCGAAGAGCGCGAGCGTGTGCTGTTCGCTGTTGTGGTCGTCGGCTTCGTGCTCAGCCTGGTGCTGGCCGTGATCCTGGGGTGGCTGGTGGCGCGCCGGGTGATGGCGCCGGTGATCCGCCTGGCGCGTCAAGTGCGCCACCGCGACCAGCTACTCGGCCTGGCACCGCCGCTGGCACCCGATTACGCGGCCGACGAAGTGGGCCAGTTGGCCGTAGCTTTCGACGACACGCTGGGCCGCTTGCGCGACGCCTTGACCCGCGAGCGGCTGTTCACCAGCGACGTCAGCCACGAGCTGCGAACCCCGCTGATGGTGCTGGCCACGTCGTGTGAGCTGCTGCTGGAAAACCAGGCACTGGACCCGCGTGCACGCAGCCAGGTCGAGCGGGTGGCGCGGGCGACCGAAGAAATGCGCGAACTGGTCAAGACCTTCCTGATGCTTGCCCGAGCCCAACGCGATGAGGGTGCCGTGGCCTCCCAGGCGACCTTGCGCGAGGTTGCGGATGAACTCACTGGGGTTTGGCGCGAAACGATCGAGCAGAAGGGGCTCACGCTGTATTTCGACGGCCGCGTCAGCGCAAGCCCGGTGCTGTACAACGCCACCTTCCTGCAATCGGTGATGGGCAACCTGCTGCGCAACGCCGCGCACTACACCGACAGCGGTTACATTCGCCTGAGCCTGGAAGCGAACGGGTTCAGCGTCGAGGACAGTGGCGTGGGCATCCCCGAGGAGCAGCGCGAGGCGATGTTCAAACCCTTCGTGCGCGGCGCTGAGCGGCGTGGCGAAGGGCTGGGCTTGGGCCTGTCGCTGGTGCAGCGCATCTGTGACGACCAGGGGTGGCGCGTCACCTTGACCTCGACCTTGCCGCACGGCTGCCGTTTTCAGGTGGACCTGAGCCAAAGCGTGGAGAAGGGCAGCCCTTCGGGGTTGGTCGGGTAATTTTTGGTAATACCTCTCCAAAGAACTAACACTTTTTTCACATTGGCATAACCTGATTCCAACGCTTGCTTACCTAAGGTGAGCGCACTGGAGTCAGGAGATGCCCAATGCGTAGCCCCATCAAGCTTGAATTTTCCGAGAAATACGACAAAGACCACGCGCGCGAGTATTTCCTCAAGCATCAGGATGGTCTGGCCCGTCGCCTTTCCCACAAGCGTGACGAGCAGTTGGCACGTCGCGCCTTGGCGTTGGCCGGTGAGCCGGGCCTGGTACTTGACCTGCCCTGCGGTGCTGGGCGCTTCTGGCCGTTGCTGGCGGAAAAACCCAACCGAGTCATCATCGGCGCCGACAACTCCGAGGCGATGATCGAGACAGCCTGTGCCGCGCAACCGCCAGAGGTGGTCGCCCGGGTACGCCCCTTGCAGACTTCTGCGTTCGCCATTGACCTTCCTGACAATTCGGTCGACAGCATTTTCTGCATGCGGCTGTTCCATCACATCGGCGAAGCGGCCCACAGAAAGACAATTCTTTCGGAATTTCAACGAGTTAGCCGTGATAGTGTGATTCTGTCGCTGTGGGTGGACGGCAACTTCAAAGCTTGGCGCCGGAAAAAGCTCGAGCAGCGTCGCAGCGCCAAGGCCGAGCAGGACAATTACCAGAATCGTTTCGTGTTACCAGCGGACACGGTCGAAGAAGAATTTGAGGCCGCCGGTTTCAGAATCCAGGAACGCTTGGACTTCCTGCCGTTCTATGCCATGTGGCGAGTCTATGTATTGCGTAAGGGGTAGTGTTTGATGGCTGTAGCCCAGGGTGGGGAGTCGCGGTTCGATTTTTACTGGCGCCAGCAGGGCGAATGGGTCGAGGAACCCAACCAGCGGCGTGGTGGCGAAAGTGGCGTGCAACGCCTCAACGATGCCAACGGCAAACTGCTGTATGCCAAGCGCCAGGTCGGGCACATCTACCGCAGCCTGCTGCACCCCTTTGGCCGGCCGACCGTTTTGCGTGAACTCGATGCCATCAACAGCTTCGAGCAATTGGGTGTACGTGTTCCGCACATCGTCTTTTGTGGTGCCGAGCGCGATGCCGATCATCAATGGCGCGCGCTGCTGGTCAGCGAAGCGCTGGATGGCTTTGTCGAGCTCGACACCTGGCATGCCGAAGGTGCCCGCGAGCGTTACCCTCAGGCGGTGCATGAGCGCATGCTCAAGGACCTGGCGGATAACCTGGCGCGTATGCACCTGGGGCACTGGCAGCACGGCTGCCTGTACGGCAAGCATGTGTTCGTGAAGGTGATCGGCGAGGGCGAACAGGCCCGGGTCGAAGTCGCTTTGCTGGACCTAGAGAAGTGCCGGCGGCGCATCAGCTGCCAACGTGCGGCGGCGAATGACCTGCGTCAGCTGCGCCGCCACTCGTCGTTCACTGATGCGGAATGGCAGACATTGCTCTATTTTTACCAAATGGCGTTTGGCAGCGTTGTCAAAGGGTTAGGGCAATGAAACTAGAAATCGCTCGAGCTTTGTTCCTGGTGGCTGGATTGGCCGTGACCACTGTGGCGGTGGCTGCCTGGGAAGAGCCGAAGCCGACGGTGTTCAGCAAGGCCGAGATGGCTGACCAGTGCGCTTTGCCACGTGTGGCAAAGCCGCAGGAACAGGCCAAGCCGGACCAAGACCTGTTGCTGTTCCTGTTCGGTATGCGTCAGGGATTGCGGCCGTTCGGCTGAACCTGGGTGGTGCTTGAAAACCAGAGGCCCTGCATAGCGGGGCCTCTGGTTTTTTTGTTTGTGAGTGCCGTCGGCCAACTACGATTCCGGTAGGAGCAGCCTTGTGCTGCGAAGAGGCCGGTGAAAGCACCCTGAATCTTCGCTGCTGCGACCGGCCTCTTCGCAGCACAAGGCTGCTCCTACCGGGAAATGTCAGCTGGCACAGGTGCCTTGGCCACCGTCTTGTGCGCCAGAAAGGTGTAGATGCAAGGCAGCACAAACAAGGTAAACAACGTCCCGATCGACATCCCGGTCGCAATCACCGTGCCGATATCGAACCGGCTCACTGCCCCTGCGCCGGTCGCCAGAATCAACGGCACCATGCCAAACACCATCGCCGCCGTGGTCATCAGTACCGGCCGCAGGCGGATGGCGGCCGCTTCCTCGATTGCCTCACGCACGCTCAGGCCTTTTTCTTCGCGCAACTGGTTGGCAAATTCGACGATCAGAATACCGTGCTTGGTAATCAGCCCGATCAGTGTCACCAGCCCGACCTGGGTATAGATGTTCATGCTGGAAATACCCAGGAACAGCGGCAACAGCGCCCCGCAGATCGACAACGGCACAGTCACCAGAATCACCAGCGGATCGCGGAAGCTTTCGAACTGCGCCGCCAGCACCAGGAAGATGATCGCCAGCGCCAGGCCGAAGGTTACCCACAACGCGCTGCCTTCCTGAACATACTGGCGCGCCACCCCGGCATAGTCGAAGGCGAAGCCTTCCGGGGCTTCTTCGCGGGCGATGGCCTGCACGGTCTGCAATGCTTCGCCCAGGCTGACCATGGGCACGCCTTGGATGATGGCCGAGTTCAACTGCTGGAACTGGTTGAGCTGGCGCGGGCGGGCGCGGTCGCTGAGGGTGATGAGGGTCGACAGTGGCAGCAACTGGCCCTGGTCGTTCTTCACGTAGTAGTTGTTGAGCCAGCCAGGGTTGTTGCGGTACGGCCGCTCGACCTGGGCAATCACCTTGTAGCTGCGGCCCTCCAGGGTGAAACGGTTGATTTCCCCCTCGCCCAGCAGGGTGGCCAAGGTGCCGCCCAGGGCGTCCATCGAGACGCCCATCTGCGCCGCTTTGGCCCGGTCGATGTCGACCACCACTTCCGGTTTGTCGAAGGCCAGGTCGATGTCGAGGAAGGCGAACTTGCCCGATGCCTGGGCGCGTGCCTTGATACGTTGGGCCACGTCCAGCAGGGCCGGGTAGTCCCCCGCGGTGTTGATCACGAACTGGAACGGCAGGCCCTCACCGGTGCCGGGCAGCGACGGCAGGTTGAAGCCGAAGATCTGCAGGCCGCCGATTTCTTCAAGTTTGGCCTGCACCAGCGGCAGCAGCTCCATCTGCGTGCGCTCGCGCTCGTTCCAAGGCTTTAGCAGGAAGCCGCCAATGCCGCTCTGCACACCGTTGAAACCGTTGATCTGAAACGACGAGTAATACTCGGGGAAGGCTTTGAACAGCGGCGTGAACTGGTCGGTGTAGGCGTTGAGGTAGTCGAGGTTGGCCGGCTGCGGCGAACTGCTGATCATGAAGATCACCCCTTGGTCCTCGTTGGGCGCCAGCTCGTTCTGGGTGAATTTGAGCAGTACCGGGATCAGGCACAGGACAATCACCGCGAACACCAGCACTACCGGCCGGCTGTCCAGGGTGGTGTGCAGCAGGCGCTGGTAGCGCACCTTGAGGCGCTCGAACAGCAGGTCGAGGCGATGGGCAAGGCCCGAGGGGTTCTGTTCCTGGCGCAGCAACAGCGCGCACATCATCGGTGACAGGGTCAGGGCGACGACGCCGGAGATGATCACTGCACCGGCCAAAGTCAGGGCGAATTCTTTGAATAACGCGCCTGTGAGCCCGGTCAGGAAGCCGATGGGGGCATACACCGCGGCCAGGGTGATGGTCATCGACACCACCGGCATGGCGATTTCCCGTGCACCTTCCAGCGCCGCGTCGAACGGCGTCTTGCCTTCTTCCATGTGCCGGTGGATGTTCTCCACCACGACAATGGCATCGTCCACCACCAGGCCGATGGCCAGCACCATCGCCAACAGGGTCAGCAGGTTGAGGGAGTAGCCCATCATCTGCATGAAGAACAGCACGCCGATCATCGACAGCGGGATGGTCACCACCGGGATCAGCACCGAGCGCAACGCGCCGAGGAACAGGAACACCACGACGATGACGATCAGCACCGCTTCGCCGAGGGTCTTGATCACCTCGTCGATGGAGGCCTGGATGAACAACGTGGCGTCGTAGGCAATCGACACTTTCAGCGCCGAGGGCAACTGGCTTTCGAGTTCCGGCATGATGCGCCGGACTTCTTTGATCACCTCCAGCGGGTTGGCGGCCGGTGTGGCCTTGATGCCGATGTAGACCGAAGGGATCCCGTCGAACGAACTGACCGTGTCGTAGTTTTCTGCACCCATTTCGACCCGTGCCACATCCCCCAGCAGCACCCGGCTGTCGCCGCTGGTCTTGACCGGCAGGGCAGCGAACGCTTCGGCAGACTTGAGCTCGGTGCTGGCATTGATGCTGGTGACCACGTACTCGCCTTTTACCTCACCGGCGGCCGAGAGGAAGTTGTAACGGCGCACGGCGTTGGTCACGTCGGTGGCCGAGAGGCCGTAGCCGGCCAGTTTCACCGGGTCGATCCAGATGCGCATGGCGAACACCTGGTTGCCGAGGATCTCCGCTTCGGCCATGCCCGGCAGGGTGGCCAGTTTGGGTTGGATCACTCGGGACAGGTAGTCGGTGATCTGCGGGTTGCTCATTTCCTTGCTGTAGAAGCTGATGTACATCAGCGCCGAGGCGTCGGCGGCCTCTTTGCTCAGCACCGGGTCTTCGGCGTCTTGCGGCAGCTTGTTGCGCACCTCGTTGGCCTTGGCCAGCAGTTCGGTGAACAAACGGTCACTGTCGGCGCCGACGCGCGCATAGATGGAGATGATCGAGAAGTTCTGCCGACTCACCGAGGTCATGTAGTCGATGCCTTCGGCGCTGGCCAGGCTCTGTTGCAGCGGCTGGGTGATGTAGCCCTGGATGGTCTCGGCGTTGGCGCCGGGGTACGCGGTGGTCACCGTGATCAGGGCGTTTTCCATCTGCGGGTACTGGCGAATCTGCAGTTTGCTCCAGGCCTGAAAGCCCAGCAGCAGAATCAGCAGGCTGACGACGCTGGCCAGGACCGGGCGACGGATGAACGGGTCGGTGAACGCCATGCCTGCCTCCTGTCAGTCGTTGTGCGGGGTGCCTGGATCAGCCTTGCCTGGGTCAGGAGCACCTTGCTCAGGTGTGAGCGCCTTGTCCTGGCCGATGCGGATCGCCGCGCCGGGTGTGAGCTTGAGTTGCCCTGCGGTAACCACCTGCTCGCCGGCCTGCAGCCCCTTGCTGACCACCACCACGCCGTCGCGGCGCTCGCCGGTCTGCACGGTGCGCTGCTCGGCGATGAGCGGGGGTTGGCCGTCGTCGGTTTTTTCCGGGTTGCCGTCCTTGTCCTTTTTCGTGGTGGCGACATACACCGAGTTGCCATACAGGGTGTAGGTGATGGCGCTTTCCGGCACCACCACCCGCGGCTGTGGCGCGGGCAGCAGGATCAGCAGGTTGGCGAACATGCCAGGCAGCAGCTTGCCGTCAGGGTTGGCCAAGGTTGCGCGGACCAGCAGGTTGCGGGTGCTTTCCTCGACCTTGGGGTTGATGGCGCTGAGGCTGGCGGTGAAGGTCTGGCCCGGGTAAGCGGCGACCTGCACCAGCACCTGCTGGCCTAGGCTCAGGTGCGGCAGGGCCTGCTCGGGCACGTTGAAGTCGACGTAGAGACTGGACAGGTCTTGCAGGGTGGCGATCACCGTGCCAGCGGCGAGGTAGTCGCCGACATCCACCTGGCGAATGCCGATGGTGCCGCTGAAGGGCGCACTGATGCTTTTTTTGGTCTTCGAGGCCTTGAGCTGATCGACCACGGCCTGGTTGCGCCGGTACTGGGCGGTGAGGCGGTCGTACTCGCCCCGGGAGATGGCCGAGTCGCCGACCAGCTGGCTGCCGCGGCCGAAATCGACCTTGGCCAGCCCCAGGTCGGCCTGGGCGGTGCCGAGCAGGGCGGTTTCCTGTTCGTCATTGAGTTGCAGCAACAGGTGCCCGGCCTTGACCTTCTGCCCGGAGTCGAAGTGCAGGCTTTTGACGATGCCTTCCACCTCAAGGCTCAGCTCGACGCCTTGCAGGGCCTTGAGGCTGCCGACGGCGGGCAGGCGTTCTTGCCACTGGCGTTCTTCGGCCAGCGCTGCCGCCACGGTGATCGGCGGCTTGGGGGCTGTGAACACCTGGATCTGCTGGTAGATCGAGAAGGCCTTGTAGCCCCCCAGGGCCAACACGATCAGCAGAACGACGGCCAACATGATGAGCATGCGGCGGCGAAGCATAGGTCCGGTTCCTTGGAAGCGTGGTTGTTATTCGTTTTGACACGACAACGGGCGATCCTGCCCACGTGTGGATGGGGGAAGTATTGACTGTTTTTGGCAGGTGGGGAAGGGCGGGTGCAACGGGATTATTCAAACATTGGCGCGTGCACTGCCGTGTAGGAGCAGCCTTGTGCTGCGAAGAGGCCCGAGCCAGCACTGGAGATTTACAGTGCTGGCTCGGGCCTCTTCGCAGCACAAGGCTGCCCCTGCATGGACCGCGATGTGCCTGGGCAATCAGGCCAGGTGCAGGTGGTTGTCCCAGAACCCGGAAGGCAGGTCCATCGGTTGCCCGATCAGCTCAGCCTTGCGGCAATCGTAGAACCGGCAACGCCCCTGCCCGGAGGTGACGACAAAGCCATCCTTCACCGCGCCAACCCCGGCGCAATCTGGCATCGGCGCATCCAGCTTCACCGCGCCGCTGTCCAGGTCCCAGACAAACAACCGGTTGGCTCGCGGTGCCGTCAGCGCCACCAGCCGCAGGTCGCTGTGAATCGCCACGCTGGCAGTGTACTGGGCCATGGCCTGCAACTGCCGCTCCGGCACGGGGAAGGCCTTGAACGGTTCGCCCGGGCGCTTGATCGCCAGCAGCTCGGCGGTTTCGTCGGCGTCGCCCATGAATTGCTGGCAGGCGGCAATGGTGCCGTCGTCGCCAATTGCCAGGTGACGCACGCTGTTCATCTGCTGGGCGAGGGTTTCTTTGCTCAGCAGGGTGCCGTCGCGCTGCATCAGGACCAGGCTTGGTTGCATGGCGTCGAGGTTCATCTCCACGCGGCTTTCGGCCTCGGTGCGGATGCCGCCGTTGGCCACCACCAGGGTTTCCCCGTCCGGCAGCCAGGCCACTTCATGCGGGCCGATGCCGTGGGTCGACAGCTCGCCGCTGTGCACCAGGCGTTCGCCTTCAAAACGGTACACACCGAGCACGCCGCGACCCGGGTCGGTAGTGTCGTTCTCGGTGGTGTACAGCCATTCCCCGCCCTTGTGGATGACCGCATGGCCGTAGAAGTGGCGGTTGGGCTGCGAGACCACGGTTTGCAGCAGCCGCCCATCGCGCAGGTCGACCAGGTAGCTTTCGGTACCTGGGCGGCGGGCGACGAACAGGGCGATCGGCAGCGTTGGGTGGTTGATGATGGCATGGCAACGCTGGGCAACCGGGGTGCTGAACACCTGGGTGCCGTCCAGGCGGAACCCGACGGCGTAATGCTTGCCATCGCCGTCGTCGCGCGCCGAGAGCAGCAGGGGTTCGCTGCCTTTGTTGCGGAACAGGCTCCAGCCGCCCAGGGTGAGGGCGCTGAGCAGTACGCTACCGAGTTTGAGGGCCTGGCGTCGCAGCATGATCAGTCACCGTCGTTGGCATTGAAGCCCAGCTGGATGTTCAACGCCTTGGCCAGCTCGCCTTCGTGCAGGCGGTGGACAACGTTGAGGCTGTCGTAGATCTGGTTGAGGGTCTGCTTGCCGGCGTCGTCGGCCAGCAACTCGCCGAGGGTTTTCTGATTGTCGGCCAGCTGTTTGAGCGCAGTAGCGTAGGCGTCGTCGATCTTGTCTGCCAAGGCTTTCTGGTCGCTGCCCAACAGGCCACGCAGGCCTTTGTTGTCGACCCCGACCCAGACCGCCTGGGCGGCTTTGAGGCTGGCCTCCAGGCTTTTGAGCGAAGCGTGGCTGCGCCAGGCCTCGGCCTGCAGCGGCTGGGCAATGCCCTTGCTCTGGCGGCCCATGGGGGCGCCAAGCTTCTTCTTCAGGGTGTCCAGGGCGGTGACCTGGGCGCGCAGCAGGTCGGCGATGGCCTCGTGGGAATCGGCGTAGCGCTGGTTGGGGAACTTGGTCATCTGCGAGAGCATGCCGTCGGTGCTGTTCCAGCCCTTGAGGATCTCTTCGGCCAAGGCCTTCTGGTGCTCGGCGATGGCCACCAGCAGTGGGCAGTAGCGGGCTTTCTGCTCTGCCGTGGCAACGTCTGGCTTGCTGTCGAAGAGGATGTACTCGTAAGCCGACAGGCCGCGCACCACGACGCTGGCCTTGCCCAGGGCAGCGGCGTCGACGGGTTTGTCACCGTTGACCAACTGCTCGACCTGGCGGCCGACCAGGTTCTTCTTGTCGGGCCAGAACTGCACCTGCCAGGCGCGGTTGCCTTCGGCCAACGGGCCGACCAGCAACGGTTGCAGCTCGGCCCAGGCTTTTTGCGCAGTGAGGAAGTCGGCGCGGGCGGTGTCCAGGTTTGCCTTGCCTTCGCAATAGGCCAGGGCGCTGACGGCCAGCTGGCGGTCGGCTTCGACCCAGCGGCTGTAGGTCGGCAGGATCACCTGCTTGGCGATGGCGGCGGAGGTCACGGCTTGCGGGTCCTGCGGCGAGCAGGCACCGAGGGCGAGTGCGGCGAGGCTGGTGAACAACAGTTTGGGTCGGAACATGCCCGGCTCCTTGCGCGTTTTAAAGTGAGTTCAGGAAAGCCAGCAGCGCGGCACGCTGCTCGGCATTGAAGGTGAGGACGAAATTACGTGCCGCTTCGGCTTCGCCACCGTGCCAGAGCACGGCTTCGAGCAGGTTGCGGGCGCGGCCGTCGTGCAGGAACTGGCTGTGGCCACTGACCGTTTCACTCAGGCCGATGCCCCACAGCGGCGGGGTGCGCCAGTCCTGGCCATTGGCCGCGAATTCGGTGCGTTCATCGGCCAGGCCCGGCCCCATGTCATGCAACAGCAGGTCGCTGTAGGGGCGGATCACCTGGCCGGCCAGCTCAGGTTCGGCCGCATTTGCGGCGGTGGTGAACTGCGGGGTGTGACAGCCCTGGCAACCGGCCTGGAAGAACAGGTTCTTGCCTGCCAGCACCTGCGGCGCACCCACGTCACGACGGGCAGGCACGCCCAGGTTGCGGGTATAGAAGGTCACCAGGCGCAGGATGTTGTCGCTGACTTCCTTTTCGCCCCCCATGCCATCGCCATTGGGCGCGGCCAGGCAGTCGACTTGCGCTGCGGTGCAGTCGTCCTTGGGTTGCAGGGTGGAGGTCAGGCCCATGTCGCCGGCAAATGCATGGACGTTCTGCTGGTTGACGTTGGGTTGCCCGGCTTTCCAGCCGAAGCGGCCCACCACGGTCTTGCCCTGGGCATCATCCCAGACCCGGTTGGCTCGGCCGCGGATGCCGTCGCGGTTGCGGTCGTCCGGGTCTTCGTTGGCCAGGATGTCGGCTTCGGGGATGGCTTCGAGCAGGCCGAGGCCGATCATCGGCGGCGCAACGCGGGCCGAGAAGCGGGTGTCAGGGTGCATTGCCCCGTAGCCCAGCTGGGTGATCTGCAAGCTGGGCCGACGCAGCTCGACCTGGTGGCCGTCCTTGAACGTGACGGCCTGGTTGGCGTAGGTCACGCGGACCTTGCCCTCCGGCGCCACGCCGGGGATAGCCATGTCCTGCAACTGGGTGCCGTACACGGGCTCGGGGACCACGCCCAGGCGCTCGACCACCTTGGCCAGGTAAGGCTGGTCGGGGATCGACAGGCGCACCAGCATCGACACCGCGTTGCTGTCATTGAGCTCGGGTGGGTGGCCGCGGCCATCGCGTACGTGGCAGTTCTGGCAGGCATTGGTGTTGAACAGCGGGCCGAGGCCATCACGCGCGGTGGTGGTGGACGGGGCGATCACCCAGGGGTTGCGGAAAAAACTGTTGCCGACGGCGAAGTCCAGGCGCCGCTCGGGCGAAAGGTTGGCCGAGGGCAGGGAATAGGCATTGCGATCGCTGCGCTGCACCGTCGCCTTGCCACCCGACAGCGCTTCGCCGGGCTCTGCCTGGGTGAAACGCGGGGCGTCGTCACAGGCGGCGAGGGCAAAGGCCAGCAGCAGGGGAGAGAGTCTGAACAGCGACGAGGACATCAAGGATCCTGGGCGTGAGCGAAAAACCGGCGTGCAAGCTTAGCAAAGTGGGGATGTTTGAATAAGAGCAATTTGCAATTGCTGGATGAAATCAGTGTCAGCTACATCTGTTGCTTGTGCCGGCCTCTTCGCGGGTAAACCCGCTCCCACACAGATCTCAGAATCATACCGTCCTGGTGGGAGCGGGTTTACCCGCGAAGAGGCCAGAAGCAAAAAAGGCGACCCAAAGGTCGCCTTTATCAGAACCGCTACAGCCGAATCAGAACTCGTGATCCGCAGTATCCGGGTTCAGGTTGGCAATGCCCAGCTTGCCTGCAGCCTGTTCGATCGCGCCGGTCTGCTTGACCAGCGAGGCGATGGCGTCACGCACGACTTGGTTGCCAGCGGCGTTGTCTGCAGCGATCAGTTGGTCGTAGTGCTCGCCTTTCAGGGCGTGGTCGACGATCACCTGGATCTTCGCTTCGGTGGCTTCCAGGTCGGCCTTCAGGGTGGCGTCGGTAGCCGGGTCGACCTTGGCCACCAGCGACGACAGGCTCGGGCCGGTCAGCTTGGTGCCATCCGGGCGGGTGTACTCGCCCAGGTAGACGTTGCGGATACCCTTGGCGTCGTAGAAGTGCGAGTAGTGGGTGTTGTCGCTGAAGCAGTCTTGCTCGTCTTCAGGCGAATTGGCTTCCAGCGAGACCTTCATGCGCTCGCCCGCCAGTTCGCCCAGCGACAGGCTGCCCATGCCGAACAGCATCTTGCGCAGGCCGTCGTTGACCGGCTCGGCTTCCAGGGTGGCGCGGTAGTTGTCGGCAACGTTCGGTGCCCAGTTGCCGACCATCTCTTCGAGGTCCTTGACCAGCAGGTCGGTGGCCGCCTTCAGGTAGGCACGACGGCGGTCGTTGTGGCCGCCAGTGGCACCGTTGCCTTCCAGGTAGTCGGAAGCAGGGCGGTTGCCAGCGCCTGGGCCGGTGCCGTTCAGGTCCTGGCCCCAGAGCAGGAATTCGATGGCATGGTAGCCGGTGGCGACGTTGGCTTCGGAACCGCCCAGCTCGTTCAGGCTGGCCAGCTTCTCTGGAGTGATGTCCTTGACGTCGACCTTCTCTTCGCCGACCTGGATCTCGGTGTTGGCGATGATGTTGGCGCTGGCCGCCGGGTTGCCCAGGGCGTGCTCGTAGCTCTTGTCGACGTAGTCGATCAGGCCTTCGTCCAGGGGCCAGGCGTTAACTTGGCCTTCCCAGTCGTCGATGATGGTGTTGCCAAAGCGGAAGGCTTCGCTCTGCAGGTAAGGTACGCGCGAGGCGGCCCAGGCGTCCTTGGCGGCTTTCAGGGTTTCGTCGTTGGGCTTGGCCAGGAACGCGTCGACTGCCGTCTGCAGGGCCTTGGCGGTGCTCAGCGAGTCGCTGTACACGGCGTAGACCATGTCGGCGTAATGCTTGACCACGGCCTTGCCGGCCGCTTCGTCGACAGCCCCAGGCGCGGCGGCGGTGGTGCTGGCGGCAGCAGGCGCTTGCGCTTGCGGAGCAGCGGCCTTGTCATCCTTTTCGCCACATCCGGCGAGCGCGATGGCGATGGCCAGCAGACTGGCGGAGGCCAGAGGCATTCGAATCATTGTTGGTTTCCCTGCGTCGTGTGGTTGGACCGTGCGCCATGGCACGCGAAACCGCAACATCATGCGAAAGATTTGCATTTGCTGTAAAGAGGCGAGCGCGCAATTCATGTAAATGCCCGTCACGGCCTGTAACCGGGGCCGCCAGGGCTACAGCATGGACACCTGATTGCGCTGTGCCTGCTTGAGGTAACTGGTCAGCTCGCGAGCCGACAGTGGCTTGCTGTAGTGGTAGCCCTGACCCTCGTGGCAACCCTGGGCGATGATGTAGGTCTCCTGCTCGGCGGTTTCCACGCCTTCAGCGATAACCTGCATGCCCAGGCTTTTGCCCAGCTGGATGATGGCGCGCACGATGGTGGCGTCGTCATCGTCGTCGAGCAGGTCCTGGACGAAGCTCTTGTCGATCTTGATCTTGTCCAGCGGCAACGACTTCAGGTAGCTGAGCGACGAGTAGCCGGTACCGAAGTCGTCAATGGCGATCAGTGCCCCGGAGCGGCGCAGGCTGAGCAGGTGCTGGGCGGCGGTGCTGATGTCTTCCATCAGGCCGGTCTCGGTCACTTCCAGCTCCAGGCTGCGCGGCGGCAGGCGGTAGGCCTGCAGCAGGTTGTTGACCACGCGTGGCAGTTCGCTGTGGTGCAACTGCACGGTCGACAGGTTGACCGCCATGCGCAGGTCGCTGAAGCCCAGGTCGTGCCATTCGCGCAGCTGCCGGCAGGCCTGGTCGAGTACCCATTCGCCGATGGTGATGATGTTGCCGTTCTGCTCGGCCAGCGGGATGAACTGGTCGGGCGGGACCATGCCCAGCTCCGGATGTTGCCAGCGCAGCAGGGCCTCGACGCCAACCACGCGGTGGTCGCGGTAGCTGATCTGCGGCTGATACACCAGGTACAGCTGATTGCGCGGCAGGGCTTCGCGCAGGTCTTTTTCCAGCTCGCGGCGGCGGCGCATCTCACTGTCGACGCTGGCGATGTAGAACTGGTAACGGTTGCGTGAGCGGGCCTTGGCCAGGGTCATGGTCTGTTCGGCTTTTTGCAGCAGCTTCTCGGTGCTGTCGCCGTCTTCTGGGAACAGGGTGATGCCGATGGTGGCACGCAGGCGGATCTGCTGATGGTCGAGGTCGAAGGGCACCTCCAGGTCATCGAGGATGCTCTGGGCCAGCTCGGCAGCCTCATACGGCTGCTCGATGTTGGCCTGAACCAGGGCGAACTGGTCGCCACCCAACCGCGCCAGCGCCCCCAGGCGGCCACTGTGGGCGCGCAGGCGGTCGGCCAGGGCCAGCAGCAACTGGTCACCGACCTGGTAGCTGAACTGCTCGTTGATGCCTTTGAAATCGTCCAGGCCTACGCACAGCACTGCGACGCGATGCTGCAGGCGGCCGCCATCGACAAGGATCTTGTCCAGCTGTTGCTGCAGTTGCTGGCGGTTGGGCAGGCCGGTGAGGAAGTCGTACTGGGCCATGCGTTGCAGGCTGTTCTCGGCCTCGTGGCGCAGGTGCGTATTGCGCTCGATGGAGGCGAGCAGCTGGTTGGCCGTGTTCACCCACAGGCCCAGTTCGTTTTTCTCGTGGCCCTTGAGCAGCGGGATCTGGTGCTGGCTGGGGCGATCGGGGTTGATCTGGGTAAGGTGCTCGATGATTTTCGACAGTGGCTTGGTCAACAGCCAGTGGTAGACCAGGTACAACACCAGGCCCATGGCCAGGGCGCGCAGCACGCCGGAGATGAAGATGATCACGGCGTTGATCAAAAAATCTTCGCCGTAAGACGAGGTGTCGAGGGTGATGCTCAGGTCGCCGTAGTATTCGCTGTAGGGGCCGCGACCGACCAGTTGGGTGGTGTAGGTGCGTTCCTGGCCGAGGATCAGGTCGGTCAGCCAGCGCATGGACATATCCTGCAGCGGGCGGGACTTTTCGGCCAGCATGGTTTCATTGGGGTGGCCGATGGATGCCATGCGCACCGATTCGTCCTGGAACAGGCCTTCCATCACCTGCATGCCCATCTCCCGGTCAAGGCTGTACACCGCCTGGGTAGAGGGGTCACGGAACATGTCGAGGATGCGCTGGGCATCGTTGTCGACAGCCTGGCGGGTCTTGTAGGTGTCGTAGACGATTTGCGCACAACTGAGCACGACGCCCACTGCGAGCGCCGACAGCAGCACGACCCTGAGCAACTTGACCGACAAGCTGTTCCGCAATTCCAGCTTCAATGGGGTTTCCTTAATCCATGCGCATGGCATCATTTTGCCATCAATGAAACCAATACACTATCGGCCGGTGTGCCACGGACACAGCGCGAGAAGCGGGGTTGTCCTGGGCAGTATATCGGTCGCCTGGCCCTGCAACTTGAGTGCGCTGTATCAAGTTTCCAGAGGTTTGATGTTAGCGTGCAATCCGTGCTGAGCAAGAGGCTGTTACAGGCCCATAAAAAAACCCGGCACCAAGGCCGGGTTCTTCGTTCAAGGCTGGATATGCATCAGGCCTTGAAGGTCTTGCCTTCGAACTGTTCGGCAACGAAAGCCCAGTTGACCAGGTTCCAGAACGCCTCGACATACTTCGGACGCACGTTGCGGTAGTCGATGTAGTAGGCGTGTTCCCAGACGTCGCAGGTCAGCAGCGGGGTGTCGCCATTGGTCAGCGGGTTGCCGGCGCCGATGGTGCTGGCCAGGGCCAGGGAACCGTCAGCTTTCTTCACCAGCCAGCCCCAGCCGGAGCCGAAGGTGCCGACGGAAGTCTTGGTGAACTCTTCCTTGAACTTGTCGAAGGAACCGAAAGCGGCGTTGATGGCTTCGGCCAGGGCACCGGTCGGTTGACCACCGGCGTTAGGCGCCAGGCAGTTCCAGTAGAAGGTGTGGTTCCAGACTTGAGCGGCGTTGTTGAAGATACCGCCCGAAGAGGTCTTGACGATCTCTTCCAGGGTCTTGCCTTCGAATTCGGTGCCTGGGACCAGGTTGTTCAGGTTCACGACATAGGTGTTGTGGTGCTTGTCGTGGTGATACTCCAGGGTTTCCTTGGAGATGTGCGGCTGCAGGGCATCGTGGGCGTACGGCAGCGGCGGCAATTCAAAAGCCATGGTGGATCTCCTGATTCAGGTCTATTTGCGGTTTGCGCAAGGCCGATCACGGGCGGCCCGATCAACGTCGGCGAGTTTGTACTCTTTGCGACGCGAGGGCTGGATCATAGCACCGGGCCCGGCGCATAACCACGCAACAAAGATAGGGAATAGAGGTTCCAGAGCGGTTGGCCGGTGCCGACCAGTGGTGTTTGCCGCGGCGTTTGTATCGCCTGTGAGATCGAGCGCCGCCCGCGCGGCGCTTCGCAGCACAAGGCTGCTCCCACATTTGTTTCGGTCCAGTGAGGCCTGTGGCATTTGCGCGCGTTAGCCCCAGGAATAATTGGCCCGAAAAAATGTAGGAGCAGCCTTAGTGCTGCGAAGCGCCGCGCGGGCGGCGCTCGATCTCCCAGGCGCTGAAACTGCTGTGCCAAACACGTCCCCATTCAGCTAAAAATCAGCTGCGCCGCCACCGCGAACATCATCACCGCCACCATCAGGTCGAGCATCCGCCAGGTCGCTGGCCGCGCCAGCCACGGTGCCAGCCAGGCCGCACCGATCGCCAAGGTCGAGAACCACAGCAGCGAAGCACTGGCCGCCCCCGCCACATAGGCCCCGGGCACTGTCTGCTGGGCACCGAGCGAGCCGATCAGCAGCACGGTGTCGAGGTACACATGGGGGTTGAGCAGGGTCACCGCCAGCGCACTGAGCAACACCGCGCGGCGCGAGCGCATGCCCTGGCCTTGCTGGTGCTGCAGGCTCTGCTTGGAGCAGGCGCTGCGCAGCGCCTTGGCGCCGTACCAGAGCAGGAACACCGCGCCGCCCCAACGGGCGATGGCCAGCAGGGTCGGGTTGTGCGCCAGTACCGTGGCCAGGCCGAACACCCCGGCAGCGACCAGCAGGGCGTCGCAGACGATGCACAGGGCCGCCACCGGCAGGTGGTGCTCGCGGCGCAGGCTTTGCGCGAGGACGAAGGCGTTCTGCGCGCCGATGGCCATGATTAGGCCGAAGGCCACCAGCATGCCGTTCAAATAGCTTTGCCACATGGCGGTGTACTCCAGAAAATGAGCCATAAACGATGCTGGCTATTGTGGTGATTGGCGCTGTATAAGAAAAACAAATAAAGCTGATAAGGCATTAGGAATATCGATGTTCGACTACAAGCTGCTGGCCGCCCTTGCGGCGGTGATCGAGCAAGGCGGCTTCGAGCGTGCGGCGCAGGTGCTGGGGCTGTCGCAATCGGCCATTTCCCAGCGCATCAAGCTGCTCGAAGCACGGGTTGGCCAGCCGGTGTTGGTGCGGGCCACGCCACCGAGCCCCACCGAGGTCGGGCGCCAGCTGCTCAACCATGTGCAGCAGGTGCGTCTGCTCGAGCGCGACCTGCAACGCCAGGTGCCTGCGCTGGACGAGGAGGGCATGCCGGAGCGTTTGCGGATTGCCCTTAACGCCGACAGCCTGGCCACTTGGTGGGCGGGCGCGGTCGGCCGGTTCTGTGCCGAACAGAACGTGCTCACCGACCTAGTGGTGGAGGACCAGGAAGTTGGCCTTAAGCGCATGCGTGCCGGTGAAGTGGCGGCCTGCCTGTGTGGCAGCGAGCGGCCAGTGGCTGGCGCGCGCAGCCTGCCGCTGGGCGCGATGCGCTACCGAGCACTGGCCAGCCCGGTGTTCATGGCGCGGCATTTCCCCCGTGGGTTCGAGGTCAAGCGCTTGGCACGCACGCCCGCGATCGTGTACGGCCCGGACGACTTCCTGCAACACCGCTACCTGGCATCGCTGGGCATCGAGGACGGTTTCCTGCACCACTTGTGCCCTTCGTCCGAAGGGTTCCTGCGCATGACCGAGGCGGGGTTGGGCTGGGGGCTGGTGCCTGAATTGCAGGCGCGCGAGCAGCTGTCCAGCGGGCAATTGGTGGAAATATGCGCCGATACTCCCATCGATGTGCCGCTGTACTGGCATCATTGGCGCAATGGCGGGCAACTGCTCGCGCAACTGACCGATCACCTGCGGCACACGGCACGGCAATGGCTGGTGCCCTTGTAGCCACGGCCGGCGTCAGTTGCATCTGAAATCTGGCAAGGCGGAGTCTTACATGCGAATTCTGGTCACCGGCGCGAGCGGCTTCATCGGCGGGCGCTTTGCGCGCGTTGCCCTGGAGCAGGGCCTGGACGTGCGGGTCAGCGGCCGACGTGCCGAAGGTGTCGAGCACCTGGTCAAGCGCGGCGCGCAGTTCATCCCCGGCGACCTGGGCGATGCCGAGCTGGCCCGGCGCCTGTGCCAGGGCGTCGAAGCGGTGGTGCACTGCGCAGGCGCGGTGGGCAACTGGGGGCGCTACCAGGATTTTCACCAGGGCAACGTGGTGGTCACCGAAAACGTGGTCGAGGGTTGCCTGAAGGAGCATGTGCGACGCCTGGTGCATCTGTCGTCGCCGTCGATCTACTTCAATGGCCGTTCGCGCCTGGACATCCGTGAGGACCAGGTGCCGCGCCGCTTCCACGATCACTATGCGCTGACCAAGCACCTGGCCGAGCAGAAGGTGTTTGGTGCCCAGGAGTTCGGCCTGGAAGTGCTAGCGCTGCGCCCGCGCTTCGTCACTGGGGCTGGGGATGCCAGTATTTTCCCGCGGCTGATGCAGATGCAACGCAAGGGCCGCGTGGCGATCATCGGCAACGGCCTGAACAAGGTCGACTTCACCAGCGTGCACAACCTCAACGAGGCGTTGCTCAGTGCCCTGTTCGCCGACGACCGCGCCCTGGGCCAAGCCTACAACATCAGCAATGGCCACCCGTTGCCACTGTGGGATGTGGTCAACTACGTGATGCGCCAGATGCAATTGCCGCAAGTCACCCGGTACCGCTCCTACGGCCTGGCCTACAGCCTGGCGGCGCTCAACGAAGCGGCGTGCATGCTCTGGCCGGGGCGGCCGCAGCCCACCTTGTCGCGCATGGGCATGCAGGTGATGAGCCGCGATTTCACCCTGGACATCAGCCGCGCACGGCAGTACCTGGACTACCAGCCCAAGGTCAGCCTGTGGACGGCCCTGGATGAATTCTGCGGTTGGTGGAAGCATCAGCCACTTGGCCAGTGAACCTGGCGCAGGGATGATGGTCATCAGTGCGCCGCACGAGCGGCTTATACTCATGTCTCTTTGCTACTACCGCGGTTGAATTAATCCATGCGCAACGATGCCCACGACGATTTCGATGATGTGCCAGCCCTGCGTGCCGGTACCCCTGATGATGACGAGCTGTTGCCAGCGCACGTTTCGCGCAGCCGCCAGAAGGCCGCAAGGCCGGCCAGCACAGGCCCGCTGTGGGCGCTGCTGGTGGCCTCGTTCATTGCCTTGGCCGGGCTTGGCTGGTGGAGCTTTCAGCAGATCTCGCTGATGGAGCAGCAACTGGTGGCCACCCAGGAAAGCTTTGCGCGCATCAGCGAAGAAGCGGCGGGGCGCCTGCAGGCCATCAGCGGCAAGGTCGATGCCAGCGAGTCGACGACCAGCACGGGCAGTGAGGCGCTGAAGCTGCAGATCCGCCAACTGCAGGCCAGCCTGGCCGAGCAGGGCAAGCAGCAGCAGGGTGTAGCGGGGCAGGCCGGTGACCTGGGCAAGCGCCTGGAGCAGGTGCTGGCCGATACCCGCGAACAGCAGAAAGCCGTGACCGAACTGCAGACCCAGTTGCAGGCGCAATTGAAGGCCGTGAATGGCGAGCTGGCGGCGCTGAAGTCAGGCCAGGTCGATGGCGGCAAGCTCGACGGGCAGCTCAAGAACCTGAGCGACGAAGTGGCAGCGCTGAAAAAGCAGGGTAACCCGAGCGCGGCGATCCAGAGCCTGGAGCAGGACATGCTGGTGTTGAAGAGCCAGGTCGACAATCGCCCGGCGGCGGCGCCGGGCGGTGCCTCGGTGCAGGAGTTCGATGCGTTCCGCGGGCAGACCACCCGCAGCATCAACACGCTGCAGAGCCAGATCCAGAACCTGCAGCAGCAGATCAAAGCGCGCCCCTGAAGACCCCGCATGCCCTGTAGGCGCAGCCTTGTGCTGCGAAGAGGCCAGTGTAGGCATAACCGTTACGTGCAAGCCTGCACCGGCCTCTTTAAGCACAAGGCCGCGCCTACCCGATCACATCCGTGGGTAGTCGATATACCCCACCGGCCCCTTGCTATAGAAGGTTTCCGGGTGTGCCTGGTTCAAGGGCGCATCCGCCGCCAGGCGCGCTGGCAGGTCCGGGTTGGCAATGAACGGCACACCGAACGCCACGGCATCCGCCTTGCCAGTGGCTAGCGCGGCATTGGCAGTGGCCTTGGTGAAGCGCTCGTTGACGATGTACGGGCCACCAAAGGCCTCTTTGATCAGCGTGCCGATGCTGTCGTCGGCTTCCTTCTCCCGCGAGCAGATGAAGGCGATGCCGCGCTTGCCCAGTTCGCGTGCCACGTAGGTGAAGGTTTCGGCACGGTCAGCGTCGCCCATGTCGTGTGAATCGGCACGCGGCGCCAGGTGCACGCCTACGCGGTTGGCCCCCCACACTTCAATGGCGGCGTCAGTGACTTCCAGCAGCAAGCGTGCGCGGTTTTCCAGCGAGCCACCGTAACGGTCGGTGCGCTGGTTGGTGCTGCTTTGCAGGAACTGGTCGAGCAGGTAGCCATTGGCACCGTGGATTTCCACACCATCGAAACCTGCGGCCTTGGCGTTTTCGGCGCCGCTGCGGTAGGCCTCGACGATGTCGACGATCTCTTCGGTTTCCAGCGCCCGCGGGGTCGGGTAGTCGCTGAGCGGGCGCACCAGGCTGACGTGGCCCTTGGGCTGGATCGCGCTGGGGGCCACCGGCAGTTCGCCGTTCAGGTAGCTGGGGTGGGAAATGCGGCCCACATGCCACAGTTGCAGGAAGATGCGCCCGCCGGCGCCATGCACGGCCTTGGTGACATTGTTCCAGCCACGCACCTGTTCGTCGTTCCAGATGCCTGGGGTGTCTGGGTAGCCGACCCCCATCGCCGTGACCGACGTCGCCTCGCTGAGGATCAGCCCGGCGCTGGCGCGTTGCACGTAGTACTCGGCCATCAGTGCGTTGGGCACCCGGCCTTCATCGGCGCGGCAGCGGGTCAGCGGGGCCATGATGATGCGGTTGGGCAGTTGCAGGTCGCCCAGCGTGATCGGGTCGAAGAGCGTAGTCATGCGGTTTCCTTTTCAGAGCGCTTGGCTCAACTGTTCGAGGAAGGCCTGAATGGTCTCCTCATTGCGTTTGAAGAAGTGCCATTGGCCGATCTTCTGGCTGCTGATTAGGCCGGCGCGCTGCAAGATGGCCAGGTGAGCAGAAACGGTCGACTGCGACAGGCCGCAGCGTTGGTCGATCTGCCCGGCACAGACACCGTGTTCGGTGCTGTGGTGCTGGTCAGGAAACTGCGTTGCCGGGTCCTTCAGCCAGTCGAGGATTTCTCGCCGGACCGGGTGGGCCAGGGCTTTTATTATGTCGTCTAGATCGAGGGGCATGGGGTGTGGCTCATGGTGAAGCGGTCGATTGCGATAGGGGACTGTAAATCGGTATTTCGCGATATACAAATATGAAGAGGTTCTGAGCTGAGCACCAATCGCTATATCGCGTTATGACGATATAGGCGTTGGCGGTGCTAGACTGACGCCATGAACTACCTCGCACACTTGCACCTCGGCGGCCCCGCGCCGCAGCAACTGCTCGGCAGCCTGTATGGCGATTTCGTCAAGGGCTCGCTGGAAGGGCGCTTTCCTCCGGCGCTGGAAGCCGCTATCCGGCTGCACCGGCATATCGACAGCTACACCGACCGTCATCCGCTGGTGCTGGCCGCGCTGGCGCGGTTCCCTGTGCAGCGGCGGCGGTTTGCCGGCATTGTCCTGGATGTGTTTTTCGATCATTGCCTGGCACGGCATTGGGCTGACTATGCCCAGCAGCCGTTGGCGCAGTTCACCGGTGATTTCTATCGGGTGCTGCTGGCGGAGCCTGAGTTGCCCGGGCGCCTGGCGCGCATTGCACCGTTCATGGCGGCCGATGACTGGCTGGGGGCGTATGGCGATTTTGCGACCCTGGAGCAGGTGTTCAACGGCATTGCGCGGCGGTTGTCGCGGCCGGAGGGGATGGCTGGCGTGATGCCTGAGTTGGAGCGGTTGTATGAGCCGCTGATGGCGGACTTTCGCGAGTTTTATCCGCAGTTGCAGGCGTTTGCGGCGGCCGAGCGGGTGTCTGGTTAATCTTGTGCTGCCTGCTCTGGCCTCTTCGCGGGCAAGTCGGACCGCCGCACCGCCGCTCCCACAGGTACCGCACAGATTTTGAGCACTGTGCAGTACCTGTGGGAGCGGGCTTGCCCGCGAAGAGGCCAGAGCAGGCAGAACCAAAGCTCAGGCAGCGCGAGCCTGCCGCCGTGGCACCACTGTTGCCTCTTCAACCCCAAACAGCGCCCCATGAATGGCCTGTTGCGCCTGCAATGCCAGCACCGCACGCTCCTTGCCAACACTGGCAATCGGCTGCAACAGATGAATGCGCACCTCGCCACGCGGCTGGGCAAACAGCCGCATCAGGTGCGACACCAAATCATCATCGCCAATGAATGGCGCAATCGGGTCAGCCTCGCCATTGCGCAGATATTGGATGGCCACCGGCTGCACCGGCACCGCCTGGTCGATGGCACCTGCCAGCAAACGACCGTGGAACGTGCGCACGTGGCGCCCATCGGTGGTGGTGCCTTCGGGGAAGATCAACAGCGGCCGGGCGTCGCTCAGTTGCGCGCTGATCTGCTCCCGCAGCCGTTGGCTGTCGCCACCGCCGCGCCGGATGAACAGCGTGCCGGCCTTTTCTGCCAGCCACCCGGCCACAGGCCAGTGGCGCACCTCGGCTTTGGACAGGAACGACAGCGGAAGCAGCATGCCGAGCAGCGGGATGTCGGCCCAGGAGACGTGGTTGCTGACCCACAGCATCGGCTGTTTGGGCAGTTCGCCTAACACCCTGACCTCAAAGGGCAAGGCTGCGACCAGGCGTTTCATGAACCAGCAGCTCCAGCGTTGCCGGCGCTCGATCGAAGCCGTCAAGCCTACGCGTTCGCCAAGGGCGATCACGCTGGCCATCAGCAGACCGAGCAGCAGCACCAGCATCAGCCGTGTCAGGCGGGCGAGTACCCGCAGCTTCGGCATCAGACCGCCGCCTTGAAGTGGCGGGCGTAGCGTGGGCAGAGGTCGTCGCGCTTGAGCAGGATGAACACGTCGGCGACCTGGAAGTCCTCATCCCAGCAGGGTTCGCCGCAAATCTTCGCACCCAGGCGCATGTAGGCCTTGAGCAGCGGTGGCATTTCGGCGATGACATTGTTTGGCAGGGCCAGCTTCGGCAGCGGGTTTTTAGGCTCGGCGCGCAGGTGCTCGTTGCACAGGTAGCGTTCGCGCAGGCGCTGCATGACCGCATGGGCCTGCACGCCACCGTCCTGCATGGGGATGCTGGCGCACCCCATCAGGTAGCTGTAGCGCCCTTCGTTGAGCACTTCGGCCAACTCGCCCCAGAGCACGGCGATGGTGCCGCCGTTGCGGTATTCGGCGGCCACGCAGGTGCGGCCCAGTTCAAGAATCGGCCCTTGCAACTGCAACAGGCCGTGCAGGCTGAACTCTTCTTCGCTGTAGAAACGGCCAAGGCTGCTGGCAGCCTGGTGGTCGAGCAGCCGGGTGGTGGCGACCAGTTCGCCGGTGCTCAGGTCGCGCACGCCGATGTGGCGGCAGTGCGGGTCATAGTCATCCATGTCCAGACCGTGTTCGGCACCCTTGAGCTTGGCCTTGAATTCTGCGCTGAACACTTTGTAGCGCAAGGCCTGGGCTTCCTGCAGGGCCGTGGCGCCGACCAGGCGTTCGGCTTGCAGACGGCGTTCAGTGCTGTTGTCGCCGGTGTGAGCGATCCGAGTCATTACGAGTCTCCATAAACCAGCCATGAAGGGTTGCGGCCGGTCGGCTTTGTTGTGCAAAGTCAGCCTAGGTAGACGGGGTGTCACCCCTGTGAATCTTTGGTGATGCTTGCGTGACACCCGCCCTCAACCCCCCGCAAGGAGCTGCGTCCGATGGCCTGGCTACAACGACTCAACGACCCGCTGCGCCAACCTGTGGCCGGCACCCTGGGCGAAACCTACGCCGCGCTGCTCGAGCGCCTTGGCCAGGTTGCCCCGTTCGAACTGGCGGTGCTTGGCGGGCGCGCGATGGCCACGCCGGGCCTGGCCTTTCTCGTCGGCTACCAGGCCGCCTTGCGCGTGCTCTGGCCCAGCGCGCCGGCCAGCCTCGGCGCCCTGTGCGCCACCGAGCGGCGCAGCGTGCGACCGGCGGACATGCGCACGCGTGTCGACGGGTTGCGCCTGACCGGCAGCAAGGATTTCGTCACCGCCGGGCTTGAGGCGGAATGGTTGCTGGTGGCGGCGCGCAGTGAAGCGGCAGGCGAGGCACCACGCTTGAACCTGGCGGTGGTGTACCCGGGCGAACCGGGGGTGACGTTGGAGGCGTTGCCGACCTTGCCGCTGATGCCCGAAGTCGGCCATGGCCGGTTGCACCTGGAGCAGGCGGCGTGCGAATTGCTGGCCGGAGATGGTTGGGATGCCTACGTCAAACCGTTCCGTTCGCTCGAAGACTTGTACGTACTTACCGGTTTGACGGCTTGGCTGTATGGCGTCGGCCAGGAGTGTGCGTGGCCGCAGGCGTTGCGCTTGCGCCTGCTCAGTGTGTTGGCCGGGTGTGCGGAAGGCAGCCGTCAGTGTGCGGACAGTGTGGGTTGCCATTTGTTGCTGGCGGGGTTGTTTGCGCAGTTTCAGGCGCTGCGCGCTGATATTGATGAGGCGTTGCTGGCTGGGCCCAAGCAGTGGGCGCAATTGTGGCAGCGTGATCAAGGGGTGATGGCGCTGGCTGCAGCAGCGCGGGAGAAGCGCCTGGCCAAGGCCTGGGCGGCTGCAGGATTGTCATGAAAGGCCGGCAGACTTGGGTGAACATTTGAATCTTGGGGCTGCAACGCAGCCCCATATTATGTGAGCTCAAGATGGAAAAGGTTCTGCTGGCCCTGCTGTGGCTTGTCATGTCCTCGGCCCGCGCCGAACACTGGCCAGCCCCCGACTGGCAAACCGACACTGCCCCACTCGACTGGCAAGCCGTTGACGCCTACGCCTTCCCCGCTGACCGCAGCATCCACACCAACGCCCTGCTGATCATCCGCGACGGCCGCATTCTCTATGAACGCTACACCCACCCCACAACCGCCCATACCGCGCACCTCACCTGGTCCGTGAGCAAGAGCGTGCTGGCCACGGTGTTGGGTGTTGCCCAAGGCGAAGGCCGCTTCCAACTGCGGGACCCGGTCGCCCGCTTCTATCCACCCATGCAAACCCACCCGGACGTGCGCCTGGCCGACCTGCTGCACTGGGCCAGCGGCCTGGGCTGGCAGGAAGACTACGAGTACGCCCCGTTAAACTCCTCCGTGGTGGCCATGCTCTACACCCGCGGCCATGGGGACATGGCGGCCTACACAGCGGCGCGGCCAGCGGCCCGCACACCAGGGCAGCATTTTCTGTATTCCAGCGGTGACAGCAACCTGCTGGCTGCAGCCTTACGCGGCATGCTCGATGCCGGGCAGTACCCCGACTACCCCTGGCAGGCGCTGTTTACGCCGCTGGGCATTCACAGCGCGGTGTGGGAGCGCGATGCTGCTGGTACCTATGTCGGCTCTTCGTACCTCTACCTCACTGCCCGGGACCTGGCGCGCATTGGCCTGCTGATGCAGCGCGAGGGGCGCTGGGGTGATCGGCAGCTGCTGCCCGCAACCTGGGTGGCCTTCAATCGCACACCCTTTGCACAGGCCGAGCCAGTCCCGGGCGAAGCCAACCCGGGTGGGCACTGGTGGCTCAACGATGCGCAGGCCTGGCCGGATGCCCCCGCGGACACCTACGCCGCGCTGGGCCATTGGGGCCAGGCGCTGTACGTGTTGCCTAGGCAAAAACTGGTGATTGTCCGCTATGCCGATGACCGCGACGGCACGTACCAGCATGACCAACTGCTCAAGCGTGTGTTGGCGGCGCTGGCCGGGGAGGGCGCATGAGGCGGGCGCTGCGGGTGCTTGTGGCGCTGCTTGCCGTGTCGCTGGGCTGGAGCGCGTGGCAGGCGCGCCAGGCGCTGGCGGATTTCCCGGGCATTCTCTCGGCTTATTCGGCCAAGGAGTATTGCTCGTGCCGCTTCGTCATGGGGTTCGACCCGGCCTACTGCCGCGCCTACGTGAAACAGTGGCTGCCACTGAGCCTGCTTGAAGAAAGCAGCGAGCAACGGCGCGTTACCGCCGAAGGCCTGGGCCGGCGTAACCAGGCCGTATGGCAGGGCGCGCGCGAGGGCTGCCGCTTGCTGCCATGATGGCGGGCGGGTAAGGTTGCGGTCTTGTTTCA
The DNA here is from genome assembly GCF_059025405.1 of Pseudomonas sp. 5.2. NCBI lineage: Bacteria > Pseudomonadati > Pseudomonadota > Gammaproteobacteria > Pseudomonadales > Pseudomonadaceae > Pseudomonas > Pseudomonas sp. 5.2. The sequence continues at coordinate 235,931 of NZ_JBYBHH010000002.1, forward strand.
CGAGATCTGTCATGTTCAAGTTGCCCCGTCTCCTGCCCGCATTATTGCTGGCCCTATGCCTTCCTGCCCACGCCAACTGGCACCTCGATGGCGAGTCATCACGCCTGTCGTTCATTACCGGCAAAAACGGTGATACGGCCGAAGTTCATCGCTTTCTGGTGCTGCATGGCACGGTAGACCGCAAGGGTGCGGCTGGCCTGCGTATCGAAATGGATTCGGTCAGCAGTGGTATCCCGCTGCGCGACGAGCGCATGCGTGACGGCCTGTTCGAGGTCGAGCAGTTCGCCGAGGCCACGGTGAAGGCACAGCTGGACCTGCGGCCGATCAACGACCTGGCCAACGGTGCGCAGATCGAGCTGCGCCTGCCACTGACGGTAACGCTGCATGGCCAGTCCCACAGCTACAATGCCTTGCTGCTGGCCACACGGCTGGACGAGCGGCGCTTTCAGGTGGTGACCCTGGAGCCCTTGGTACTGCGCGCCGAGGATTTTGGCCTGGTGCCGGGGCTGGAGAGCTTGCGCAAGTTCGCTGGGCTCAAGTCCATCAACCCATCGGTACCGGTTAATGCGGTGCTGATCTTTACCGCCCGCTGACATGCCGGGGCCGGTCTTCCCCTGGCGGGATGGCAACCAGTTCGAACTGCTGATCGACGGCCCCGAGTTCTTTCCACGCATGCTCCAGGCGATCACGCGTGCCGAGTTCCAGGTCGACCTCGAACTGTATCTGGTCGAAGCGGGCGCGTGCGCCGATGCGGTGGTCGACGCGCTGGCACAAGCTGCCCGGCGCGGTGTGCGGGTGCGCTGCCTGTTCGATGACTATGGCTCGCTGGCCTTCAACAGCGCCTTGCGCCAGCGGCTGCTTGAGGCCGGCGTGTACCTGCGCTGGTACAACCGCCTGCGCTGGAAGCGTGGCCTGCGTAACCTCTACCGCGATCACCGCAAGCTGCTGCTGGTGGACGAGCGCTGGGCGGCGGTGGGCGGCACGGGTGTCACCGATGAATTCTGGACGCCGGGCACCGCTACCAGCGAATGGCATGAGGTGATGGTGCAAATAGAAGGCCCTGTGGTCACCGACTGGCAACTGCTGTTCGACCGCCAATGGCACGCCAACAACCGCCGCACCGCCTGGCGGCCGGCTGAAGGCTTTGGCCTGCCACGCCTGCCCAAGGTGCCAGCACAAGGGCAGGGCATGGGCCGGGTAGCCTATGCCGACGCCCGTCAGCATCAGGACATCCTGCATGCGCTGGTGCGTGCGCTGAACAGCGGCAAGCAGCGGGTATGGCTGGCCACGCCGTATTTTCTGCCGACCTGGAGCGTGCGCCGCTCGTTGCGCCGCGCAGCCAGCAAGGGCCTGGATGTGCGCTTGTTGCTGACCGGGCCGCGTACCGACCACCCGTCGGTGCGCTATGCCGGGCATCGCTATTACCCACGTCTGTTGCGCGCCGGGGTGAAGATATTCGAGTACCAGCCGTGTTTCCTGCACCTGAAAATGGCCGTGGTGGACGACTGGGTCAGCGTCGGCTCGTGCAACTTTGACCACTGGAACCTGCGCTTCAACCTTGAGGCCAACATCGAGGCCCTTGACCCGCCGCTGACCGCTGCCGTGGTGGCCAGTTTCGAGCGTGATTTCGCCTTGAGCGAAGAAGTCGACCTCGCTCACTGGCATGCCCGGCCACTGTGGCGACGGGTGAAACAGCGGGTGTGGGGGTGGCTCGACCGGCTGGTGGTCAACGTACTCGACCGCCGTGACTAAGAGCGACTATCGTGCAGTGACTGTTCACAGGCAATGGAAGGAGTGGATGTGATGACGGCGAAGAAGATTCTTATGCTGGTGGGTGATTACGTCGAAGATTACGAGGCGATGGTGCCGTTCCAGGCCCTGAGCATGGTAGGCCATACGGTGCATGCCGTGTGCCCCGAGAAGCTCGCGGGCCAGACCGTGCGCACTGCCATCCATGACTTCGAGGGTGAACAGACTTACAGCGAGAAGCCGGGGCATAATTTTGCCCTGAACTACGACTTTGTGCGCGTGCGTGCCGAGAGCTATGACGCCCTGCTGATCCCCGGTGGCCGTGCCCCTGAATACCTGCGCTTGGATGACAAAGTGCTGGACCTGGTCAGGGCGTTCAACGGGGCGGGCAAGCCGATTGCCGCAGTATGCCATGGGGCTCAGTTGCTGGCAGCGGCTGGCGTGTTGGAAGGGCGCGAGTGCAGTGCCTACCCAGCGTGTGCACCGGAGGTGCGCTTGGCGGGCGGCACGTTCATCGATATCGCGGTGGACCAGGCGCACGTGGATGGCAACCTGGTGACTGCGCCGGCGTGGCCTGCGCACCCGGCCTGGCTGGCGGCATTTTTGAAGGTGCTGGGGACTCGCATTTCCTGAACCGACCCATTCGCGGGCAAGCCCGCTCCCACAGGGTACCTGCTGTTCTTCAGTTCATTAGAACACCTGTGGGAGCGGGCTTGCCCGCGAAAGGGCCAGTACAGGAAGCACAACTCGAACAGTTTTAACCAACCTGCTCAACCCAGTCATTGAGGTTGTAGTAGTTGGTCACTCGGGCAATCTTGCCGCAGTGAATATAGAAAAACGCCCCCGCTGACAGCACATACGTCTGCCCATTGGCCGCGGGCAGCCCTTCGTCATCGGCGAGGTATTCGCCATGCACCGTGAACTCCGCCGCTGCCCGGCTGCCGTCGGCATTCTGCATCACCACGATATCGGCCAGGCGCTCGCGGTAGCAGCGGTTCATCTTGTCCATGAACGCGGCAAACCTGGCCTTGCCCATCTGCCGCTCGCCCTGGTTGATGTCGTGGATCACGTCTTCGCTGAGCAGGGCGAGAAAGCCTGGCATGTCACCGGCATTGAAGGCTGCGTAGTATGCATTTACCAGTTCGGTAGCGGTCATGGAACAATACCTGTCGTGTAGGGAAAAGGCGGAGCGTGGGTTCGGATGATAGGGTTTCCCCTCAAGCCCGGCTTAGCCGAGCGCGTCATCCACATCGACAAAACGACCGCCAAGCATGGAAATACGCCTGTTGCACGGCGCCGCTATCGCGCCTTACATCGATGACCTCGCTCGCCTGCGCCTGACCGTGTTCCGCGAGTTTCCCTACCTTTACGACGGCACGCCGGAGTATGAGGCCGACTACCTGTCTACTTACGCCCGCTCCGGGCGCAGCCTGGTGGTGCTGGCGCTGGACGCCGGCCGGGTGGTGGGTGCCGCCACCGGCCTGCCGCTGGTGGACGTTGCCGCCGAGTTCCAGCAACCGTTCCTGGCCCAAGGGCGTGACCCTGCCAGCGTGTACTACTTCGGTGAATCGGTCGTGTTGCCGGAGTACCGGGGCCAAGGCCTGGGCGTGCGCTTCTTTATCGAACGCGAGTCCTATGCCCACAAGCTTGCCGAATTCGACTATTGCGCCTTCTGTGCCGTCGAGCGCCCAGGCGTGCACCCCCGGCGGCCGGCCGATTACAAACCCTTGCAAGGGTTTTGGCGCAATCGAGGCTTTTTGCACGACCCCTCTTTGCGCACCACCTATGGCTGGCGCGACCTGGATGAGCAGGAAACGTCCGAAAAGATCATGTCGTTCTGGCTCAAGGAACTGCCGATATGATCCGTCTGGCGGCCTGCCAGTACGCCATCGAGCTGCACAAGACCTGGGATGCTTACGTCGACCACCTGCAGCGCCTGTGCGCCGAAGCCGTGCAAGACGGCGCCCAGTTGCTGCTGTTGCCGGAGTACGCGGGCCTGGTGCTCAGCGGGCTGCTACGCGAGGAGCAGCGGGGTGACCTGAAGGGTTCCATCGCCGGTATCCAGCCGTTGATCGAACCCTGGAAGGCCTTGTGTGAGCGCATCGCCCGGCGCTGGGGTATCTATCTGCAACCTGGCAGCCTGCCGGTGCAGGACGGCGATGGCCGCTTTCGCAACCGCGCCTGGCTGTTTGGCCCCGACGGTGTGCTGGGTTATCAGGACAAACTGATCATGACCCGTTTCGAGCGCGAGCAATGGGACATCGCGCCGGGCGAGGGACTGAAAGTATTCGAGACCAAGCTTGGCAAGCTGGGCATTTTGATCTGCTACGACAACGAGTTCCCGATGCTGGCCCGGCACCTGGCCGAAGCGGGCGCCGACCTGATTCTGGCCCCCAGTTGCACCGACACTGAAGCCGGTTACAACCGGGTGCGTATCGGCGCCCAGGCAAGGGCGCTGGAAAACCAGATTGCCGTGCTGCAGAGCCCGACGGTAGGGCTGGCGCCGTGGTCGCCAGCGCTGGATGAGAACACTGGGCGTGCGGGGTTGTTCGTACCGCCGGATCATGGGATGCCCGCGGATGGCGTGGTGGCGCTGAGTGATCAGCTCAACCCGGCCGGCAGCCAGTGGCTGATGTGTGAGGTGGACCTTGAGGCCGTACGGCGGGTGAGGCAGGAGGGGCAGGTGTTTACCCGGCGCGACTGGCCAGAGCAGTTCGGGCGGATGCTGTAAATGAAAACGTCCGGCGGATGCCGTAATGCTGTTCACTTAAGAATGCCGGGGCCGCTCTGCGGCCCATCGCGGCACAAGGCCGCTCCCACACCGACCGTGTGATGCCCCTATTTACAGGGCATGCGCGAGCATTGTGGGAGCGGCCTTGTGCCGCGATGGGCCGCAAAGCGGCCCTAAGTGAATAGCATTACGGCGGATGCCGGGCGTTTTCGATCAGGCCAGAGGTGAATTACTTCACTTCAACAGCCAGGCTTTCGGCAATCTTGCTCTGCCACAGCGCAGGGCCGGTGATGTGCACCGACTCACCATTGCTGTCCACCGCGACGGTGACTGGCATGTCTTTCACGTCGAACTCGTAGATCGCTTCCATGCCCAGCTCGGCGAAGGCCAGGACCTTCGACTTGCGGATCGCCTGGGCTACCAGGTAAGCGGCGCCGCCAACGGCCATCAGGTACACGGCCTTGTTGTCCTTGATCGCTTCGATGGCAGTCGGGCCACGCTCGGACTTGCCGATCATGCCCAGCAGGCCAGTTTGCTCGAGGATCTGGCGGGTGAACTTGTCCATGCGGGTAGCGGTGGTCGGGCCGGCTGGGCCAACCACTTCGTCACCGACCGGGTCGACTGGGCCGACGTAGTAGATGAAGCGGCCTTTGAGATCCACTGGCAGTTCTTCGCCACGGTTGAGCATCTCGACCATGCGCTTGTGCGCAGCGTCGCGGCCGGTGAGCATCTTGCCGTTGAGCAGGATGGTCTCGCCTGGCTTCCAGCTGGCGACTTCTTCCGGGGTGATGTCGTCAAGGTTGACGCGGCGGGCGCTTGGGCCAGCTTCCCAGACGATTTCTGGGTAGGCGTCCAGCGACGGCGCTTCCAGCTCGGCTGGGCCGGAGCCATCGAGCACAAAGTGCGCGTGACGGGTGGCAGCGCAGTTCGGGATCATGCACACCGGCAGCGAGGCCGCGTGGGTCGGGTAGTCCATGATCTTGACGTCAAGCACAGTGGTCAGGCCGCCCAGGCCCTGGGCACCGATGCCCAGCTGGTTGACCTTCTCGAACAGCTCCAGGCGGATCTCTTCGATGCGGTTTTGCGGGCCGCGGGCTTTCAGCTCATGGATGTCGATGGACTCCATCAACACTTCTTTGGCCATGACCGCAGCTTTTTCGGCGGTACCGCCGATGCCGATGCCGAGCATGCCAGGTGGGCACCAGCCAGCGCCCATGGTCGGAACGGTCTTCAGCACCCAGTCGACGATCGAGTCGGACGGGTTGAGCATGGCCATCTTCGACTTGTTTTCCGAGCCGCCGCCTTTGGCTGCGACATCGACTTCGACCTTGTCGCCAGGGACGATCGAGTAGTGGATGACGGCCGGGGTGTTGTCCTTGGTGTTCTTGCGGGCACCGGCCGGGTCGGCCAGGATCGAGGCGCGCAGGACGTTCTCAGGCAGGTTGTAGGCGCGACGCACACCTTCGTTGATCATGTCGTCGACGCTCAGGGTGGCGCCGTCCCAGCGCACGTCCATACCGACGCGCACGAACACGGTGACGATACCGGTGTCCTGGCAGATCGGGCGGTGGCCGGTGGCGCACATGCGCGAGTTGATCAGGATCTGGGCGATGGAGTCGCGCGCGGCAGGCGACTCTTCACGCAGGTAGGCCTCGTGCATCGCCTGGATGAAATCGACGGGGTGGTAGTACGAGATGAATTGCAGGGCGTCGGCAACGCTCTGAATCAGGTCGTCTTGCTTGATCACGGTCATGCAGCGCGCTCCTCTTAAAGACGGGAACATTCGTAAAGGCCCTTCGACACTGCACACCTGTGTGTCGAAACGCCTGGCAAGGCGTCGGCAGGTCAGGCCGACGTAAAAAGGCGCGGCAGTATAGCGCGCCTCACCGTGCGAAACACCTGCGTGTGGTCTGGACCATGGTCGGCAGGGTGTCGGGCATCCTTTTTGCTGCCAATCGCGGCTTGCCTTAGAGTGACGATGTGTACCCGGAGAATCATGACCATGCCTGAACTCTGTGTGGGCGAGCGCCGCTGGACGGTGCCCACCGGCAGCAACCTGCTCGATGCCTTGAACGCAGCGGGCTTGAATGTGCCCTACAGCTGCCGCGCAGGCAGTTGCCACGCCTGCCTGGTGCATTGCCTGGACGGGCAACCGGCGGATGCCTTGCCCGAGGCCTTGGCGCTGGACAAGCACGCACAGGGTTGGCGCCTGGCGTGCCAGTGCCGGGTGGTGGATGACCTGCGCGTGGCGGTGTTCGACCCGCTGCTCGAAGGCATGCCCGCGACGGTGTGTGCACTGGACTGGTTTGGCGATGTGTTGCGCTTGCGCCTGCGGCCCGAGCGGGCGCTGCGCTACCAGGCCGGCCAGCATGTGGTGCTGTGGAACGGTGCGGTTGCGCGGCCCTATTCCCTGGCAAGCCTGCCGGGTGAGGATGATTTTCTCGAGTTTCATATCGACTGCCGGCGGCCAGGGGCGTTTTGTGACAGCGCTCGGGGCTTGCGGGTTGGTGATGAGCTGCGCCTGGGCGAGCTCAGGGGCGGGGCGTTGCACTACGACCCGGACTGGCAGGAGCGGCCGCTCTGGATGTTGGCGGCGGGTACCGGGCTTGCGCCATTGTGGGGCATCTTGCGTGAGGCTGTGCGGCAGGGGCATCGCGGCGAGATTCGGGTGCTGCATGTAGCGCGGGACAGTGCCGGGCATTACCTGGCTGAAGCGTTGTACGGCCGTGTAGGTGTGACCGTCGAGCTGGTGCTGGCGGAGCAGATGGAGGAAGCGCTGGCGGGGTTGCGGATGGTGTCACGACAGACGGTGGCACTCGTATGCGGGGCGCCCGCGAGTGTCGAGCGTTTCGCCCGGCGCCTGTTCATTGCTGGGGTGCCGAGAGGCCAAGTGTACGCGGATGCCTTTGTTGAACACGTTTAAACCCTTGAACGATGCACCTTGGTCAATCGCGGGCAGTTCGCGATTGACCAGTTGCCATGTGCCGGTGCTGATTGTCAGGGCGCTGTGAGGCAACGTAGCAGGAAACCTTTGCGGGTCAAGCCTTGCTCCTCTTCCTCATCGTCCTCGCCGGTAACCAATGTGCTGCCGTCTGGCTGCAGTTCGCTGCTTGAGACCATATCCATGCTCTTCCCCAGAGAAAACGACAGCCAGCCATTGTCCTGAAAACCACTGTCCGGTTGGCCGTTGGTCAAGTACCTGCCGACTAATAGATCAGATTGAATCCCGCCGGTGTCGCCTACGGTGATGATGGCCTGGTCGTGGAAGACGGCGACCGTTTTCCAGTAACCGCCGGTGCCCAGTGAGGTAGTGATGAAGCCCGCCAACGGTTGGCCCTGATGATCGAAAGCGGCGATCACACTTTTTTGAGGTACTTCGCCGCCGGCACAGACAATGGCGTTAGACGCGAGTTTGGCAACCGAGAAAAAGTTGGCATGAGAAGTCAGCTCGGCGAAGGCAAAGCCTTCGTTACCGAATGTCGAGTCAGATTCACCGCTACTGTGCAGCCGGATGACACAGGCTAAGTCGCGATCAGCAGTCATGACCGACCCGCCCAGCAGAATGAATTCATCGTCCAGAAGCATCGCGGTCGTGTAAGTAAGGTATCCCCTGGGCGGTGTAAGCTGCTTGTAACCGGTGCCGTTGAAGCTCGTATCCAAAGCGCCGTCGGCGTTGAACCGCATGATCGTGGAGTGGCTATTGTTGAACTGAAATGTGAGGTAAACCTTGTCGTTCGCCGCGAGTGTCTGCACCTGCGGTGGTCCCTCAGCGACTTCAATAACGCGGGGTGTGGATAACAGGTGTTTTTGCTCGTGCACCTCAAGGTCTGTGGGCGTTTTGATCAAAACATGGCCATCCTTGCCGAATGACGTGTCTAGCAATCCGATGCTGCTGAATCGAGCCAGAGCGGGTTGTAGCCCATTATGCATTCCGATCATGAGGATTTTGCCGTCTGAGAGCAGGTGAACGCTGCGGCCAGCGGCGGATAACGGGGGGGCAAACTTGCCTTTGGTCAGCCCGTCTGTCTGACCAAATTGTTTATCGAGTTTGCCTTTGTTATCCACACGGAAAATGACGTAATCGCCGTCCATACCCGTGCCAACGCAAATTCTGCCGTCCCTGTTATCTGGGATTGAAGACGCGATTCGCTGAATCGACCGGTGTGGGCGAGCGACGCCGTAGGTGCCGTAGTCAGGGTCCAGCACGTTCTGTTTGCGGGTTGTGCTCATTGCTTTTCACCTTTCGTGTTGAACAGTGTGAAGCCGTTGCGTCACTCAACGATCGCAGGCTGGGCGCCACGACGAAACTGGCAAAAATGCTAGGTAGCGGACATGAAAAAGCCCCGTGAGGGGACTCACGGGGCTTTTTGACTACGGGCGTGTAAGGCAATCAGACCAGCGGATCACCGACATGCAGGATCTTCATGCCGTTGGTGCCACCGATGGTGTGGTAGCTGTCGCCCTTGGTCAGGATTACCCAGTCACCTTGTTGCACCAAACCACGCTTGAGCAGTTCGTCGACCGCCGCCTGGCTCACCTTGTCGGCCGGCAGCGAAGCCGGGTCGAAGGCGATCGGGTAGACACCGCGGAACATCGAGACGCGAGCCTGGGTAGCGCGGTGCGGCGACAGGGCGAAGATCGGCACGTGCGAACGCAGGCGCGACATGATCAGCGGGGTGTAACCACTCTCGGTGAGGGCGATGATCGCCTTGACGCCCGGGAAGTGGTTGGCGGTGTACATGGCCGCCAGGGCGATGCTTTCGTCGCAACGCTCGAAGGTGGTGTGCAGGCGGTGGCTGGACTTCTGGTTGGTCGGGTGCTTCTCGGCACCCTGGCAGATGCGCGCCATGGCCTGGACGGCTTCGATCGGGTAGGCGCCGGCGGCACTTTCGGCCGACAGCATCACCGCATCGGTGTTGTCCAGCACGGCGTTGGCCACGTCGGACACTTCGGCGCGGGTCGGCATCGGGTTCTGGATCATCGACTCCATCATCTGGGTCGCCACGATCACCGCTTTGTTGTTGCGGCGGGCGTGCTGGATGATCTTCTTCTGGATGCCGATCAGTTCGGCGTCGCCGATTTCAACGCCCAGGTCGCCACGGGCAACCATGACGGCGTCGGAGGCGGCGATCAGCTTGTCGAGGGTTTCGTCGTCGGCAACGGCTTCGGCACGCTCGATCTTGGCCACCAGCCAGGCGCTGCCGCCGGCCTCGTCACGCAGCTTGCGGGCGTATTCCATGTCGCTGGCGTCACGTGGGAACGATACGGCCAGGTAGTCCAGGTCCATTTCCGCGGCCAGCTTGATGTCGGCCTTGTCTTTTTCGGTCAGGGCCGGTGCGGTCAGGCCGCCACCTTTGCGGTTGATGCCTTTGTGGTCCGACAGCGGGCCACCGATGATCACTACGCAGTGCAGTGCATCAGCAGTGGCGGTCTCGACGCGCATGACCACACGGCCGTCGTCGAGCAGCAGTTCGTCACCGACGCCGCAGTCCTTGACCAGGTCGGGATAGTCGATACCGACGATGTCCTGGTTGCCTTCGGTCAGCGGGTGGGCGGTGGAGAAGGTGAACTTGTCACCGATCTTCAGTTCGATGCGCTTGTTGCTGAACTTGGCGATGCGGATCTTCGGACCTTGCAGGTCGCCCAGCAATGCGACGTGGCGGCCGTTCTTGGCCGCGATTTCACGGATCAGGCGAGCGCGCGCCTTGTGCTCGTCCGGCGTGCCGTGGGAGAAGTTCAGACGTGCCACGTCCAGGCCGGCAAGGATCAGTTGTTCGATCACTTCCGGCGAGTTGCTGGCGGGGCCAAGGGTGGCGACGATTTTGGTACGGCGGATGGTCATGCACAGACTCCTATAGTGAAGCGCAGCGAAAGGCTACTCCTGAATCTCGCTGTAGTCATTGTTCCGTTGCACTACCTGCGACCAAGGCAGGGTAGCGTTTGAACGGTCAGGCCATCCTCGCAAAAGGGTGTGAAGATTTATGGGCAAAGGCCGATACACTGGCATCAAAGGAGACCCCTCATGCGAGCCCTGATCGTTTTAGCCTTGGCGGCCAGCGCCGTCGGCTGCACCCGCTGGTCCATGGACCACCACTTGAACAATGCCTACCGTGCCTACGACCGCGGTGATTGCCAGCGGGTGATGCTGGAGCTTTCGCAGGTCGATCGCACCAGCCGCGCGCGACCGTTCGTCCACCCCGAGGTGTCGCTGCTGCGTGGCCAGTGCCTGGAACGCCAGAAACTGTTCGTGGACGCTGCACAGACCTACGAGTACATGATCCATGCCTACCCGGGCAACGAATACGCGTACCGCGCCCAGGCCCGGCTGCAGACCCTCGAGAAGCTTGGCCATTACCGTGGCGCCGAGGCTGCCGTGGCCAACCCGGTGCAGACCACCCCTTGGCGTTAACACCAAGGTGTGATTTATTTCACGGGATTAACCGCGCGCGCTGCGCTAATCTGTAACTCAGTTGTTACAACAACCGCCAGTACCGCGCATTCCTGGCACCGGGTACGGACTGCACTTGTGATCATCTTCAACAAGCGGCATATCGAACGCCATCAGTTGCCCTGCGTTCTCAAGGTCTTCAACCGTTTTACCGATCAGCCGATCGGCCAGCTGGGTAATGCCTCAGAAGACGGGTTGATGCTCATCAGCCAACTGCCGGTGCTGGTCGGGCCGGATTACGAGCTGCAACTGCGTTTGCCGCTGGCCGGTGGCGGGCATCAGTTCATCAACCTCACCGCCAGTTGCCTGTGGTGCCGCGAAGACCAGACGCCCGGCCATTACGACTCCGGCTTCATGTTGCTGCAGGCGCCCCGCGAGTACGACGAGTTCGTTCGCTCTCTGCACGACTATTTCAGTTTCCGCCCCGCCAACGCTTCCGCTAGAGCCGAGTAGGCTAGAATCGGGTCGACCTCGATACAGGACGACCCCGTGAGCTCCAGCATTTTCTGGCACGACTACGAAACCACTGGCATCAACCCGCGCTGCGACCGGCCGCTGCAGGTGGCCGGTGTGCGCACCGACTTCGACCTCAACGAAATCGAAGAACCGATCAGCCTCTATTGCCGCCCTTCGGACGACATCCTGCCGCACCCGGCTGCTTGCCTGGTCACCGGCATCACCCCGCAACAGCTGGAAACCCAAGGGCTGTGCGAAGCCGAATTCATGACCCGGGTGCACGCGCAACTGGCGCGCCCAGGCACCTGTGGCGCCGGCTACAACACCCTGCGCTTTGACGATGAAGTGACGCGCTACAGTCTTTACCGCAACTTTTTCGACCCTTATGCCCGTGAGTGGCAGGGCGGCAACAGCCGCTGGGACCTGATCGACATCGTGCGCACGGCCTACGCCTTGCGCCCTGAAGGCATCGAGTGGCCGCAGCAGGATGGCCGTACCAGCCTACGTCTGGAGCTGCTCAGCAAAGCCAATGGCATCGACCATGGCCACGCCCACGAGGCACTTTCCGACGTGCGGGCCACGATTGCCCTGGCGCGCTTGATCCGGCAGAAGCAGCCGAAATTGTATGAGTGGCTGTTTCAGCTACGCAGTAAACAAAAAGTGATGGAACAGGTCCGTTTGTTGCAGCCGCTGGTACATATTTCGGGGCGTTTTTCGGCGGCCCGTAATTACCTGGGTGTGGTGCTGCCGCTGGCGTGGCACCCGCGCAATCGCAATGCCCTGATTGTCTGCGACCTGCATCAGGAAACCCTACCGTTATTGCGGGAAAGTCCTGAAGTTCTTCGTCAGCGCTTGTATACCCGCCACGAAGAATTGGCCGAGGGCGAATTACCCGTTCCGCTTAAATTGGTGCAGATCAATCGTTGCCCAGTGCTGGCGCCACTCTCGGTATTGCGCCCGGCCGATCAACAACGGTTGGGCATCGACTTGACGTTGTTACAATCGCGTGGCGAACAGCTGGCCAATCAACAAGCACACTGGCAAGACAAGCTGGAACACATCTACGGCAAGGATGATTTCACGCCGAGTGAAGATCCTGAACAACAGTTGTATGACGGTTTTCTGGGCGACCGTGATCGGCGTTTGTGTGAGCAAGTTCGCACGCTGGAACCCGCGCAATTGGGCCAGGGGCACTGGATGTTCGATGACCCGCGCATGCCTGAACTGTTGTTCCGTTATCGGGCTCGGAACTTCCCTGAGACCTTGAACAGTGAAGAGCGTCAGCGTTGGTATAGCTTCTGTCAGCAACGCCTGAGCGACCCGCAGTGGGGCGCGCCGAATACCCTGGGTGATTTCGAGCAGGCGCGGCAGCGTGCCTGGGAAGGCGCCGACGAGGCGGGCCGGCGGGTTCTGGATGCGTGGCAGGAACACGCGCGAAAACTGCAGGCACAATTTGCAATTGCGCAGTGAATGGAAAAACAAAAACGCCGGCATTGAGCCGGCGTTTTTTTGTTGCGCTAAGCAACGTTGAGCGTGCGGACAATCAGTCCAGCAAGGTCGCCCAGCTTTCAACCACGTCACCACCCCACTTGGCTTTCCATTCTTTCAGGGTTTTGTGGTTGCCGCCTTTGGTTTCGATCACTTCACCATTGTGCGGGTTCTTGTATTGCTTGACCTTGCGCGCACGCTTAGTGGCAGTAGGCTTGACCGCGCCGCGAGGCGCTTTGCTCAGTTTCGACTCTGGGTCGAGCAGGGCAATCACATCACGCAGCGACTTGGAGTACTCGCCCATCAGCGTGCGCAGTTTGCCTTCGAACTCCAGCTCTTGCTTCAGCTTGTCGTCTTGCGACAGGTTGGCCAGGCGGGCTTGAAGTTCCTTGATGGCTTCTTCGGTGGCGCGGTACTCGTTAATCAGGGACATGGAGAGTTCCTTTAATGCGTGTTCAGAAATGTGTGGGCCAATAATAGACAGGCGATACTCGCAAGTAAACATACAAATGGGCCATTAACTGTTAATTAAGCTGTGACAACATTTCTCTGCGTGAACAAAAATTTACATTAGCCCTGCGTTTTGTCATGCCGCTGAACAGGGCCACGTCTTGTGTGCCTGGCGGTGTGCACAACGCACGCGGTGCGATCCATACTGCGTTTTTCCTGGCGGGCCGCTAGAATGAGCGCCTTTGCGAAGTTCTGGAGTCTCATTCATGCGCACCTATCGTCTGGTGATCGCCTGCCCCGACCGTGTTGGCATCGTGGCGAAAGTCAGTAATTTCCTGGCCTTGTACAATGGCTGGATCAACGAAGCCAGCCACCACTCCGATGAACAGAGTGGTTGGTTCTTCATGCGTCATGAAATCCGTGCCGAATCCCTGCCATTCGGTATCGAGGCATTCCGCGAGGCGTTCGCGCCCATCGCCGAAGAGTTCTCCATGACCTGGCGTGTGACCGACTCGGCGCAAAAGAAGCGCGTGGTGTTGATGGCCAGCCGCGAGTCCCACTGCCTGGCCGACCTGTTGCACCGCTGGCACACCGATGAGCTGGATTGCGATATCCCCTGCGTTATCTCCAACCACAACGACCTGCGCAGCATGGTCGAGTGGCACGGCATTCCGTTCTTCCATGTACCGGTCGACCCCAAGGACAAGGCGCCAGCCTTCGCCGAAGTGTCGCGCCTGGTCCAGGAACACGCGGCCGACGTGGTAGTGCTGGCTCGCTACATGCAAATCCTGCCGCCGCAGCTGTGCCAGGACTACGCTGAAAAAGTGATCAACATCCACCACAGCTTCCTGCCGTCGTTCGTCGGCGCCAAGCCTTACCATCAAGCGGCCCTGCGCGGCGTGAAGCTGATCGGTGCGACGTGCCACTACGTGACCGAAGAGCTGGATGCCGGCCCGATCATCGAGCAGGACGTGGTACGTGTCAGCCATGCCGACAGTATCGAAGACATGGTCCGCTTCGGCCGTGATGTCGAGAAGATGGTGCTGGCCCGCGGCCTGCGTTATCACCTCGAAGACCGCGTGCTGGTGCACGGCAACAAGACTGTAGTGTTCGACTGATACCGAGCCGGCCTGCTTCGCAGCCCATCGCCGGCAAGCCAGCTCCCACAGGTGCGGCGCTAGCCTTGGAGGCTACACAGTTCGGGTGAGAGCAACTGTCTTGTGGTGCTTGTTTGGCCCCATCGCCGGCAAGCCAGCTCCCACAGGTGCGGCGCTAGCCTTGGAGGCTACACAGTTCGGGTGAGAGCAACTGTCTTGTGGTGCTTGTTTGGCCCCATCGCCGGCAAGCCTGCTCCCACAGGTGTGGCGCTAGCCTTGGAGGCTACACAGTTCGGGTGGGAGCCGGCTTGCCGGCGATGGGGCGCAAAGCGCCCCCTCAATCGCGAGGAAACGCTCATGCCAGATCCACGTGACAAAGCTGGCGCCTCACCACCGCCAACCCTCGGCGAGGGCTGCCTGGCCCGCTATGACCCCGAGGCCCTGAGCGACGCCGACGGCACCGACTTCCCCGGTGCAGCCGAACTCTGGCAGCAACTCAACCCGCCTGACGCCGCCAACGCTCCAGCAGCGGGCGTGCCAGCAAACAAGCGAACACCGGCCCACCCGCCAGCAGATAAAAGTAGTAAGTGACCGCGCGCCAGATAACGATCGCTGCGGCCGCTGTCGAACTGCCCACCAAGGGTGTAAGCAGGCTTGCCGAGGTCAATTCGGCGGCACCTGCGCCCCCCGGCAACAGGCTGAACTGGCCGGCGCTGAGCGAGAGCATCTGCACCAGGAAGCTGGGGATCCACGACAGCTCCACGCCCAACCCCTTCAGCACCAGGTACAGCACGCTGTAACGCAGCCCCCAGTGCGCGCAGGTCAGGGTGAAGACCAGTGCCAGCGTGCGCTTGGGCAGGCGCCAGGTTTGTGCCAGGGCGTCGATGAAGTGCAGCAGCTTGCGCGCCCAGCGGCGTTTACGCCCCGCAGACATCCCCAGGCGCTGTAACAGGCGACCGTTCAAGCGCATCAGCCCGCGCCGGTAGCGCAGCAGCCCCAGCACTACGACCAATGCCGCACACAGCAACAGTGCGCTGCCCAGCAACATGCTTTGCTGGCTGTGCCCCAGGCGGTGGAACAACGCATAGCCGGCGATCGCCAGCATCGCGCAGAAGAAAAACAGCAAGTCGTTCAACTGGTCCATGGCGAATACCGCACCGCTGCGCGCCGGGCCAATGCGGTCGCGCGCCAGCAAGGCCATGAGGGTCAGCGGGCCGCCGCTGCCGCCAGGGGTGGTACAGATGGCGAACTCGGTGGCCATGACCACGCCGAGGCTGCGCAGGTAACGCAGTTGTGCGCCTTGCTGGCCGAGCAGCAGGCGCAGGCGAATGGCGTTGATCACCCAGCACAGCACGATCATGCCCAGCAGCATCAGTAACAGGCCGGGGTCGAAGCGTTGCAGGCGCGGCAGCAGTTCGCTGCCGCCCAGCAGCGTCGGTACCAACACCGCGCCCAGCAGGGCCAGGCCTAGCCAGCCCAGGCGATTCATGCGCTGGCCTGGCGGTCTAGCCAGGCAGACTTGGTCAACGGCTCGCGGCCCTCTGCCAGCAGCGCCTGCAGGGTGTGTAGCCAGTAGTCGCGTGATACGCGGTGGCGCATGTCCACCGGGTGCAGGCCGAGGCGCAGGGTCTGCGCGCCACGCCAGCGTTGGCATTGCCAGTCGCAAAGCACCTTCGACACCCTGCGGCGCCAGGCGCTGCGTGCGCTCCACACCAGGCCGGGGGCCTCGATGGCGGTGAACTCAGGCAGGCGGTACAGGTGCTGCGGTGTGCTTGTGTAGCGCAGCGGCAATTGGCGCAGGGCCTGGCGCGTGCCTTCGCTCATCAGCCAGGCGGGGGCGATGAAGCCGGCAACCGGCCAGGCTTGCCGCTCGAACACTGCCAGGCCTTGTTCCAGGCGTGCTAGCGCCTGACGTTGATCCAACCCGTAGAATTCGCCTTCATGGGTATAGATGCGGCGCATGAAGAATGCGCCGGGGCTGCGCGGTGGCGCGCCGTCGTCAGCATGGTAGTAGCCATGCAGCGCCAGCTCATCACCCAGTGCCAGGCGCCGGTCGAGCAGGCGGCAGAACGTGGGCGAGCGGTGCAGGGGGTTGCGGTGGTGAAAGTCTGGCACCACCAGCCAGGTCATGGGCACACCGCCGATCTTGTCGACGGCTTCGACGAAGGGTTGGTAGTCGGGCCAGGTCTCGGGCGCGATGTCGTGCAGCACCAGCATCAGGCTGCGTGCTGCGCTGCCGGTTTCAGCCATGGGCCCGCGCCCGCGGTTGGTGGCCGAGCACGGCCTGGTAATGCTGCAGCAGGCCGGCGACCACGTTGTCCCATGAGTAGTGTTGCTCGACATGGCGGCGGGCTTGGGTGCCGAGGGTACGCACACCCTCTTCGAACACCTGGCGCACCGCCTGCGCCATCGCCGCCCCGTCATTGGCCTGGCACAGCCGCCCGCATTGTTCGTTGACGATCTCGCCAAAGGCACCGGCACGCACCGCCACCACTGGCGTCGCGCTGGCCATGGCTTCGAGAATGACCAGGCCAAAGGTTTCCTGGTCGCCGGCATGCACCAGCAGGTCGGCACTGGCCATCAGCCTGGCGACCTCTTGTGGCGGGCAGAAATGGTCGATCACGCTGACGTTCTGCGGCACATTCACAGGCATGTTGGAGCCCACCAGCAACAGGTGGTAGGGCCGCCCCAGGCGCTGCATGCAGTCGAGCAGAACCGGCAGGTTCTTTTCCCGCGAGCCACGGCCGGCGTAGATCAGCAGGCGGCTGGTGTCGGCAATCCCAAGTTCCGCGCGCAGGTGCGGGTCGCGGTGGTCGGGGTTGAAGGTGGCCAGGTCTACACCCAGGCGCTGCACATGCACATCGCGGATGCCCAGCCGGCGCAGTTTGTCGGCCATCACCTGGCTGGGGGCCAGCACCCGGTCGAAGTTGCCGTACAGTTTGCTGACGTAGGCTTCGACATTGGGCGTGAACCAATTGCCCATGCGGTTGCTGACCAGCAGCGGCAGGTCGGAATGGTAGAAGCCAATCACCGGCACATCGAGCTGGCGGCGTGCCTCCAGGGCAGCCCAAGCGGTCAGGTACGGGTCGCCGACTTCGATCAGGTCGGGTTTGAGGCTGCGCAGTACATTGCACCAAGGCGCCAGGCGCACCGGGAAGCGGTAGCCATTGCCAAAGGGCAGGGGAGGGGCCGGCACCTGGTAGATGCCATCGGTGTGTTGCGCGCTGGCGCCGGGGATCAACAAGCTGTGGCGCACGCCTTGGATGGCATCGAGGCGGCGGTGTTTGGCATCAAGGTAGGTACGTACGCCACCACTGGCGGGGGCGTAGAACATGGTGATGTCGGCAATGTGCACGATCAGCATCCCTCCGGGATCGTCTTCGGGTCTGTCATCCGGCCGTAATGGGTCGGCGATGACGCGCCTAAAGGTTGACCTACCAGAAGGATAGTTTGTTCGATCGAGGTTGGGCTGGTTGCTGCGGGCTTGTAGGCGCAGCCTTGTGTTGCGAAGAGGTCGGCACGGACGCTACAGCTTTGTGGGCTGAGCTGGCCTCTTCGCAGCGCAAGGCTGCGCCTACAGGGGGCTATTGAACCGTCATTAGATGCGGAAGCTGCCCACCAGGTGTTTCAGGCGCGAAGCCTGTTGCTCCAGGTCCGAACACGCGCGCAGGGTGGCCTGCAGGTTTTCGACACCTTCCTGGTTGAGCATGTTGATCTCGTTGATGTCCATGTTGATCGCCTCGACCACGGCCGTCTGCTCTTCGGTGGCGGTGGCCACCGACTGGTTCATGCCGTCGATCTCGCCGATACGCACCGTCACGCTGTCCAGCCGCTCGCCGGCCTGGTTGGCGATCTGCACGCTGTCCTGGCTGTGGCGCTGGCTCTGGCCCATGGTGTCGACCGACTCGCGGGCACCGACCTGCAGTTCTTCGATCATGGTCTGCACCTGTTGTGCCGACTCTTGGGTGCGGTGTGCCAGGTTGCGCACCTCGTCGGCGACCACGGCAAAGCCACGCCCTGCTTCACCGGCGCGGGCGGCTTCGATCGCCGCGTTCAAGGCCAGCAGGTTGGTCTGCTGGGAGATGCTGGTGATGACTTCGAGAATCTGGCCGATGTTGACGGTCTTGCTGTTGAGCGTCTCGATGTGCGCACTGGAGGTGACGATCAGGTCGGACAGGCGGTTCATCGCGGCGATGTTGCGCTCGACCACCTGCTGGCCTTCTTCGGCCAGCAGCCGTGCGGAGCTGGCGTGTTGCGAAGCCTGGGCAGCATTGCCGGCGATTTCCTGTGCGGCGGCGCCCAGTTCGTTGATGGCGGCGGCGACGCTGTTGGTGCGGTTGGATTGCTCATCCGAGTTGGTCATCGACGAGTTCGAGGCGCTGATCACGCGCAGGGCCACTTCATTGACCTGCTCGGTGGCCGAGGACACTTCGCGGATGGAGCCGTGGATACGCTCGACGAAGCGGTTGAAGGCGCTGCCGAGCAGGCCGAATTCGTCGTGGTTGTGGATGCGCAGACGCTTGGTCAGGTCGCCTTCGCCTTCGGCGATGTCTTCCATGGCGCGGGTCATGGTCATCAACGGTTGCATCAGCACGCGAATCAGCAGGCCGAGCAGGCCGATGATGATGACCACCGCGACCAGCGTGGCGATCACCGCCGAGGTGCGGAAGGTGCTGAGCATGGAGAAGGCTTTGTCCTTGTCCACCGACAAGCCGATGTACCAGTTGGCCGAAGGCAGGCCTTTGATCGGGGTGAAGGTGAGCAGGCGGGTCTCGCCCTGGGCCTGGACTTCCGTCAGCTCACCGGACAGTTTCGGCGTGTGCTGAGGGAACAGGTCTGACAGCGATTTCATCACCAGGCTCTGGTCCGGGTGTACCAGGACTTTACCTTGGTCGTTGACCAGGAAGGCGTAGCCCATGCCGCCGAAGTTCAGCGAGTTGATGATCTGCACCAAGCCGTCGAGGGCCAGGTCGCCGCCGACCACGCCCACGCTGTTGGAGACCTTGCTGAGGATGCCGATGACCATCTTGTTGGTGGTCATGTCGATGTACGGTTCGGTCAACGTTGCGCCAGAGGCGTTCATGCCGTCCTTGTACCAGGGGCGGGTACGCGGGTCATAACCCTCAGGCATCTTGGCGTCCGGGCGCACGCTGAAGCCGCCATCGACCTTGCCCAGGTACACGGTGAGGAAGCTTGTGATCAGCGCATTCTGCCCCATCAGGGTTTCAGCGTCGTTGGGGGCCTGGGCAATGTTCTGTGCCAGGTTCTCCACCAGCTTTATACGGCCTTCGAACAGGTTGCGGATATTGGTCGAAGTCGACTCGCCCATTTCAGTCAGATAATTCTCCAGATCCTCTCTGATGGCATTACGCTGGAGATAATCGTTATAGAGGGTGAACAGGCTGAAGGCGAGTATCACGATCAGTGAGGCCGCCAAGAGAATCTTGTGGCTGAAACGAAGGCTTTTGCTCATGGAGTAATCGGTTCCGCTAAGGTTTTATCGGGCGTTCGCACGAATACATCTGCAAGACAGTGCAACATCCCGGGAAGTCCTAGTTGGGTTGTTACTGTGTTCTAGGCGAATATCACCCCGAGGTATCGGCCGATACGCGGCAAAGCTTGAGAAGAGGATGAAAGAAGATGTCGGATTCTTCGCAAATAGTTGTAGGGGCCGGCCTTGATGGTCAGCCTGTCAATCAAGCCATGCGCCTCGCCAACCGTCACGGCCTGGTGGCCGGCGCCACGGGCACCGGCAAGACGGTCACCTTGCAGCACCTGGCCGAGGTGTTCAGTGATGCGGGCGTGGCAGTGTTCGCGGCCGATGTAAAAGGCGACCTGTGCGGCCTGGGTGCGGCGGGCGCACCGCAGGGCAAGGTGGCCGAACGCATTGCCGGCATGCCGTGGTTGGGGCATACGCCGCAGGCTTATCCGGTAAGCCTGTGGGATATCGCCGGGCAGTCCGGCCACCCCTTGCGCACGACCCTCAGCGAAATGGGGCCGCTGCTGCTGGGTAACCTGCTGGAACTGACCGACAGCCAGCAGGCAGCCTTGTATGCGGCATTCAAGGTGGCCGACCGTGAAGGCCTGCTGTTGCTCGACCTCAAGGACCTCAAGGCGCTGCTGGCGCACCTGAAGGACAACCCGCAGATGCTGGGTGAAGACAGCGCGCTGATGACCAGTGCCTCCACCCAGGCCTTGCTGCGTCGCCTGGCGACCCTCGAGCAGCAAGGTGCCGAGGCGCTGTTCGGTGAGCCCGCGTTGCAACTCGAAGACTTGCTGCGGCCTGGCAGTGACGGCCGTGGGCGCATCCACCTGCTCGATGCCAGCCGGCTGGTGCATGAAGCGCCGAAGGTGTATGCAACCTTCCTGCTGTGGCTGTTGGCGGAGTTGTTCGAACAGTTGCCTGAGCGCGGCGATGCCGACAAGCCAGTACTGGCGCTGTTCTTCGATGAAGCGCACTTGCTGTTCAATGGCACGCCCAAGGCGTTGCAGGACCGCC
Organism: Pseudomonas sp. 5.2; assembly: GCF_059025405.1. Taxonomy (NCBI): domain Bacteria; kingdom Pseudomonadati; phylum Pseudomonadota; class Gammaproteobacteria; order Pseudomonadales; family Pseudomonadaceae; genus Pseudomonas; species Pseudomonas sp. 5.2. The sequence continues at coordinate 256,849 of NZ_JBYBHH010000002.1, forward strand.
TGGAGCAGGTGGTTCGGCTGATTCGCTCCAAGGGCGTGGGGGTCTACTTCGTGACCCAGTCGCCAGGTGATCTACCCGATGCGGTGCTGGCCCAATTGGGTTTGCGCATCCAGCATGGTTTGCGTGCGTTCACCGCAAAAGAGCAGAAGTCGCTGCGGGCCGTGGCCGATGGTTTCCGCCCCAACCCCGCATTCGACAGCCTGGCGGTGCTGACCGAGCTGGGTATTGGTGAAGCGTTGGTCGGTACGCTGGAAGAGAAGGGCACCCCCGCCATGGTGCAGCGGGTGCTGATTGCGCCGCCGCAGTCGCGTATCGGGCCATTGAGTGCGGCTGAGCGCACTGCGTTGATTACCTCGTCACCGCTGGCCGGGCGTTATGACAAGCCGGTGGACCGTGAATCGGCTTATGAAATGCTCACTCAGCGCAAAGGTGAGCCTGTCGAGCCAGCGCCAGTGCCGAAGGCCGATGAAGAGAGCTTTGCCGACAAGGCTGGCGATTTTTTGCAGAGTGCTGCGGGGCAGGCGATCAAGTCCGCCGTGCGGCAGGCGGCCAATCAGTTGGGTCGGCAATTGGTGCGCGGGCTGATGGGGTCGTTATTGGGGGGCAAGAAGCGCTAGCAGCGCCACGCACTGCAGGAGCAGCCTTGCGCTGCGAAGAGGCCGGTACAGCCCATGAAGCTGTAGTGCCTTTGCCGATGTATTCGCAGCGCAAGGCTGCTCCTACAGGGGCGCGCTAATATGAAAAAGGCGCCCGAAGGCGCCTTTTTCTACAGCGGTGTCGCTCAGCCGATTGCCTTGGACGCCAGCCAGAACAGGCCAGCTGCCAAGCCCATCGAGGCAGGCAGGGTCAGGATCCACGCCAGCAGGATGGTCTTCACGGTGCCGCCTTGCAGGCCGCTCTTGTTGGCGACCATGGTACCGGCCACGCCGGACGACAACACGTGGGTGGTCGATACCGGCAGGCTGAACACGTTGGCCATGCCGATGGCACAGGCCGCGGTGATCTGCGCCGACATGCCCTGGGCGTAGGTCATGCCCTGCTTGCCGATCTTCTCGCCAACGGTCAGAACCACGCGCTTCCAGCCGACCATGGTACCCAGGCCCAAGGCCAGGGCAACGGCCACGATCACCCAGAACGGTGCGTATTCGGTGGTGGCGGTGAGGTCTTTGCGCAGCTTCTCCAGGTCTGCCTTTTCACGGGCATCCAGGCCTGGCAGCTTGCCGACCTTTTTCGCCGTGTCATCCAGGCAGAGCAGGTAGCGGCGAACTTCCACGCGCTTCTCGGCATCCAGGGTGTGGTAGTCGGTCACGCCCTTGAGCGAGGCCTGCAGAGCGGCGATGGTCGGCTCGGTCTGCTGCGGGTTGCAGCTGAACTGCTCCGGCAGGTCGCTGGCCTTGGCCTTGCCCAATGCCAGGAACTCACCCAGGGTGGCGGCATTGCGCTCGTAGAACTGGCTCATGTGCAAGGTGGCGTCGCGGGTGCGTTCGATCTGATAGGTGGTGCTGTTCAGGTCGAGCACGAACTTGGCCGGTACGATACCGATCAGCACCAGCATGATCAGGCCAATGCCTTTCTGGCCATCGTTGGAGCCGTGCACGAAGCTCACGCCCATGGCCGAAATCACCAGTACCAGGCGGTTCCAGAACGGCGGGTGCTTCTTGTCGTCGAGCTTGCGGCGCTGTTCAGGCGTCTTGTGCATCTTCGACAGCGGACGCCACCATTTAAGGCCGATCAGCACCAGCGCAGCGACCGCGAAGCCGGCCATGGGCGAGACCACCAGCGACATGGCGATGTCGATCGCCTTCTGCCAGTTGACGCCATCGCCCAGCGGGATGTCGTTGATCAGGGCGTTGGCCAGGCCAACACCGAGGATCGAGCCGATCAGCGTGTGCGAACTGGAAGCCGGGATACCGAAGTACCAGGTGCCCAGGTTCCAGGTGATGGCCGCAGCCAACAGCGAGAAGACCATGGCCAGGCCGTGTCCGGTGTTCACATTGATCAGCAGCTCTACCGGCAGCAGGTGAACGATGGCATAGGCCACCCCGACACCACCGAGCAGAACGCCGAGGAAGTTGAACACGCCGGAGAAGAACACGGCGAGGTGCGGCGGCATGGCTTTGGTATAGATGACGGTAGCTACCGCGTTGGCGGTGTCATGAAAGCCATTGATGAACTCGAAGGCGAGTACGAAGGTCAAGGCGAGCAGGAGGCTCACCAACACCCAGGCATCCAGTCCGCTGAATAAATCGATCATGAAGGTTGTCTGGCGGTCTTAGGGGGGCGGGATTATGCCAGAAAATATTGGCAATCGATGCACCTGCTACAGACCAATAGCACGCACTGTGACGCAGCCTTCACGCGCTTGCCAACGCTTGCATGAACAGTAGCGTCCGCAAAAAAGCGTGAAATATTCAAAAAATCGGCAAATGTCTGGGAAATAATCGACGCTTGACTGATTCAAACGGCCGTATGAAATTTGTGTAATTCCATTTCATCATCGACCTCTGAGTAAAGATCGACCGCGCCCGGGCAGGCCGGGCGACGACGCGGAAGGCGGAACGTTGCGCTTACGGCTTGTCGCTGCGCAGTTCCTTTTCCATTTTTTCCAGTTCCTGGTTGAACGCCTGGTCACGCACGCTGGCGCGCTTGCGCCACGGTTTGCGTTCGGGGTCCGGTTGGGCGGCGTAAGTGGTCACTTCACCACCGTAAACATCCTTGTAACGTTCAGCCTGGCGCTCGAGTTCTGCGCGCAGTTCATCTTTCGTCACAGTAGTACCTGAGTAAGTTGAATTAAGACTGTTGTTTTAGCTGTACAGCATGCCCCTGCGCATACAAAGGATGCCACAGGGAAAGCAGAGGGGGTGCCATACAGAACCTGCACATGCGTGGGTTGCCCGTAAGTGCTGGAGACAGCGGTGTGTTCCATTACCACAGCAACAAGGCGTACAACCCAATCGATTATAGCAACCGATAATTCTTCGAACAGGGATATTTACCAAAGCCTGACATGCCCGTCGAAGTAGTTGGGCTCAATGGGTAACGCGTCACACCGTGCGTATAACTTTGAAAGGAGTGAGCGGCAAAAGTTCGTCGCCCAGCCATGGCGAGCGCAGAAAGTAAAACGGCCTCGCACAAGGCGAGGCCGTTGCCTGGGACTTCTACGGTGGGTACCTGACCAGTCTCTCCAAAGAAGCCACAAAGTGGCATGAGAAAGGTATAAGCAAAAGTGTCAGCGGTCAATTGCGATTATCGGCCGTTCGTTCGATAATCGCACGAACCAGCGTTTTTTTTGAGGTGAGCGATGAGCGACGAAACAGCGGCCAACGAATCTGCCAACCCAGAGTCGGCACGCCCTGCCGCACCCGCCCTGGCGCCGCCGATCGTGGCGTCGCCGGCCAAGCGTATTCAGGCGTTTACTGGCGACCCGGATTTCATGACCTCCCTCGCGCGTGGGCTGGCGGTTATCCAGGCGTTTCAGGAGCGCAAGCGCCACCTGACCATCGCCCAGATCAGTCACCGCACCGAAATCCCTCGCGCAGCCGTGCGCCGTTGCCTGCATACCTTGATCAAGCTGGGCTATGCGACGACTGACGGGCGCACGTATTCACTGTTGCCCAAGGTGCTGACCCTGGGCCATGCCTACCTGTCGTCGACGCCATTGGCGATTTCTGCGCAGCCGTACCTGGACCGCATCAGTGACCAACTGCACGAGGCGGCCAACATGGCCACCCTCGAAGGTGACGACATCCTTTATATAGCCCGATCGGCGACTGTGGAGCGGTTGATCTCGGTCGACCTGTCGGTAGGCGGGCGCTTGCCGGCCTACTGCACGTCGATGGGGCGCATCTTGCTGGCGGCGATGGACGACACCAGCCTGCGCGAGTACCTCGACCGGGCTGACCTCAAGCCGCGTACCAGCCGCACCTTGCACGATGCCGAATCGTTGTTTGCCTGCATTCAGCAAGTACGAGCCCAGGGCTGGTGCGTGGTGGACCAGGAGCTGGAGCAAGGGCTGCGTTCCATCGCCGTGCCGATATATGACGCTTCGGGGCAGGTGCTGGCTGCATTGAACGTCAGCACCCACGTCGGGCGTGTCACGCGCAGCGAACTGGAGCAGCGCTTCTTGCCGATCCTGCTGGCAGCCAGTCGAGACCTTTGCCATCAATTGTTTGGTTGATGCCGCGCAAGGGAGGGCCGCTGAGCGCCCTTCCTGCCCCGTTATCGAGCACGGAAGCCTTTCCTGTTCGATAAACGCACAATGTCGTGCTCAGTGAATTGCGTCGTCCCGGTAGGCTGATTAATGTCTCTCGCAACGGTCGGCTTTGCCGACCGAACAAGAAAAACATGTGAGGCACATACCATGACTACTGTCCCATCGCTGCCGCGGCCGCACCCGCTCGCAGCACTGTTGTATCCAGGCTGACGCAGGCCGCCATCCTCCTATTATCAAACCCTGTACTTGCGCGCTGAGTGCAGTGGCATGGCCGTGCCCTAATTCTGGATAACAACAATGAACCAACCGCAAACCAACGTCGGCAAATGCCTCGACGTCCAGTCGTTCATCAACGACCAGCCGCTGTCCCGCTATCAATGGCGTGTCGTGCTGCTGTGTTTTCTGATCGTTTTCCTCGATGGCCTGGACACTGCCGCCATGGGCTTCATCGCCCCGGCCTTGTCGCAGGAGTGGGGCATCGACCGCGCCAGCCTCGGCCCGGTCATGAGTGCCGCGTTGATCGGCATGGTGTTCGGCGCACTGGGCTCAGGCCCGCTGGCCGACCGTTTTGGGCGTAAAGGCGTGCTGGTGGCTGCCGTGCTGGTGTTCGGCGGCTTCAGCCTGGCCTCGGCCTACGCGACCAATGTCGACCAGTTGCTGGTTCTGCGCTTCCTCACCGGGCTTGGCCTGGGTGCAGGTATGCCCAATGCGACGACGCTGCTGTCCGAGTACACCCCTGAGCGGCTCAAATCGCTGCTGGTGACCAGCATGTTCTGCGGCTTCAACCTGGGCATGGCGGGCGGTGGGTTTATCTCCGCGAAGATGATCCCGGCGTATGGCTGGCATAGCCTGCTGGTGATCGGTGGCGTGCTGCCGCTGTTGCTGGCGGTGGTGCTGCTGGTCTGGTTGCCGGAGTCGGCACGCTTCCTGGTAGTGCGTAATCGCGGTACGGATAAAGTCCGCAAAACCCTGGCGCCGATTGCGCCGCAGGTAGTGGCCCAGGCGGCCAGCTTCAGCGTGCCGGAGCAAAAGGCGGTGGCGGCGCGCAACGTATTCGCGGTCATCTTCTCGGGCACCTACGGCCTGGGCACGATGTTGCTGTGGCTGACTTACTTCATGGGCTTGGTGATTGTCTATCTGTTGACCAGCTGGCTGCCGACCCTGATGCGTGACAGCGGGGCCAGCATGGAGCAGGCGGCGTTCATTGGCGCACTGTTCCAGTTTGGCGGCGTGCTGAGCGCAGTCGGGGTGGGCTGGGCCATGGATCGCTTCAACCCGCACAAGGTCATCGGCATTTTCTACCTGCTGGCCGGGGTGTTTGCCTACGCAGTTGGGCAGAGCCTGGGCAACATCACCCTGCTCGCCACCCTGGTGCTGGTCGCTGGTATGTGCGTCAACGGGGCGCAGTCGGCCATGCCGTCGCTGGCTGCCCGCTTCTACCCAACCCAAGGGCGTGCCACGGGCGTTTCGTGGATGCTGGGCATCGGCCGCTTTGGCGCGATTCTCGGCGCCTGGAGTGGTGCGACGCTGCTGGGCCTGGGCTGGAATTTCGAACAGGTGCTGACAGCGCTGCTGGTGCCGGCGGCATTGGCGACGGTGGGTGTGGTCGTGAAAGGACTGGTCAGCCACGCGGACGCGACCTGAGTGACGAAGGGGGCCGCTTTGCGGCCCATTCGCAGCACAAGGCTGCTCCTACAGTAGAAATACATAAATGGTTCGATAATCGCACATAAGGTCGATTATCGGATTGTAAGGGACCTACCAGTCTCCTTAATCTGAACGCACTGATGAACCCTGACCGGGAGTCTCCAAAGCGAGCCGGCACCCCATGAATTCGCTGTCGCTGCGGTTCATTCGGGGGCCAATCCGCGAGCAGATCGTTGCGGCCATCCGCTGGGCGATCCGCTTTGCCGGCGACGTGCAGACCACCACCGAATCCACCCGAATCGAGATGTCCGCCTTACGCGACCTCGAAGCCCATACCGCCGCGGCCCATGGCCAGATGGCAGGAGAAGCCAAATGCGCGACGTATTCATCTGTGACGCCATCCGCACCCCGATCGGCCGCTTCGGCGGCGCCCTGGCCGGCGTGCGCGCCGATGACCTGGCGGCAGTGCCGCTGAAGGCGCTGATCGAGCGTAACCCTTCGGTGCAGTGGGATCAGGTCGACGAAGTGTTCTTCGGCTGTGCCAACCAGGCCGGTGAAGACAACCGCAACGTGGCGCGCATGGCGCTGCTGCTGGCGGGCCTGCCCGAGAGCATTCCTGGCGTGACCCTGAACCGCCTGTGCGCATCGGGCATGGATGCCATCGGCACGGCGTTCCGCGCGATTGCCAGTGGCGAAATGGAATTGGCCATCGCCGGTGGCGTCGAGTCGATGTCGCGTGCCCCCTTCGTCATGGGCAAGGCCGAAAGCGGCTACTCGCGCAACATGAAGCTTGAAGACACCACCATCGGCTGGCGTTTCATCAACCCGCTGATGAAGAGCCAGTACGGCGTCGATTCGATGCCGGAAACCGCTGATAACGTCGCTGACGATTACCAGGTGTCCCGCGCCGACCAAGATGCATTCGCCCTGCGCAGCCAGCAAAAGGCCGCCGCGGCCCAGGCAGCCGGCTTCTTCGCCGAAGAGATCGTGCCGGTGCGCATTGCCCACAAGAAGGGCGAAACTATCGTCGAGCGTGATGAACACCTGCGCCCGGAAACCACCCTGGAAGCATTGACCAAGCTCAAGCCGGTCAATGGCCCGGACAAGACAGTCACCGCAGGCAACGCGTCGGGTGTCAACGACGGTGCTGCGGCACTCATCCTGGCCTCGGCGGAAGCGGTGAAGAAACACGGCCTGACCCCACGTGCCCGGGTACTGGGCATGGCCAGCGGCGGCGTGGCTCCTCGAGTCATGGGCATTGGCCCGGTGCCAGCGGTGCGCAAGCTGACCGAGCGCTTGGGTGTGGCGATGAGCGACTTCGACGTGATCGAGCTGAACGAAGCGTTCGCCAGCCAAGGCCTGGCCGTGCTGCGTGAGCTGGGTGTGGCCGATGATGCGCCGCAGGTGAACCCCAATGGTGGCGCGATTGCCCTGGGCCACCCGCTGGGCATGAGTGGCGCGCGCCTGGTGCTGACGGCGTTGCATCAGTTGGAGAAGAGTGGCGGGCGTAAAGGCCTGGCGACCATGTGTGTGGGGGTAGGCCAAGGTTTGGCGTTGGCCATCGAGCGGGTTTGATCAGGCTCGGCCTCTTCGCGGGTAAACCCGCTCCCACAGGGATCCACGCAATCCTCTGTGGGAGCGGGTTTACCCGCGAAGAGGCCGGATCTATGAGACACAAGGCTAATGGCCAGCCGCGCAGCGGAACGAGTGTGTTACTAGGTATGTCTAGACTTACCTAGGACCCTCCAGGAGTAAAACCTCATGACCTCAACCTATTACACCGGCGAAGAACGCAGCAAGCGGATCTTCGCGATCGTCGGTGCCTCTTCAGGCAACCTGGTGGAATGGTTCGACTTCTACGTCTACGCCTTCTGCGCGATCTACTTCGCCCCGGCCTTCTTCCCCTCCGACGACCCCACTGTGCAGTTGCTCAACACCGCCGGTGTGTTCGCAGCGGGCTTCCTGATGCGCCCCATTGGTGGCTGGATCTTTGGCCGCCTGGCCGACCGCCATGGCCGCAAGAATTCCCTGATGATCTCGGTGCTGATGATGTGCGCCGGGTCCTTGATGATTGCCTGCCTGCCGACCTACGGCAGCATTGGTACCTGGGCGCCGGCGCTGCTATTGCTCGCCCGCTTGATCCAAGGCCTGTCGGTAGGTGGCGAGTACGGCACCACGGCGACCTACATGAGTGAAGTGGCTCTGCGCGGCCAGCGCGGTTTCTTCGCCTCGTTCCAATACGTGACCCTGATCGGCGGCCAGTTACTGGCGGTGCTGGTGGTGGTCATCCTGCAGCAGTTGCTGACCGAGGACGAACTGCGTGCCTGGGGCTGGCGTATTCCGTTCGTGGTCGGTGCCGTGGCCGCGCTGATCTCGCTGATGCTGCGTCGCTCGCTGCACGAAACCAGCAACGCCGAAACCCGCAATGACAAAGACGCCGGCTCGATCAGCGGCTTGTTCCGCAATCACGCCGCGGCGTTCATCACCGTGCTGGGGTACACCGCCGGCGGTTCGCTGATTTTCTACACCTTCACCACCTACATGCAGAAGTACCTGGTCAACACGGCCGGGATGAACGCCAAGAGCGCCAGCTATGTGATGACGGGGGCGCTGTTCCTGTTCATGATCCTGCAGCCGTTCTTCGGCATGCTGTCCGACCGTATCGGCCGGCGTAACTCGATGCTGCTGTTCGGCGCCTTGGGCACGCTGTTCACCGTGCCCCTGTTGATGGCGCTGAAGACCGTGACCAGCCCGTTCCTGGCGTTCGTGCTGATCAGCCTGGCCTTGTGTATCGTCAGTTTCTACACCTCGATCAGCGGCCTGGTAAAAGCGGAGATGTTCCCGCCGCAGGTGCGCGCACTGGGTGTGGGCCTTGCGTATGCGGTGGCCAACGCCATGTTCGGCGGGTCGGCTGAATACGTGGCCTTGGGCCTGAAGACCCTGGGCATGGAAAACACCTTCTACTGGTACGTGACGGCCATGATGGCGGTGGCCTTCTTGTTCAGCCTGCGCCTGCCGAAGCAGGCGGCGTACCTGCACCATGACGATTAAGGACCTGCAATGACGTACCGTGCGGACAACCAGCTGTTCGATGCCTACTTCACCGCGCCGGCCATGCGCGAGATTTTCTCCGACCGTGGCCGCCTGCAGGGCATGCTCGATTTCGAAGCCGCCCTGGCCCGCGCCGAAGCGGCCGCCGGGCTGGTGCCGCACAGTGCGGTGGCGGCCATCGAGGCGGCCTGCAAGGCTGAGCGTTACGACGCTGGCGCCCTGGCCGATGCCATTGCCAGTGCCGGCAACTCGGCGATCCCGTTGGTGAAGGCGCTGGGCAAAGTGATCGCCAGCGGCGTGCCCGAGGCCGAGCGCTACGTGCACCTGGGCGCCACCAGCCAGGACGCCATGGACACCGGGCTGGTGCTGCAACTGCGCGATGCCCTCGACCTGATCGAGGCAGACCTTGCTCAACTGGCCGATACCCTGGCGCGCCAGGCCTTGCACCATGCCGACACCCCGATGGTGGGGCGTACCTGGCTGCAACACGCCACGCCGGTCACCTTGGGCATGAAGCTGGCCGGTGTGCTGGGCGCGCTGACCCGTCATCGCCAGCGGCTTCAGGAGCTGCGCCCGCGCCTGCTGTGCCTGCAGTTCGGTGGTGCGTCCGGCAGCCTGGCTGCGTTGGGCAGCAAAGCCATGCCGGTGGCCGAGGGCCTGGCCGAGCAGCTCAAGCTGCACTTGCCCGAGCAACCCTGGCACACCCAGCGCGACCGGCTGGTGGAGTTTGCCTCGGTGCTGGGCCTGATCGCCGGTAGCCTCGGCAAGTTTGGCCGCGATGTCAGCCTGCTGATGCAGACCGAGGCGGGGGAGGTGTTCGAGCCTTCCGCGCCAGGCAAGGGTGGTTCGTCGACCATGCCGCACAAACGCAACCCGGTGGGTGCCGCCGTGCTGATCGGTGCCGCTACCCGCGTGCCGGGCCTGTTGTCGACCTTGTTCGCCGCCATGCCTCAAGAACATGAACGCAGCCTTGGCCTGTGGCATGCCGAGTGGGAAACCCTGCCGGATATCTGCTGCCTGGTTTCCGGCGCCCTGCGCCAGGCCCAGGTGATTGCCGAAGGCATGCAGGTCGATGCCGAACGTATGCGCCGCAACCTCGACCTGACCCAGGGGCTGGTGCTGGCCGAGGCGGTCAGCATCGTCCTGGCCCAGCGCCTGGGCCGTGATCGCGCCCACCATTTGCTCGAACAGTGCTGCCAGCGCGCCGTCGCCGAACAGCGCCACCTGCGTGCCGTGCTGGGTGACGAGCCGCAGGTCAGTGCCGAATTGTCGGCAGAAGAACTCGATCGCTTGCTCGACCCTGCCCATTACCTTGGCCAGGCCCGCGTCTGGGTGGCGCGCGCCGTGGCTGAACATCAACGTTTCACTGCCTGAAGGAGACTGCTGTGGCGCATTTGCAACTGGCCGATGGCGTACTGAACTATCAAATCGATGGCCCGGCGGATGCTCCGGTGCTGGTCTTGTCCAACTCCCTCGGCACCGACCTGGGCATGTGGGACACGCAGATCCCCGTGTGGAGCGAGCACTTCCGTGTGCTGCGCTATGACACCCGCGGCCACGGCGATTCGCTGGTGACCGCCGGCCCGTACAGCATCGAGCAACTGGGCCGCGACGTCGTGGCCTTGCTCGACGCCCTGGACATCAACAAGGCGCACTTCGTCGGCCTGTCGATGGGCGGCCTGATCGGCCAATGGCTGGGCATCAACGCCGGCGAGCGCCTGGCCAGCCTGACCCTGTGCAACACCGCCGCCAAAATTGGCAGCGATGAGGTCTGGAACCCGCGTATCGACACCGTGCTCAAAGGCGGCCAACAGGCCATGGTCGCGCTGCGCGACGCGTCCATCGCCCGCTGGTTCACCCCGGCCTTCGCCCAGGCGCAGCCCGAGCAGGCCCAGCGTATCTGCCAGATGCTCGCGCAGACCCAGCCTGAGGGCTATGCGGCCAACTGCGCTGCGGTACGCGACGCCGACTACCGCGAGCAGGTGCAGCGTATCCAAGTGCCGACGCTGATCGTTGCCGGTACTGAAGACGTGGTGACCACGCCGGAACATGGCCGCTTCATGCAGGCGGCTATCAAGGGTGCCGAGTATGTCGATTTCCCGGCGGCGCACCTGTCCAACGTCGAGATTGGCGAGCGCTTCAGCCGCCGTGTACTCGACTTCCTGCTGGCCCACTGAGGACAACGCCATGGATGAGAAACAACGCTACGACGCGGGCATGCAAGTGCGCCGCGCGGTGCTGGGCGATGCCCACGTGGACCGCAGCCTGGAGAAGCTCAACGACTTCAATGGCGAGTTCCAGGAAATGATCACTCGCCATGCCTGGGGTGATATCTGGACCCGCCCCGGCCTGCCGCGCCATACCCGCAGCCTGATCACTATCGCCATGCTGATTGGCATGAACCGCAACGACGAGCTCAAGCTGCACCTGCGCGCCGCTGCCAACAATGGCGTGACCCGTGACGAGATCAAGGAAGTGCTGATGCAGAGCGCGATCTATTGCGGTATTCCGGCAGCCAATGCCACCTTCCACCTGGCGGAGTCGGTGTGGGATGAGCTGGGGGTTGAGTCGCGCCAGCCGTGACCTTCGCTGTTTTCACTGGCCCTATCGCCGGCTTGCCGTCGATGGGGCCAGTGGCGGCAACTGTTGTCACACCGCCGCGTTTTTCTGCCTGATGGCGACCGGCCCGGCGTTGGCTTCCACGGCCCGCTTCAGCGCCGGGCACAACCCCAGCATGAATGCAGCTTCGGCCACCACGAACAGCGGCCCGATGATCAGCCCGCTGATGTCGTCGACGAACGCCGGCTTGCGGCCCTCGTAGTAGTGGCCGACGAACTGGATGATCCAGCCCAGCACAAATGCCCCCAGCCCAGCCCCCAGCCACAGCCCGGTGCTTTGCACCGCCAGTACCTGGCCAAGCCACAGGCACAGCCCCAGCAGCAGGCCCATGACCAGCCCGAAGCGCAGGTCCAGGCGCAGGTAGAACCACACCGAGGCGGCGGCCGCCAGCAGGGCAGGTGAGAGCCAGATGCCTGCAATGTCCCAGCCTGGGCGCGACAGCAGGATGGTCACGGCCAGCACGATCAGTGGAATGCCGACGAAATGGGTGGCGATGTTGCGCGGGTCGCGGTGGTAATTGGCGTACTGGCTCAGGTGCTCTTCGAGGTTTTTCATTGTTGTGCCTCCCTGGTTTGCCTGATCGGGTTTTACTGCCTGTGCCGGCCTCTTCGCGGGCAAGCCCGCTCCCACAGGTATCTCGCTGCCCTCAGGCTCGGCGACACATCTGTGGGAGGCACAGGCAACCTATATTGCTCAGGATAGCCTGCAGCCCACCAGCATCATCACTTCAGCGAATGGCAGCACTCCGCAGGGGCGCATCCAGCCCTACCAGCGTCTCGATCATCGCCCGCGCCGCCGGCGACAACCGGTAGCCGCTGCGGCTGACCACGCCGCAGCGCACGCTGAGCACCTCCAGTGCGGGCGGCAGGTTGCGCCAGTGCAGGCGCACCAGGCTGCCGGCCGCCAGGTCTTCGGCAACGGCTTCTTCGCTGGCGGTACCGATTGCATTACTGGCCTGCACGACACTGCGCAGCACCGCCAGGTGCTCGGTCTGCAGGTGCGGGGTGAAGTCGTTGCGCCCGCTCAGGTTGGCCAGCCGCTTGCGCACACCGGGCGCGAGCAGGGCGCTGGCCAGCGGGTAGGTGAACAGGTCGTTGGTCGACAAGCTGTCCTTGGCCAGCAACGGGTGGCCGGGGCGGCAGAAGAACAGGCCGGGGCGTGGCGAAAGCGGCTCGGTATGGAAGTTGGGGTCGGCCTCGAACGGGCGGATGTCGTCGACGAAGAATTCGATCTGCTCACGGCGCAGTGCCTGGCCGAGGCGCTCGGCATTGTCCACCAGCAGCGAGGTACGAATACCCGGGTGGCTGTCGATGAAGTGGCGCAGGGCATCGGGGACCAGGCGAACAGCCAGGGCTGGGCCGCTGCCGAAGTGCAACTCGCCAGCGTCGAGCTTGGTCATCTGCAGCACTTCGTTGCTCAACTGCGCGGCACCTTGCACGAGGCGGCGTGCGTGCTGCAGCACCACCAAGCCTTCGGGGGTGGGTGGCAGGGCCTTGCTGGCGCGGTCTACCAGGGCGCAGCCGAATGTCTGCTCCAGGCCTTGGATGGCACGGCTGAATGCAGGCTGGGTGATGCCCATGGCTTCAGCGGCGCGGACAAAACTGCGGTATTCGTTGAGGGCGATGAAGTAGCGCAGTTGACGGAGGTCCATGTCGCGGCTCTGGGGCGGGGATCAGGGCTCGATTTAAGCTGTTACAGCTTATGTCGTCAACGAAGGTTTGTTTAGGTTGTTATGCGATAAAGTTATTTGTGCGTCAACTCATCCGGCCTCTTCGCGGGTAAACCCGCTCCCACCCTGTGGGAGCGGGTTTACCCGCGAAGAGGCCTGTGAAATTACAGCAGGTTCAACGGGTAGCTCACGATCAAGCGGTTCTCATCGAACGCGTTGGTGCTGAAGTCCCGGCGCATGGTCGAGTTGCGCCACTTCAACGAAAGGTCCTTGAAGCTGCCCGACTGCACCACATAAGCCAGTTCCGTTTCCCGCGCCCATTCCTTGCCGTCGTCAACGCCACCTGCAGTCACGTTGTCACCCTTGATATAGCGGTTCATCAGGGTCAGCCCCGGTACCCCGACAGTCGCGAAGTTGAAGTCATGGCGCACCTGCCAGGAGCGTTCCTTGGCGTTGTCGAAGCTTGAGTTGTAGCTGTCGTTGGCCAAGGTGCCGCCGCTGGTACCGTTGACGCGCATCCAGGCGTCATCGCCGCTGACCTTCTGCAGGCCGACGTAGAAGGTATGGCCCTGGTAGCGAGCCGAGAGCAGCGCCGAGGCGGTGCGGTTGTCCAGGTCGCCGGCGCGCTCGGCACCGTCTTCCTTGCCGGTGAAGTAACCGAGGTTGGCGCCCAGGGTCCAGTCGCCCAGTGGCTGGCTGTGGACCAGGTTGAGGTACTGCTGGCGGTAGATGTCCTTGAGCTGGGCATCCCACAGGGCAATCGTCGTGCGCTTGTCGTTGAAAGTGTATTCACCGCCGCCGAAATTGAAGCGGTCGGACGTGAAAGCACCGCGGCCATTGAGCGACATGTCTTCCATGCTGGCGTCGTTGCGCGGGCTGTTGGCGCGGAACTGGCCGGCGTACAGGGTCAGGCCGTCGATCTCCTTGGAGGTCAGCTGGCCGCCGCGGAAGGTTTGTGGCAGCGAGCGACCATCGTCGGAGCGCAGGATCGGCAGCACCGGCATCCATTCGCCGACCTTCAATTCGGTCTGCGAGAGCTTGGCTTTCAAGGCCACGCCCAGGCGGCCGAAATCATCGGCGGGGCGGCCATCGTCGTGCACCGGCAGCAGGTGCGTGTTGGTGGTGCCTTTACCGCCATCGAGCTTGACCGAGTACAGGCCCAGTACGTCCATGCCGAAACCGACGGTGCCTTGGGTAAAACCGGAGCGGGCGTCGAGGATGAAGCTTTGGGTCCACTCTTCGGCCTTGGCCTGCGGGTGAGCCGGGTCGACGAAATTGCGGTTGATGTAGAAGTTGCGCAGGTTGAGGGTGGCCTTGCCGTCCTCGATGAAACCACCGTCGGCGGCGAACACGGGGAGGGTGCAGGACATGGCCAACAGGCCTGGCAGCAGCTGGCGTGCGGGGTACGAAATGCTCATCTGTCGTGGATCTCTTGTTTTTATTGGCGAACCGTTGCATTGCAGGATGCGGCCTGCAAGCACGGGTCTTTTGATGAACGTGGGCAACGTTGCGTGAGCGGATGGTGCGGGGTAGGGAAGGGGCGAGGCAATTCGTCGCAGACGGTATGGGGCGATTATCGAACGGAATGTTCCAGTTGGTTAATTGTTTTTATGCACCGGCCTCTTCGCGGGCAAGCCCGCACAGGACTGTGTCGAGCCTGAGGGCAGTTAAGTACCTGTAGGAGCGGGCTTGCCCGCGAAGAGGCCGGCGCCGACAACCGAAAACAAAAAGCCCACCGCGAAGGTGGGCTTGATGCTGCTAGCGGATCATTCAGCCTTTCGGTGTTTCCACCGAAGCTTGCTGATTGGCCTGACCGGTTTTCTCGTACCAGCCACCGCCGAGCGCCTTGTACAGGTTGACCTCGCTGGTCAGCTGCGACAGGCGATCACCGATCAGTGCCTGCTGGGCGCTGAACAGGTTGCGTTGGGCGTCGAGGAAGGTCAGGTTGCTGTCGATACCGATACGGTAGCGACGCTCCGCCAGGCGGTAGTAATCCTGGTTGGCTTGCACCAGGTCACGTTGTGCCTGCAACTGCTCTTCGAAGGTCTTGCGCGCCGCCAGGCCATCGGAGACTTCCTGGAAGGCGGTCTGGATGGTCTTTTCGTACTTGGCGACGTTGATGTCCTTCTGGATCTTCGAGTAGTCCAGGCTCGCCTTCAGGCTGCCGGCGTTGAAGATCGGCAGGTTGATCTGCGGCTGGAACAGCCAGGTGCCCGACCCCCCCTTGAACAGGCCGCCCATGTCCGGGCTCAGGGTACCGGCATTGGCGGTCAGGCTGATGCTGGGGAAGAACGCTGCGCGGGCCGCGCCGATGTTGGCGTTGGCGGCCTTGAGCAGGTGCTCGGCTTCCTGGATGTCCGGGCGACGCTGGAGGATGTCCGACGGCAGGCCGGCCGGTACTTCGGCCAACTGGTCGGCATTGAGCTCCAGTGGCGCAGGCAGGTCGGCCGGTACGCCGGTACCCAGCAGCACGGTCAGGCTGTTGAGGTCCTGTGCAACCAGGCGCTGGTACTGCGAGTACTTGACCCGCGCGCCTTCCACGGCGGTGCGTGCCTGGCTGAGGTCGAGGGCAGAGGCCACCCCGACTTCATTGCTGCGACGGGTCAGGTTGTAGCTTTCCTGGTAGGTCTTCAGCGTTTCTTCGGTCAGCTTGAACAGCGCCTGATCCGCCTGCCAGGTGTAGTAGGCGTTGGCCACGCTGGCCACCAGGGCGATCTGCGTGGAGCGCCGCGCCTGCTCGCTGGACAGGTAGGTTTCCAGGGCCTGCTCGCTCAGGCTGCGCACCCGGCCGAACAGGTCCAGCTCATAGGCGCTGACGCCAAGGGTGGCCGAGTACTGGCTGGTGATATCAGCTTGGCCAGTTTGCGACATGTCTGCCGGTACCCGCTGGCGGCTGCCGCTGCCGGTGGCCGAAACCGCCGGGAACAGGTCGGCCCGCTGGATGCGGTACTGCGCACGGTAGGCGTCGATGTTCAACGCCGCGACACGCAGGTCGCGGTTGTTGACCAGCGAGGTCTGGATCAGCTGCTGCAGGGCCGGGTCGTGGAAGAACTGGCGCCAGCCCTGTTCGGCGGCGGCAACGTCTGCCGCTTCGGTCGGCGAGTACGCAGGGCCTTGCGGCCACTGCGCTGCCACCGGCGCTTCCGGGGTCTGGTAGTCAGGGATCAGCGAGCAGCCGCCAAGAATCAAAGCGGTTACCGCCAGGGACAACAAAGACTTGGTCATTGCCCAGCCTCATAACGTGGAGTTTCAGGGGTGACGTCTTTTTCCGGCTGTTTGCTGCCGAACAGCGACGACACTGCGACGAAGAATAGCGGTACCCAGAAGATTGCCAACACGGTGGCGCTGATCATGCCGCCGATCACGCCGGTGCCGATGGCGTGCTGGCTGCCGGCGCCCGCGCCGCTGGCGATGGTCAACGGTACCACGCCAAGGATGAACGCCAGCGAGGTCATGATGATCGGGCGCAGACGCATACGGCACGCCTCGATCGCGGCGTCGTACAGGCTGCGGCCCTGCTCGTGCAGTTCTTTGGCGAACTCGACGATCAGGATCGCGTTCTTCGCCGCCAGGCCGATGGTGGTCAACAGGCCGACCAGGAAGTACACGTCGTTGGACAACCCGCGCAGGCTAGTGGCGATCAGTGCACCGATGATCCCCAGCGGTACGACCAGCACGACGGCGATCGGGATCGACCAGCTTTCGTACAGCGCTGCCAGGCACAGGAACACGAACAGGACCGAGAGGGCGAACAGTGCCGGCATCTGCGAGCCGGAGAGTTTTTCCTCGTAGGACATGCCGGTCCAGGAGAAGCCGATACCGCTTGGCAGTTCGCCGGCGATACGCTCGACTTCGGCCATGGCCTCACCGGTACTGTAGCCAGGCGCTGGCGCACCGAGAATTTCCATCGCCTCGACGCCGTTGTAGCGGGACAGCTTCGGCGAACCGTAGGTCCATTCACCTTTGGCGAAGGAGGAGAACGGCACCATCTCGCCCTTGCCGTTGCGCACGTACCACTTCTGCAGGTCTTCCGGGCTCATCCGGGCGTTCGGTTCGCCTTGGATGTACACCTTCTTGACCCGGCCACGGTCGATGAAGTCGTTGACGTAGCTGGCACCCAGGGCAATCGACAGGGTGTTGTTGATGTCGGCAATGGTCACGCCCAAGGCGCTGGCACGTTCGTCATCGATGGTCAGCTGGTACTGCGGCTCATCGTTCAGGCCGTTCGGGCGCACGGCGCTGAGCACCTTGCTCTGCGCGGCTTTTGCCAGGAACTGGTTGCGTGCTTCCATGAGTTTGGCATGGCCGACACCGCCGCGGTCCTGGAGGAACACGTCGAAGCCGGTGGCGTTACCCAGCTCGAGTACGGCAGGCGGGGCGAAGGCGAATACCATCGCATCGCGGAAGGTGAAGAAGTGCTGCTGGGCACGCTGGGCCAGGGCGAACACGCTGTTCTCCGCTGAGCGCTCGCCCCATGGTTTGAGCATGATGAATGCCATACCGGAGCTCTGACCGCGACCGGCGAAGTTGAAGCCGTTGACGGTGAACACCGACGACACGGTATCGGCTTCGTCCTTGAGCAGGTACTCACGCATCTGGTCGACCACCGCCTGGGTGCGCTCGGCACTGGAGCCTGCCGGGGTCTGCACCTGGGCAAACAGTACGCCTTGGTCTTCTTCAGGCAGGAACGCCGTCGGGATGCGTGCGAACAGCCAGATCATGCCAACCACGATCAGCGCGTAGGCCAGCAGGAACGGCACCTTGTTGCGCAGGATGGTACCGACGCTGCGCTCGTAGCCGTTTACGCTGCGGTCGAAGTTACGGTTGAACCAGCCGAAGAACCCACCTTTGGCCACATGGTGCTCGCCCTTTTTCAGCGGCTTGAGCATGGTGGCGCACAGTGCCGGGGTGAAGATCAGCGCCACCAGCACCGAAAGGCCCATGGCCGAGACGATGGTGATGGAGAACTGCCGATAGATCACACCGGTGGAACCACCGAAGAAGGCCATTGGCAGCAGTACCGCCGACAGCACCAGGGCGATACCCACCAGGGCACCCTGGATCTGCTCCATGGAGCGCTTGGTCGCCTCCTTGGGTGGCAACCCCTCTTCGGACATCACCCGCTCGACGTTTTCCACCACGACGATGGCGTCGTCCACCAGCAAGCCGATGGCCAGGACCATGGCGAACATGGTCAGGGTGTTGATGCTGAAGCCCGCGGCGGCAAGGATGCCGAAGGTACCCAGCAACACCACCGGTACGGTCATGGTGGTGATGATGGTGGCGCGGAAGTTCTGCAGGAACAGGTACATCACCAGGAACACCAGGACCACGGCTTCGATCAGGGTGTGGATTACCCCGCTGATCGATTCGGTGACCACCGGTGTGGTGTCATACGGGAACACGGCCTTCACGCCAGGCGGGAAGAACGGCTCGAGGTCGCTGATGGTCTGGCGCAGGGCCTTGGCGGTGTCCAGGGCGTTGGCACCGGTGGCCAGTTTGACCGCCAGGCCCGACGCCGGCTTGCCGTTGAACTGGGCGCTGACGGCGTAGTTCTCGCCACCCAGGCCTACTTCGGCGACATCGCCCAGGCGTACTTGGGAACCGTCGCTGTTGACCTTGAGCAGAATCTTCTCGAACTGCTCGGCGGTTTGCAGGCGGGTCTTGCCGATGATGGTGGCGTTAAGCTGGGTACCCGGCAAGGCCGGCAGGCCGCCGAGTTGGCCGGAGGACACCTGCACGTTCTGCGCGGCAACTGCGGTCTTGACGTCGACTGGGGTCAGCTGGAACTTGTTCAGCTTGGCCGGATCGAGCCAGATACGCATGGCGTACTGCGCACCGAACACCTGGAAGTCACCCACACCGGCCGTCCGCGAGACCGGGTCCTGCATGTTCGAGACGATGTAGTTGGCCAAGTCGTCCTTGGTCATGCTGCCATCTTCGGACACCAGGCCGATCACCAGCAGGAAGTTTTTAACTGCCTTGGTGACGCGGATACCTTGTTGCTGCACTTCTTGCGGCAACAGCGGCGTGGCCAGGTTCAGCTTGTTCTGAACCTGAACCTGCGCGGTGTCGGCGTTGGTGCCTTGCTCGAAGGTGGCGGTGATGGTCATGCTGCCGTCGGAGTTACTTTCCGAAGACACATAACGCAGGTTGTCGATACCGTTGAGCTGCTGCTCGATGACCTGCACCACGGTGTCCTGCACCGTCTGCGCCGAGGCGCCCGGGTAGGTCACGGCGATGGCGATGGCCGGTGGCGCGATGCTCGGGTACTGGTTGATCGGCAACTTCAGGATCGACAGTGCCCCGACCAGCATGATCACCAAGGCGATCACCCAGGCGAAGATCGGGCGATCGATAAAGAACTTCGACATGGTTTACTCCGCTTTGGCGTCTGCTTTCGCCGCGTTGGCCTGATCAGGGCTGGCCGGCTTGTTGACGTTGGTGGCTTCGCTGACCTTGACCTCGACGCCTGGGCGCACGTATTGCAGGCCTTCGGTGATCAGGCGGTCGCCTGGGTTCAAGCCTTCCTCGATCAGCCAGTCGCTGCCCAGGGTGCGGCTGGCCTTGAGCTGGCGCAGTTCGACCTTGTTTTCCTGGTTGACCACCAGTGCGGTCGGCGCGCCTTTGAGGTCGCGGGTCACGCCCTGCTGTGGGGCCAGGATGGCGTTGGCGTTGACCCCGGCGCGCAGGCGGGCATGCACGAACATGCCAGGCAGCAGGGTGTGGTCGGGGTTCGGGAAGATCGCGCGCAGGGTCACCGAGCCGGTGGTCTCGTCGACCGCGACTTCGGAGAACTCCAGGCGACCCTGCTGCTTGAACAGGCTGCCGTCTTCGAGCACCAGTTGCACCGAGGCGGCGTTGTCGCCGGCCTTTTGCAGCTGGCCGCTTTCCAGGTCACGGCGCAGCTTGAGCAGCTCGGCGGTGGACTGGGTGACGTCGACGTAGACCGGGTCGAGTTGCTGGATGGTCGCCATGGCGTTGGTCTGGCCATTGCTCACCAGTGCACCTTCGGTGAACGTGGAACGGCCGATGCGGCCGCTGATCGGTGCCAGGACCTTGGTGTAGCGCAGGTCGATCTGGGCGCTCTTCAGTGCTGCCTCGGCCTGCAATCGTTTGGCATTGGCGTCGTCGTATTCCTGTTTGGAGACGGCTTGCTCATCGATCAGCTGCTTGTACCGCTCGGCCAGCGAGCGGGTCGCCTGCAGGTTGGCCTGGGCATTGGCCAGGTTGGCTTCATAGACGGCAGGGTCGATCTGGTAGAGCTGCTGGCCTTCCTTGACGTCGCTGCCTTCTTTGAAGAGGCGCTTGAGGATGATGCCATTGACCTGTGGGCGCACTTCGGCGACGCGGTAGGACGTGGTACGCCCCGGCAATTCCGAGGTCAGGGTGAAGGCTTGTGGTTGGAGGGTCACGACGCCGACCTGAGGAGCCTGCGCGGCAGGCGCTGCTTCTTCTTTCTTGCAGCCACTGAGCAGTGTTGCCAGGGCGACGGCGGAAACCAGAGCGGTAACGGCTGGCTTGAATTGCATGAGGATCCTCGGGGCGCTGGAGCAGGAGACGCTCAAGAGTAATGGAAGAGTCTGGTCAGAAAAATGCTATCGGGTGGATAAATAGCTTGCTAAGGAATATACTTACATTCATGGTTGTTTGTAAATACCGCTGGGTAGTACTTGGCTACTGCCGCAGCCCTTGATTAGCCCATCCGGGAGACGCCCTGCAGAGGCGACCCCGGCGGTTTCCCCGTGTGCGCCGCGCGCTCGGGCCCAGATGAGGTTGTACTGCCATGGTCCGTAGAACCAAAGAAGAAGCCCAGGAAACCCGCGCCCAGATTATCGAGGCGGCGGAAAAGGCCTTCTACAAGCGCGGGGTTGCGCGAACCACCTTGGCTGACATCGCCGAATTGGCGGGCGTGACCCGAGGTGCGATCTACTGGCACTTCAATAACAAAGCTGAACTGGTACAGGCGTTGCTCGACAGCCTGCACGAAACCCATGACCACCTTGCGCGTGCGAGCGAAAGCGAGGATGAGCTGGACCCGCTTGGTTGCATGCGCAAGCTGCTGTTGCAGGTGTTCAACGAGCTGGTGCTCGATGCCCGAACCCGGCGTATCAATGAGATTCTGCATCACAAGTGCGAGTTCACCGATGACATGTGTGAAATTCGCCAGCAGCGCCAGAGCACGGTGCTGGATTGCCATAAGGGCATTACCCTGGCGCTTGCCAATGCAGTGCGCCGGGGCCAGTTGCCTGCCGAGCTGGATGCCGAGCGCGCGGCGGTGGCCATGTTTGCCTATGTCGATGGCCTGATCGGGCGCTGGTTATTGCTGCCAGACAGTTTCGATCTGCTACGTGACGTCGAAAAATGGGTCGACACTGGGCTGGATATGCTGCGCTTGAGCCCTGCTCTGCGCAAATGACTCTTTGTTAAGGATTGTGAGGGAGTGTTTCCTCATTGTATTAACGGGGCATTAAAAGCGGGGGCCGCGCTGCGGCCCATCGCAGGCAAGCCAGCTCCCACCCGAATTGTGTAGCCTCCAAGTCTAGCGCCACACCTGTGGGAGCGGGCTTGCCCGCGAAGAGGCCGGAACAAGCACCACAAGACAGTTGCTCCCACACGCGTGGCGCTGTACTTGCAGGAGCGGCCTTGTGTCGCGAAAGGGCCGCAACGCGGCCCCAGCAGGCTCAACGCCCACGCAATTGCCGGTCCGGCAACGCCAACGCCACCACCAGCCCCAGCAGGGCGATCACGCCACTGCCCATCAGCAAATGGCTGAACGTCTCCAGCAACCGCGCTTGGGTCTGCGGGTCTGCCTCGCCAGCCTTCAGGCTCCCCAGCAATGGATTGCCCAGCAACTCGAACCCACCTTGGTGCAGCAACGCCAGCAGCAGGCTGGACATGCACGCCACGCCCATGGCTCCCCCGAGTGAGCGGAACAGGTTGGTGGTACTGGTAGCCACGCCGATGTCCTTGATGTCCACGGCGCTCTGCGTGCCCACCAGCGAAGTCGGAAACTGCAGCCCGCAGGCTATGCCGGTCAGCAGCATGAACACGGCACTGAGCAGGGCCGACTGCGGCGGTGTGATCGCCATGGCGAAGATGGCCACCGGCATCAACAGTGCACCGGCGAGAATTTGCGGCTTGTAGCGCCCGGTGAGGCTGGTCATGCGGCCCCCGGTAAAGGCGCCCATCGGTAGGCCCATCGCCAGTGGCAGCAGGTGCAATGCCGCGCTGTCGGCGCCCGCCCCGGTGATGCCTTGGTAGCGCAAGGGCATCAGCATGGTCAGGGAAATCGACTGGAAACTGGCGAAAAAGATCACGCCCCAGCACAGCACCGCGACGCGGTTGCCGAACAGGCCGAGGGGCAGCAGGGGCTCCTGGCAGCGCCGCTCGTGGGCAATGAACAGCATCAGGCCAAGCACCGCGCAGGCGAACAGCGCCAGCACCGGCGGCGCTGTCCAGGCGTGCCCTTGGCCGACCAGGGTAATGCCCAGCAGTAGGCTGCCCAGGCCAAGAATCATTAGCACCGCGCCCAGGTAGTCCACCTGGGCCTCGCGACGCTTCACCGGCATGTCGCCGAGCGCCCGGTGGATCGCCCACAACGCGACCAGCCCCAACGGCAGGTTGATCCAGAACACCCAGCGCCACGACAGGTACTCGGTCAGCCAGCCACCGAGCACCGGCCCGGCGACGCTGGCCACGGCGTACATACTGCTGAAGTAGCCCTGGTAACGCCCGCGTTCGCGGGGCGGCACGAAGTCCCCGATGATCGCCTGGCTGACCGACACCATGCCGCCCGCGCCAACCCCTTGCAGCACGCGCGCCAGCACCAGTTGCTGCATGTCCTGGGCCAGGGCGCAGGCAATCGACGCCAGGGTGAACAGCGAGATGCCGGTCAGGATCATCCGCCGCCGGCCGTACAGGTCGCCCAGCTTGCCGTAGATCGGCACTGCCACGGTCATCGCCACCATGTAGCCAGAGATCACCCAGGCGAGCAGGCCGACATCGTTGAACTGGGCCGAGATGGCCGGCAACGAGACGGCGACGATGGTTTGGTCCAGCGCACCGAGGAAGATGGCCAGCATCAGGGCGGTGAGCACGTTGCGCAGCACGGTCGGGGGCAGGGCGGCAGTCACGGGGTTACCTTGGCAATGGGCTTGAGGCCGATGAATTGTAACCTGACTTAGGTAGCTTCCTATGTACTATCTGCATCCCCTATGCAAGATCGGCATTGGCGCATTCATCCAGTGAGGCATGGCTGCGTGATATCGTGGCTAGACCGCAGGGGCTGTAATCCGTGGCCTGCACCAGCTTGGTGCAGCTATTTGCCGCAGGGTTTTCGTGCCGCTGTATCCCACACCTTTTATTCCTCTGCCTGCATGTCGAGCATGACCGCCCAGATGGCGACGGTTGGAACAGGTCAGGTAGACCCGATTCAGGGGTCGGTAGCAACCGTTCAATTTCACGTTATTGCGGAGTGATCATGCCCAGGGCTTCCCACCAAGATTTGCGTTTTGCCTTCCGCGAGCTGCTCGCTTCAGGTTCCTGCTACCACACAGCGTCGGTGTTCGACCCGATGTCGGCGCGCATTGCCGCCGACCTGGGCTTTGAAGTCGGCATTCTTGGCGGTTCGGTGGCTTCGCTGCAGGTACTGGCTGCGCCGGATTTTGCCCTGATCACCTTGAGCGAGTTCGTCGAGCAGGCCACGCGCATTGGCCGTGTGGCGCAACTGCCGGTGCTCGCCGATGCCGACCACGGCTACGGTAACGCGCTGAATGTCATGCGCACGGTCATTGAACTGGAGCGTGCCGGTGTGGCGGCGCTGACCATCGAAGATACCCTGCTGCCGGCCCAGTTCGGGCGCAAGTCCACCGACTTGATTCCGGTTGAGGAAGGCGTCGGCAAGATTCGCGCTGCGCTTGAAGCACGGGTCGATTCGTCGCTGTCTATCATCGCCCGCACCAACGCCGGTGTACTGACCACCGAAGAAATCATCGTGCGTACCCAGAGCTACCAGAAGGCCGGGGCCGACGGTATCTGCATGGTGGGGGTGAAGGATTTCGAGCAGCTCGAGCAAATCGCCGAGCACCTGACCGTGCCCTTGATGCTGGTGACCTACGCCAACCCCAACCTGCGCGATGACGAGCGTTTGGCGCGCCTGGGCGTGCGCATCGTGGTCGATGGCCACGCCGCGTACTTCGCAGCCATAAAGGCCACTTACGACTGCCTGCGCCTGCAGCGCGGCCAGCAGAACAAGTCTGAGAACCTCAGCGCCACCGAACTCTCGCACACCTACACCCAACCCGAGGATTACATCCGCTGGGCCAAGGAGTACATGAGCGTCGAGGAGTGACCGGCAGGGCGCCGTCAGCTCAACGCACGGCGCTCAAGGTGGCGCTTTGTGGCACGCAGTGTTCGTGCTGACAATGGGCGGCCGAGCTGGGTTGGTTGCGCAGCAGCTCAACCCGCCAGCAGGCCGACCCGTACAGCCCGGCGATGGCAAACAGCGCCATGACCAGCGCAAACCTTCTTGTTTTGATGCCCATGGTGCTCACCTCCTGTTACAACGCCAGGTGATACCTCTAAGCGTAGGCCAATCCCCGACGCTGTGGGGTTACACCAGGTCCTGATCCCATTCCGGCTCGGCCTTGAACCGCTGCGCGAGAAAATCCAGCATGCTGCGCAAGGTCGCCGGCATGTGCTTGCGCGAGGTATAGACCGCATTCAGGTTGAGTTCGCGTGGCCGTGCTTCGGGCAGCAGGCGCACCAGTTCGCCCGTGCGCAGGGCGGCGGCAGCCTGGTAGGTCGGCAACATGGCGATGCCCGCACCGGCCAGTGCCGCCTTTTGCAGGGTCATCGCCTCATTCGCACTGATGTTGCCCTCGACCGGGACGGCAACGGCTTGGCCCTGCACCTCGAAATGCCAGAGGTGATGGCCGAAGTAGGCATGGGTCAGGCAGTTGTGCCCGCTCAATTCCTCGATCCGCTGCGGCGTGCCGTGCTCACGCAGGTAGGCCGGTGCCGCGCACACCACCGAACGGCACACGGTCAGACGCCGGGCGATCAGGTTCGGGTCCAGGTCGTTGCTGGTGCGGATGGCCAGGTCGATGCGCTCGTCCACCAGGTTGACCGTGCGATCGAGCATCTGCAGCTCGACCTTCACCCCGGGGTAGCGCCGTACATACGCGGCCACGGCATCTACCAGTTGAGCCTGCCCGAATGACGTACTGACGCTGATGCGCAGCGCGCCGCGAGGGGCGTCGTCCGGTTGGCGCACGGCCACCTGCAGGTCACCGGCGAGTTCCAGCAGTTGGCGGCAGCGTGGCAGTGTTTCCTGGCCGGCGGCAGTCAGGCTCAACTTGCGCGTGGTGCGCTGCATCAGCCGCGCACCAACCCAATCCTCCAGTTCCGCCAGGTAGCGTGAAACCACTGGCCTGGACAGTTGCAGGTGGTCCGCTGCCGCCGATTGGCTGCCCAGGTCGATGACAGTGACAAAAACGCGCATCGCGTTGAGACGGTCCATGATTTGCCCGATTTTAGAAACAAACTATGTTTGAGCATCGCATTTTTTGGCATGGATCGGGCAACTAAGCTGGTGAGCATTCTTCTTCAAGACGGACCGTTGCGATGTCGCTATTCACTCCCTTGCGTGGCCTGATGCTGGCCTGTGTTGCGCTGACCGGCCAGGCGCTGGCTGCCGAACCTTTGCAGTTGGACGTCTACAACCCTGGCCACGAGGCGATTTTCCCGGTCAGTTCGGTGATTGTCAGTGGCGAAAAGGACGCCGTGCTGGTCGATGCCCAGTTCGGCAAGGCCCAGGCCGAACAGGTGGTCGAGCGCCTGCGTGCCGGAGGCAAGCGGCTGACAACCATCTACATCAGCCATGGCGACCCGGACTACTACTTCGGCCTCGACACACTGACTCAGGCTTTCCCACAGGCCAAGGTCGTCGCCTCTGCGGCTACCGTCGCGCATATTCGCCAGACCATGGACGCGAAGCTGGCCTACTGGGGCCCGCAAATGGGCGCGGACAAACCGGCCCGCCTGGTCGTGCCTGCGGTGCTCGAAGGCCATCGCCTGACCCTGGAGGGCCAGGCGCTCGACGTGGTCGGCCTGGACGGCCCGCAGCCCGATCGCAGCTTTGTCTGGATTCCGTCGATCAAGGCGGTAGTCGGTGGGGTGGTGGTATCGGAACACATCCATGTGTGGATGGCCGATACCCAGTCGGCCAAGTCGCATGCCGACTGGCTGGGCACGCTCGAGCGGATCGAGCAGCTGGCACCGCGCACCGTGGTCCCCGGCCATTACCTCGGCCAAAGCAGCCGTTCGCTCGCCGCCGTGCGCTTCACGGCGGGCTACATTCAGGCATTCGATGCCGAAACCGCCAAGGCAAAAGACGCCGCTGCGTTGGTGGCTGCGATGAAAAAACGCTACCCGGACCTGGCCGACGAGAGCTCGCTGGAGCTCGGCGCCAAGGTCGCCAAGGGTGAGATGAAGTGGTAATTCCGTTCAACTGATGGAGTGTTTCCCATGAGCAAGATCGCAATCATTGGCGCCACCGGCCGTGCCGGCAGCCAGTTGCTGGAAGAAGCCCTGCGCCGTGGCCACAGTGTGGTGGCCATTGCCCGCGACCCGTCGCAGCTGCAGGGACGTGAGGGGGTGACCGTGAAGGCACTCGATGCCAAGGACAGCGCAGCGCTGCAAGCGGCTGTCGCCGGTGTGGACGCGGTGTTGAGCGCTGCGCATTTCTCGACGATCGAAGCGCACGCCATCATCGAGCCGGTCAAGCGTGCCGGGGTCAAGCGCCTGCTGGTGGTGGGCGGGGCGGGTAGCCTGCTGTTGCCTTCGGGGCACCGGGTGATCGACAGCCCGGACTTCCCCGAGGCCTACAAGGCCGAAGCGAGCGCGGGTGTGCGTTTTCTAGAGGTACTGCGCCAAGAGCCGAACCTGGACTGGACCTTCCTGTCGCCGTCGGCGGAGTTTGTCGAAGGCGAGCGCAGCGGGCACTACACGCTAGGCAAGGATCATCTGCTGATCGGTGCCGATGGCAAGAGCTGGATCACCTTTGCCGACTACGCGATTGCCATGCTCGATGAGCTGGAGAAACCCGCGCATTCGCGGGCGCGGTTCACCGTCGGTTATTGAGCCACTGCCTGCAGCCAGTCCAGCAACTCGACCAGCCCGGCTGGCTGTTGCCTGGCCTGGCTGACCAGGTAATAGCCTTTTCCGGTCGTCACCTTCAGGGCAAACGGCATGCACAGCCGCTTGCTGCGCAGGTCATCGCCGATCAGCGACCAATCGCCGATGGCCACTCCGGTGCCCTGGGATGCCATGGCCATCGCCATGTCCAGTGTTTCGAAGTGCTGCTTTGGCCCCTGTACATCGAACGTGGCACCGGCCGCCTGCAGCCATAAACGCCAGTCATGCTCGTCACGCGAGGGGTGCAGGAGCATGTGGCGCATCAAGTCGTCGATGTTGGCCAACGGCAACGGGCCTTGCAGCAGCGAAGGGGCGCACACTGGCGTCAGTTGTTCGTCGAACAGCTTGCGCACCTGCAAGCCCTGGTTCGGCGCGCTGCCATACACCACCGCCGCATCAAAGCCTTCGCGGGCAAAATCCACCCCATGCTGCACGGTGGTGGTCAGCTCTACTGGCACATCCGGGCGCAGCGCCTGCCATTCCATCAGGCGCGGCAGCAGCCAGCGCATCACGCAGGTTGGCGCCTTGAGTTGCAATGTGGCGCTATGCCCGCCGACTTCCCGCACGCCTTGTTCGATCAGGGCAAATACCTGTTGCACCCTGGGCAGCCAGTCCTGGCCTTCACGGGTCAGGCTCAGGCCACGGGCCTGGCGCTGGAACAGGGCGTAACCGAGGTGCGCTTCAAGCGCGGCGATCTGCCGGCTCACGGCACCTTGGGTGATGTGCAACTGCTGCCCCGCTCGGGTGAAATTGCAGTGCTGGGCAGTCACCAGAAAGGTGTGCAGGGCGGGCAGGGGAGGAAGGCGTTTCATTGCACTGAGCCATGATTTGAAGACATGGCTAGTATGTGTTTTTTTGCATTGTGGCGATAGCGCTGCCTTGGGTCCAATAAGCGCAGATTTCAACAAGACTCAAGGTAAACACACATGGCAACCTGCGGCGAAGTACTGGTCAAACTCCTTGAAGGCTATGGTGTGGACCATGTCTTCGGCATTCCAGGCGTGCATACCGTTGAGCTCTATCGCGGCTTGGCAACGTCCTCCATTCGTCATATCACCCCGCGCCACGAGCAAGGTGCCGGCTTCATGGCCGACGGCTACGCACGCACGCGCGGCAAACCCGGTGTGTGCTTCATCATCACCGGCCCAGGGATGACCAATATCACCACCGCCATGGGCCAGGCCTATGCCGATTCGATCCCGATGCTGGTGATTTCCAGTGTGCAATCGCGCGATCAGCTGGGCGGAGGCCGCGGCAAGCTGCACGAACTGCCCAACCAATCTGCACTGGTGTCGGGTGTGGCAGCCTTCTCCCAAACCCTGATGAGCGCAGACGACCTGCCCCAGGTACTGGCCCGGGCCTTCGCCGTGTTCGACGGTGCTCGACCGCGCCCGGTGCATATCGAGATTCCGCTGGACGTACTGGTCGAGCCGGCCGATCACCTGTTGCCGGCCCGCCCGGTCCGCAGCAGCCGGGCAGGTGCCGCGCCGCAGGCCGTGGCGCAGATGGCCGAGCGCCTGGCCCAGGCGAAGCGCCCGTTGATCCTGGCCGGCGGCGGTGCATTGAACGCTGGCGCTTCGCTGGCACGCTTGGCAGAGCAGCTTCAGGCACCGGTGGCATTGACCATCAACGCCAAGGGCTTGCTGGCTTCCAATCATCCTTTGCAAATCGGTTCGACTCAATCGCTGCCGGCTACCCGTGCGCTGGTGGCCGAAGCGGATGTGGTATTGGCAATCGGTACCGAGCTGGCCGAAACCGACTATGACGTGACCTTCAAGGGCGGCTTCGAGATCCCAGGCAGCTTGCTGCGGATCGACATCGACCCGGACCAGACGGTGCGCAACTATCTGCCTGAGCTGGCGCTGGTCGCTGACGCCGACCTGGCCGCCGAAGCACTGTGCGTTGCCTTGCAACAGCAGCCGCTGCCGGCGCGTGAAAGTACCTGGGGGCCAGCACGCGTCACGCAGCTGCGCGGATCGCTGGCGGACGGCTGGGACCAGCCGACCCTGAGCCAGACCCGCCTGCTGACCAGTATCCTCCAGACACTGCCCAACGCCATTCTGGTCGGGGATTCGACCCAGCCGGTGTACTCCGGCAACCTCACGCTGGACATGGATGAGCCTCGCCGCTGGTTCAATGCCTCGACCGGCTACGGTACCTTGGGCTATGCACTGCCGGCGGCGATGGGCGCCTGGCTGGGCAGCGCCGCGCAGATCGCCGAGCGCGCGCCGTCGGTTTGCCTGATTGGCGACGGTGGCATGCAGTTCACTCTGCCGGAGCTGGCCAGTGCGGTCGAGGCGCAGGTGCCGCTGATCGTGCTGCTGTGGAACAACCAGGGTTACGAAGAAATCAAGAAGTACATGGTCAACCGCGCCATCGAGCCGGTCGGGGTGGATATCCATACCCCTGACTTCATCGGCGTGGCCCGGGCGTTGGGCGCTGACGCGGAGCATGTGAGTGATGTCGCGCAGTTGCAGGCGGCACTGGGGCGTGCGGTGGAGCGCAAAGGGCCGACGTTGATTCAGGTTGATCAGAATCAGTGGCAGGCGGCCGTTGCAGGTTAACTGAAACGGCCGGTAACCCTTACCCCGCTGTGGCGCGCAACCGCGCCACATCGCGGATCGGTGGTGCGCCATACAGCCGGCTGTACTCGCGGCTGAATTGCGAAGGGCTTTCATACCCTACGCGATAGCCCGCCACCGCTGCCTCAAGCCCGTCATTGAGCATCAGCCGCCGGGCCTCCTGCAGGCGTAATTGCTTCTGGTACTGCAGCGGGCTCATCGACGTCACGGCCTTGAACCGATGGTGCAAGGTCGAGGTGCTGAGGTTGACCTCACGGGCCAGGTCCTCGATGCGCAACGGCTGCTGGAAGTTCTGGTTGAGCCAGGTGATGGCCTGGCATACCCGATGGGTCTGGCTGTTGGCCAAGGCGATTTCATACAGCCGATAACCCTGCGGCCCACGCAGCAGGCGGTAAAGGATTTCGCGGCGGATCAGCGGCGCCAGCATGGCAATGTCCCGCGGCGAATCCAGCAGGCGGATCAGGCGCAGCAGCGCATCCAGCAATGCGGCATCGGTCTTCTCCACATACAATCCACGGCCGGAAGGCAGGCTGGGCACCAACATCGGCCCGCTTTCGGCAATCAGCTGGCTGATCTCGGCCGGGTCCAGGTCCAGCCGCAGGCCCAGGCTTGGGTTTTCTGGGCTGGCATCAAGCTTCACGCCGCTCAGTGGCAAGGTCACCGACACCACCATGTAGTGCAGTGGGTCGTAGACGTACTGTTCGTCACCCAGGAACAGGCTCTTGCTGCCATGGGCAAGGACGCACAAGGCCGGCTGCGCCAAGGTAGGCACCGAGCGGACACTCTCCCGATAGCTGACCAGGTACAGGTCGTCGATGGCCGACGCGCTGCCGGGTGGGTCGCCGGCATGCCGGCGGATCAGCTCGGCCAGCTCCTGGCGTTGCACTTCCAGGGTCGGTTCGATGGACGTGGGGGTGGTCATGGTGGCTTCCTCTACTGACTGACGCAGCATAGGTTTGGGCAATGGCGGGCGCTAGTCGAAAGCTGCCGGGCGATTGCCTGATCCTGCCGCGGTGCAGGATCAGGCAATCGCCCGGCAGTAATAGCCTAACGCGTCGCGCGTGCCAGCCTCTAACCTTGGCAGCCTGGTTTTTCGTCCGCCTGCTCAAGGAGATCGTGCAATGACCCTACGACAACCGGTCACCCACTTGGCTTTCATCCGTGCCAGCAGCGGTCGTTCGGCCGAGCTGGGCGCGCGCCTGCGCGATCTGCTCGAACCCTCGTTGCGCACACCGGGGTGCCTGAGCTTCACGGTCCAGCGCTCGCAGGCCGACGCCGACCTTTGGCTGCTCAGCGGCAGCTGGCGTGATCAGCAGGCGATGAGCGGCTACTTCGCTTCGCCAACCCTGGAGGTATTCGGCGAGCTGGTGCAGGCGCAAGTGGTCAGCAGCCTGGACCTGCATACCTTCGATTGATTGCTGATGGGCACAGGTTAAAATGTCGCCCTTCGATCAACTACCCAGAGCGCAGCATGGCACGTAGAGAGTTCCCGCAGTTCGAAGCCGTTTCGGCGATGGTCCCGGTGGAAGGTGGTGGCTACAACGCCGCCATCGCGGTGAAGGCGCTGGGCATGGGCGGGGCGCCGCGTTTTCACAAGGTACTGGACGGCCAGGTGTTCAAGGGCGCCATGGCGGCCGATGAAGCCGCCTGCGCCGAGCTGGAACGCCTGCAGGGCGTCAGTGAAGAGGGCGAGCTGATCTGGTGATCAGTTGCCCACTTGCGGCCTGGCCATCTTGAACAGATTGCCCAGTTCGAAATAGTCCGCCGGGCCGCCGCCACGCAGGATCGGTTCGGCGGCGGCGGTGTCGTAGATACCGTTTTTCAGCAGGTGCTCGGCAATGTGCACCGCCACCACTTCGCCGAGGATCAGCCAGCTGGGCACCGACTCCTGGTCTGCCCGTTTCAGCTGGACGATCTGGCTCACCTTGCACTCGAACGCCACCGGGGTTTCGCCCACCCGTGGCACTTTGACGACGCGTGACGGCGCTGCTGTCAAACCGCTGAGTTCGAACTCATTGACGTCTGCCGCTACCGCCGCGCAGCTCTGGTTCATCGCCTCGGCCAACGGCCGGGTCGCCAAGTTCCAGACGAACTCGCCGGTCTGCTCGATGTTGTTCAGGCTGTCTTTGCGCCCGACGCTGCAGAAACCGATGATCGGTGGGATGTAGTTGAAGGCGTTGAAGAAGCTGTAGGGCGCCAGGTTCAGGCGGCCTTCGCGGTCGTGGGACGAGATCCAGCCGATTGGGCGGGGGCCGACGATGGCGTTGAAGGGGTCGTGGGGCAGGCCGTGGCCTTTGGCGGGTTCGTAGTAATACATCGGTGCTGGGCTTGCTGGCCCTACCTCTTGGGGGACGAGGCGCTAGTGTGCCAAGCCTTTGCCCGGCTGGAAATGATCAAGCCCGGCCGAAGCCGGGCTGGTTGCACGCATCAGGGGTTAGCTGATGCGGTGGGCGTTGGTGCGGTCGAAGCCGTCTTCGGCAAAACGTTGGCCGCCGGTGCGGTCGAAGCCATCTTCTGCAAAACGTTGAGCGCCAGTGCGGTCGTAGCCGTCTTCGGCGAAGCGCTGTGCACCGGTGCGGTCGTAACCATCTTCAGCGAAGCGTTGGCCGCCTGTGCGGTCGAAACCGTCTTCAGCGTACGCGGCGGATTGGCTCTGTACCGCTGCGAAGGTGTGGGCGCTGGTGCGGTCGAAGCCATCTTCAGCGAAGGCGCCAGTGGCGATTACCGAGAGGGCCAGGGTGAGGATCAGTTTGTTTTTCATGGTCGTTGCTCCAGGGGTGCGAGTGGTTGTTTGTTTCTATGGATTTAATCCTACGCCGATAAAATTGATAAAAAAGCGCAAAAAATAGCGTCTAATTATCGATTGTATCGATGTGTATGCCCGCGTCAGCGATGAGCCCTCCAGTGGGCTGAGGGGAACGTTGCAGGGTATGGATCAGCGTTTCGCCAGCCATTGCAGGATGACGACGTCGAATTAATGCGGCGTTAAGGACGAAAATAAGCCTGCAGGCGGTAATGAACGCTTTTTTCATACGCCATAAACCGATTTTTCAGGCTTTGCTCAGCACCATCGCCGCACTCAAAACCGGAGCGGCAAACAATGAATAAACTCCCGCAAATCACCGTGGCCTTCTGGGTCATGAAGATCTGCGCAACGACCCTGGGCGAGACGGCGGGCGATTTGCTGTCGATGACCCTGAATATCGGCTACGCGCTGAGCTCACTGATGTTGATCAGCGTGTTTCTGCTGACCCTGCTCGGCCAGCTCTACTCACGGCGCTACCACCCGATGCTCTATTGGCTGGTGATTCTTTCCACCAGTACGGCCGGCACCACCATGTCCGACTTCATGGACCGCACGCTTGGCTTGGGCTACGCCGCAGGCTCGTCGATTCTGATCGGCATCTTGCTGCTGACCTTCCTGGTGTGGCGCCTGAGTGGTAACCCCTTGGACGTCACCCGTATCAAAAACCGCGCGGGCGAGTTGTTCTATTGGGTGGCGATTCTGTTCTCGAACACCTTGGGCACCGCCTTGGGCGATTACCTGGCGGATGATTCGGGGCTTGGCTTTGCCGGTGGTGCCTTGCTGGTGGGCAGTGCCATCGCGCTGGTGGTTGTGGCGCGTTACTGGACACGCATCCCGGGCGTGGTGCTGTTCTGGGTCGCGTTCGTCCTGACCCGCCCGTTCGGCGCCACCCTGGGCGACGTCCTGACCAAGCCACACGAGAAGGGTGGGCTGGACTTCGGCACGGTCGGCTCATCGGCAGTGCTGGCCGGTGTGCTGCTGGTACTGGTGCTGATGGCGACCTATTACCAACGGCGCGAGCCGCGTCAGGTGCTGGAGATGTCCTGAGTATTGATGCGATAACGGGTACTGCGGCCCCCGCCCGGCAGGCGGGCCAGGCACGCCTTGTCGAGCAGGTCGGTGAGGTGGCGGGTTGCAGTAGCCTTGGAGACTTTCGCAACGGCCTGGCACTGCGCGGCATTGATACCTTCTTCGAAGCCGCGTGGGCCCCCGTCGAGCAGCCGGTTGAGCACCTTGACCTGTTCGGGTAAAAGGCCGTCCGCCCGATGCACATGCCAGAACCTGGCTTTGGTGAGTATCCGGTCGATGTTCAGCAACGCCTGCTCGAGGCTGCGCAGCAGGGTTTCAAGGAACCAGCTTAGCCACCGGGTAATGTCGAGGCCGTCCTTCTGGCTGCTCTCCAGTATCTGGTAGTAGCCAGCCCAGTCTTCCAGGATGCTGGCAGACATGGCGTAGAAGCGGATTGCCTGCTGCTCGGCCTGGGCCAGCGCCAAGTCGGTGATGGCGCGGGTCAGGCGGCCATTGCCATCGTCGAACGGGTGCAAGGTGACGAACCAGAAATGGGCGACACCTGCGCGTAGAAGGGGGTCTAGGTGAGTGGCATGGCGGGTGCTGGCAAACCAATCCAGAAAAGCTGCAACCTGCTCTTCAAGGCCATCACGGGGCGGTGCCTGAAAGTGCACCGTGGGCTTGTCGAGGCGACCGGAGATCACCTGCAGGGTTGTCTCGTCACGCAGTTGGCCCACCAGAACTGCTTTGCTCAGGCCTTCTTCCGCCGCTGGGAACAACCAGTGATGCCAGGTGAACAGGCGCTGCAAGGTCAGCGGTTGGTCGTACCCGCGTGTCGCATCCAGCATCAATTCAGCCAGCCCTTCGCTCCGCGCAGTAGTCGCGCCTTGCTCATGGATGCCCAGCCGTCGAGCGAGGGACGAGCGCACCGAACCCACGTTCAGCTGTTCACCCTCGATCGCCGACGACGTGACAATGTTCTGCAGCAGTGTGTCGAGGATGTTCTCGCACTCGCTGATCGCATCGATGGAGCCGATCTTGCCCAGCAGGCGTCCTTGCATCTCGACGCAACTGCGTAGCAATGGGGCAAGGGCGTCGCTTTGCCACTGGAAATGGGGCCAGTCGGATTGCTGCCATATCCATAGTGGGCTGTTCATGATCGCTCCAACTTATCAGTGAGCCGAATAGGGCCGTTAATCGGCTCACGCCATAAAAAGGTTCTTCACGTAATGTTGGGGAAGTGTGGCTGCGATTTGCTTGCTGAGAGATAGGGTGAAAGCTGCCAAGTGCTTGTCTTGGGTTTTGAGGTGGTGCGCAAATCGAGCGCCGCCCGCGCGGCGCTTCGCAGCACAAGGCTGCTCCTACATCTGTTTCGGGCCAGTTACGCCTGTACCTGCGCGCGCGACCGCCTTGTTTGTTCCGCACGATATCGAGGTGGCCGCCAAAGGGCCGCTCGCCTTTGTCTCAGGGCTCATTGGCCCGAACCGATGAGGAGCAGCCTTGTGCTGCGAAGCGCCGCGCGGGCGGCGCTCGATCTCAAAGGCGCATAAGATCCAGCGACAAGCACCCCCAAAAAAAGGGCGCCCCGTGCAACGGAGCGCCCCTTTTTCATATCTGCCGGATCAGTATCAGTCGGTGGTGATGCGCGAATGATGCTTGGTGTCTTTCATGGTCGCGTACACCAGCAGCGAGCAGGCGATGCAGCCGGTGACGTACCAGTAGAAGCCGGTTTCCATGCCATTGCTCTTGAACCACAGGGCGACGTATTCGGCGGTGCCGCCGAAGATCGACACGGTCAGGGCGTATGGCAGGCCAACGCCCAGGGCGCGGATCTCAGTCGGGAACAGTTCGGCTTTGACCACCGCGTTGATCGAGGTGTAGCCACTGACGATAATCAGCGCCGCCATGATCAGGAAGAACGCGCCCCACCAGGTTTGCACGGTGTGCAAGGTGCTGAGGATCGGCACAGTGAACAGCGTGCCGAGTACACCGAAGGCGATCAGAATCGGGCGCCGGCCGATCTTGTCGGACAGGCCGCCGATTACCGGCTGCAGGCACATGAACAGGAACAGCGTGGCGGCCGAGATGGTGGTCGAGTCGCTGATGCTCATGCCTACGGTGTTGACCAGGTACTTTTGCATGTAGGTGGTGTAGGTGTAGAAGGCCAGGGTGCCGCCCATGGTCAGGCCGACCACGGTCATCAGCTCTTTGGGATGACGCATCAGGGTGCGCATCAGGCTTTCTTTGGACTTTTCCTTCTTGGTGAAGGAGGCGGTCTCTTCCATGCCGCGACGCAGGTACAGCGCAACCACCGCGCACAGCGCGCCGATCACGAAGGGAACACGCCAGCCCCAGGCATACAGCTGCTCGGTGGTGAGCGTCTGTTGCAGGATGATCAGCACCGCCAAGGCGATGAGCTGGCCAGAAATCAGGGTCACGTACTGGAAGCTGGAGAAGAACCCACGGCGCTCCTTGCTGGCCATCTCGCTGAGGTAGGTGGCCGAGGTGCCGTATTCACCGCCCACCGACAGGCCCTGCAGCAAGCGCGCGAAGACCAGCAGGATCGGCGCGGCGACGCCGATGGTTTCATAGCCGGGCGTCAGGGCGATGAGCAGCGAGCCCCCGCACATCAGCAGGACCGAGGCCATCAGCGCGGCCTTGCGGCCTTTGCGGTCGGCATACAGGCCCATCAGCCAGCCACCGATCGGGCGCATGAGGAAGCCCACGGCGAAGATCGCGGCGGTGTTGAGCAGTTGTGCGGTGGTGTCGCCAGCGGGGAAGAAGGCTTTGGCGAAGTACAGCGAGAATGCGGCGTAGACGTACCAGTCGTACCATTCGACCATGTTGCCGATGGACCCGCTGAAGATCGACTTCAAACGGCTGGCGGTGGTTTTTTCTGCGGCCGGCGCGATGGCCGCCCCGGTTGGCAGGGAGGTGGCGTTATCCATCAGGGATACCTTCTCGTTGTTTTTGTGGAGCGCGCCGGAGCGCTGCTTACCACGGTGATTGCAGAAGGTGTGCCAAATGGGTGCGAGGTGATTCATTTGAGGGCGCTGCACCCCGTTCGCACGCAAGCCCGCCTGCACCAAGCCCACTGCGCATGCGGGCTTGGTGGGAGCGGGCTTGCCCGCGAAAGGCTGCAAGTCAGCCCCTAGAAGGTAAAGCGTTGGCGTCATGGGTGAGCGGATTTCCGCTCATCCAGCGCGGACGGTAAGCAGAAATTCGCCTATTACAGGAAGTCTTCGCGCACCAACCCGTGCCGCTGCATTTTCTCGTTCAGCGTACGCCGCGGCAGCTGCAAAGCCTCCATCACCCCCTTGATCTCCCCTTTGCTCTGACGCAACGCCGCTCGCAAGCACTGCGCTTCAAACGCCTCCATCTGCTCGCCCAGCGACTGCCCGGCCGGTGCCACTTCTATGTTCGGCGAACCCAGCCCCAGCGCATGCCGCTCCGCCGCGTTGGCCAACTCGCGCACGTTGCCCGGCCAGTCGTGGGAAAGCAGCTGCGCCAACTGGCTACCGCTGAGCGGCGGCGCTGTTCTGCCCAGTTTTTCAGCGCCAGCACGGGCAAAGTGTTCGAACAGCAAGGGGATGTCCTCACGTCGCTCTCGCAAGGGGGCCAAGCGCAGCTCGGCAACGTTCAAGCGATAGGCGAGGTCTTCGCGAAAGCGCCCGGCGCGGGCTTCTTCCAGCAGGTCCGGTTTGGTCGCGGCGATGATGCGCAAGTCGACGCTGATGCTCTGGTTGGCGCCCAGGCGTTCGAGCTTCTGTTCCTGGATCACCCGCAGCAGTTTTGCCTGCTGGGCCAGGGGCATACTCTCGATCTCGTCAAGAAACACCGTGCCCCCGTTGGCATACTCAAGCTTGCCGATCCGCTTGCCCTGGGCGCCGGTGAAGGCGCCGCTCTCATGGCCAAACAGCTCGGCTTCGAACAGTGATTCAGGGATTGCCGCGCAGTTGAGGGCCACGAAGGGTTTGCCCGCACGCGGGCCGAAGTCGTGCAGGCAGCGGGCCACGCGCTCCTTGCCACTGCCGGTTTCGCCGCGGATCAGCACATTGACCGGCAGGCCGGCCAGCTCCAGCACCTGCCGGCGCAGCTGTTGCAGGCCCTGGGACATGCCCAGCAGGGTGTTTTCGAGGCGTGACTTGAGGTCGGCCTGCTCGTGCAGCCGGCGGTTCTCCAGCACCAGTTGGCGCTTTTCCAGGGCGCGTCGCAGGCTGCCCAGCAGGTGCTGCGGGGTGAAGGGTTTTTCGAGGAAGTCGTAGGCCCCCTTGCGCATGGCATCCACCGCCATCGGCACGTCGCCATGGCCAGTCAGCAGGATTACCGGCAGGTCGGGGTCCTCTGCCTGCAAGCGCTCGAGCAGTTGCAGGCCATCCATGCCCGGCATGCGCACATCGCTGATGATCACGCCGGCAAAATGCTGTGGCAATTGCGCCAGGCAATCCTCCGCGCGGGCGAACAGTTGCACGCTGAAGCCGGACAGGCTCAGCCATTGCTCGACCGCCGTGCGGATACTGGCTTCATCATCGACGACGATCACTGAATTCAACATACAGGCTCCAGGTCGCGGGGCAGGGTGAGGCTCAGGCGGGCGCCGCCCGGCAGGTTCTCGGCCTGCAGTTGGCCGCCGGCTTCGTGGACGATGCCATAGGAAATGGCCAGGCCAAGGCCCAGCCCTTCGCCCACGGGTTTGGTGGTGAAGAAGGGGTCGAAGACCTTGGCCAGGTGTTCTTCGGCAATACCGCCCCCCGAATCGAGCACGCTCAGGCGCCACTGGTCGTGATCCAGCTCGATGCGGATCTCCAGGCGTTTGTAGCGTTTGTCGGCCATGGCGTCGAGGGCATTGCGCAACAGGTTGATCAGCACTTGCTCCAGGCGGATGGCGTCCCCGCGCACCCAGGCTGGGCGTGCCAGGTACAGCGCGACCTCGACGCCCTCGCTGCGAATACGGGTATCCAGCAGGTGCAGGGCCTGGTCGACCACGCCGGCCAGGTCCAGGCGCTCGCGCAGCCCGACCGGGCTGTTGCGGGCAAAGGTCTTCAGGTGGCTGGTGAGCGCGGCCATGCGTGTGAGCATCTGTTCCAGGGGTTCAAGGGCCTTGCGCGCTTCGTCGTAGCGGCCATGGTCGAGCAGCAGGCGCAGGGTTTCCAACTGCATGCGCTGGGTGGTCAGCGGCTGGTTGATCTCGTGGGCCATGGCCGCCGACATCTGCCCCAGGGCGGCCAGCTTGGCCGATTGCACCAGGCCTTCTTGCGCGGTGCGCAGTTCACGGGTGCGCTCTTCGACCTGGCGCTTGAGTGCTTCGCGGCTGCGCTGGCGCAAGCGTGCCAGGCGCAGGCGCTGGCTGACGAACAGCGCCGCGAAGACCAGGCTCAGCCACACGGCCGCAGCGCCAAGGGCGGCGTTGCGACCGTCGGCGGCGACCTGCGGTTTGCGCAACAGGTGCAAGGTCCAGTCTTCACCTTGCAGCGGCAGGCGTTCCCACAGGTATTCGGCGACGCCCTCCGGCCCTTGCACGCGGGCCAGGTGGCTATTGTCGGCAAAACGGGTCAGAACCTGATGCTGCAGGGGCACCAGGGGTTGTTTGTCGTACTGGCGGGTTTCAGCCAGTTCTGCACGGTCAGCGCCACTCAGCGGCTGCAGCTCGCGGTAGCGCCAGCCGTCCTGGTTGGCGATGAAGGTAATGCCACGGGCATCGCTGACCAGCAGGATATCGTTGCCCTGGCGCCATTCACGTTCCAGCTCGGGGAATTCGAGCTTGACCACCATGGCACCGAGGAAGCGGCCATGCTCATCATTCACCGCGCTGGCCAGGAAGTAGCCTGGCACGCCACTGGTCACACCCACCGCGTAGAAGCGGCCGCTGCCTTGGCTGCGGGTCTGTTTGAAATAGGGGCGAAAGCCGTAGTTGGAGCCCACGTAGCTGCTCGGCAGCCGCCAGTTACTGGCCGCGATGGCCAGCCCGGTGCGGTCGAGCAATTCGAGGGTGGACGAGTTGGCGGCACCGTTGATGCGTTCGAGCTTGCGGTTCAGGGCGTCTTGTACCGGCTCGCTGACCGGGCCGCGCAGGGCTGCGATCAGTTCCGGGTCGAGTGCCAGCACGGCGGGCAGGGCGCGGTAGCGTTCGATCAGGGTATGCAGGGCGTTGGCGTACAGGCCCAGTTGCTGGCTGGCGCGTTGGGCGTCGTCTGCCATGGCCTGGCGCTTGGCCTGGTGCATGGCCCAGCCGGCGCTGAGCGCGGTGCCGAGCAGGATGAACAGGACGATCAGCCCCAGACGCAGGGCGCGAAAGGAAAACGGCATGGGGCGGATCCGAAAGATGAGGAATTCAGTGCCGGCCCTATCGCTGGCAAGCCAGCTCCCACAGGTATTGCAAAGCCCCTGTGGGAGCCGGCTTGCCGGCGATAGGGCCAGTACCGGCGTTCAACCGCTTACAACAACTCGAAACTTTTCTGCTGCACCGCTTCGGAATCCAGCCCTACCTGGACATTGAACTCCCCAGGCTCTGCAACCCGCTGCAGTTGGCCATTGTAGAACTTCAGGTCTTCCTCATTGATGCTGAAGGTCAAGGTTCGCGACTCGCCAGCCTTGAGCATCAGTTTCTGGAAGTTCTTCAGCTCTTTGACCGGGCGGCTCATGGAGGCCGAGACATCCTGCAGATACAGCTGCACCACGGTCTCGCCGTCACGCTTGCCGGTGTTCTTCACCGTGACCTTGGCCTCCAGCGTAGCGCCACGCTTGAGGTCCTTGCTCGACAGGGCCAGGCCCGACAATTCGAAGCTGCTGTAGCTCAAGCCATAACCAAACGGATACAGCGGCCCGTTGGGCTCTTCGAAGTACTGCGAGGTGTAGTTGCCGGGCTTGCCGGGTGTGAACGGCCGGCCAATGCGCGTGTGGTTGTAGTACATCGGAATCTGCCCGACTGAACGCGGGAACGTAATGGCCAGCTTGCCGGACGGGTTGTAGTCGCCGAACAGCACGTCAGCGATGGCATTGCCGCCTTCGGTGCCGCTGAACCAGGTTTCCAGCAGGGCGTCGGCCTGCTCGCGTTCCCACGCGATCGACAGCGGGCGGCCATTCATCAGCACCAGTACCAGCGGCTTGCCGGTGGCTTTCAGGGCCTTGATCAGTTCGCGCTGGCTGGCCGGAATTTCCAGGGTGGTACGGCTCGACGATTCGTGAGACATGCCACGCGACTCGCCGACCACCGCGACCACCACGTCGGACTGCTGCGCGGCCTTGACCGCTTCATCGATCAATACCGCGGCAGGGCGCAGGTCGTTGACGATTTCCGGGGCGTCGAAGTTGAGGAAGTTCAGGTAGTCGAACATCGCCTTGTCGCCGGTGACGTTGGAACCCTTGGCGTAGACCAGCTTGGCCTTGCCTTCCACGGCGCGGCGCAGGCCTTCGCGAACGGTCACCGAATGCACCGGTTTGCCGTCGGCCGCCCAGCTGCCCATCATGTCGATCGGCGCATCGGCCAATGGGCCGACCAGGGCAATGGTGCCGGCCTTCTTCAGTGGCAGGGTCTGGTTGCGGTTTTCCAGCAGGACCAGGCTGCGGCGGGCCACGTCACGCGCGGCATCGCGGTGCAGGCGGTCGTTGCCGTAGTAGTCCTTGAGGTCGGTTTCGGCTTTGCCGATCCGCACGTACGGGTCTTTGAACAGGCCCATGTCGTACTTGGCGCCAAGCACTTCGCGCACCGCCTGGTCCAGTTCGCCCTGGGTCACTTCACCGTCCTTGAGCAGCCCTGGCAGCTCTTCGCCATACAGGGTGTCGTTCATGCTCATGTCGATACCGGCCTTGATCGCCAGTTTGGCCGCTTCACGGCCGTCACGGGCAACCCCGTGGCGGATCAGTTCCTGGATGGCGCCGTGGTCACTGATGGTCACACCTTTGAAGCCCCACTCCTTGCGCAGCAGGTCGTTCATCAACCAGGTGTTGGAGGTGGCCGGCACGCCGTTGATCGAGTTCAACGCCACCATGACCCCGCCAGCACCGGCATCGAGCGCGGCGCGGTAGGGCGGCAGGTAGTCGTTGTACATTTTCGTCAGGCTCATATCGACCGTGTTGTAGTCGCGGCCGCCCTCCACCGCGCCATACAGGGCAAAGTGCTTGACGATGGCCATGATGCTGTCGGGGTTGGCCGGGCTGCTGCCCTGGAACGAGCGGACCATCACCTGGCCGATTCGCGAGGTCAGGTAGGTGTCTTCACCGAAGCCTTCACTGGTGCGGCCCCAGCGCGGGTCGCGGGCGATGTCGACCATCGGCGCAAAGGTCATGTCCAGGGCGTCGGCAGCGGCCTCGATGGCGGCAGTGCGGCCGACCTTGGCAATCGCGTCCATGTCCCAGGTCGCGGCCATGCCCAGGCCGATCGGGAAAATGGTGCGCTCGCCGTGAATGGTGTCGTAGGCGAAGAACATCGGAATCTTCAGGCGGCTGCGCATGGCGGCGTCCTGCATCGGCCGGTTCTCGGGCGCGGTGCGCGAGTTGAAAGTGCCACCGATGCGGCCTGCGGCGATTTCTTCGCGGATTTGCTCGTGGGTCATCTCCGGGCCGATGCTGATCAGGCGCAGCTGGCCGATTTTTTCGGCCTCGGTCATCTGGCTGATCAGGTGATCGATGAACGCCTGCTTGTCCTGCAGGGGCGGAGCGGTAGGGGCGGCGAGGGCCGCCTGACTGACAAGGCCCATGGCCAGGCCCAGCAAAGACAGTTTCATCATCAATTCCGTTGTGGGGCCTCTGCCGTATCCACCGTGATACGCGCGCGGCCGAAGTTTTCAGGCGGCTATTGTTGTACAGTTCGGGGGCGATTCTTCCAGCGGCGGATTATGCCTGAATATGTCGGCGGCCGATGGCACCCTGAATGCCTGGACAACAACAATAAGAACGATCGAGAGACCGCTGGCATGACCCCCCTCAACGAATACGATCAACGTCAGATCGCCGAAGCCATTGCCCGTGCCGAACGGCGTACCGATGCCGAACTGGTAACGGTGCTGGCCCGCCGTGCCGACGATTACGCCTACCTGCCACTGTTCTGGGCCGCGGTGCTGGCGCTGGCCGTACCGGGCTTGCTGCAGATGCTGCTGGGCTGGCCCGGTATCCGTGGCTTGCTGGTGGCCAACGTCGTGCTGTTCATCGGCTTGTGCCTGCTGCTGCGCCACCCGCGCCTGGCCGGCTGGCTGATTCCGCGTGCCTGGCGCCGCTGGCGGGCGTCGAGCCTGGCCCGCCAGCAGTTTCGCGAGCAGAACCTGCAGCGCACCCGCGGTGCCACGGGGGTGCTGATTTTCGTCAGCGAAGCGGAGCGGCATGTGGAAATCCTGGTCGACCAAGGGGTGGAGCAATACCTCGATGCCAGCGCCCGCTCGGCCATCGTAGGGCGCTTTGCCGAACAGGTGCGTCAGGGCCGGACCTTGCAAGGCTTTGTCGATTGCATCGACGCCTGCGGTGAGTTGCTCAGTGAGCACGTGCCGCGCACCCATGCCCGCAACGAACTGCCCAACCGTTTGGTGATTCTGGACTGACAAAAGCGGGCGTATGGATTGGGGGGCCAGCCTCACACCTGTAGAATGCGTGGCATTGCGCAACGCGCTCCCCGCAACTCGAGGCACCGTTTTTCATGTCCGCCAGTCCTTCCGCTTCCACCGCGCCAGAGGCGCGCACCCAGTTCCTTGAGCTGCTGAGCGCTGCCCTGCACGGCAATACCTTGGTCAAACTGGTGCTGGCGCGCCATGTGGGTGCCGATCAGTCCCTGCAGCGGATCATCGCCAAGCCACTGCAGGTCAAGGGCCAGCCCTGCCTGTCACTGGTGTATCGCCACCAGACCCGTGACATCACCCGCAACCTGCCACTGGAGCAGGCCGAAGCGCT
This sequence comes from Pseudomonas sp. 5.2, assembly GCF_059025405.1. Taxonomy (NCBI): domain Bacteria; kingdom Pseudomonadati; phylum Pseudomonadota; class Gammaproteobacteria; order Pseudomonadales; family Pseudomonadaceae; genus Pseudomonas; species Pseudomonas sp. 5.2. Next base: position 300,519 of record NZ_JBYBHH010000002.1, read on the forward strand.
GGTTGCCGAGCTGCTGCCTGACAGCTTTCGCAATGCGCACCTGTTCGATGCGGACGGCGAAGTGCAGCTGACCTTCAGCAAGAAAGGCAAGCCCATGCTCCAGCGCCACGGCGCCCAGGCGCCGCGTGATGCGGCTGCGAGCAGTGGCCATGACCGGGAGAAAAAGCGTTACCTGGAGCTGTCGCGGCCCTTTTTGCGTGACCTGGGCGTGACCGATGCGCAAGGTGCGCTGATCCCGTCGATGTCGCGCAAGTGGAAGCAGATCAACAAGTTCATCGAGGTGTTCGAGCACGCCCTGGCCAGCGCGCCGCTGCCGGCCGAACAGGCCCTGCGCGTAGCCGACTTTGGCTCGGGCAAGGGTTACCTGACCTTCGCCATGCACGACTACCTGCGCAACACGCTGGGCCGCGACGCCCAGGTGACCGGCGTGGAGCTGCGCCAGGAAATGGTCGACCTGTGCAACGCCGCGGCCTCGCGCCTGGACCACCCGGGCCTTGAATTCCAGTGCGGCGATGTACGCAGCGTGGTGCCCGAAGCCATCGAGGTGATGATCGCCCTGCACGCGTGCGACATCGCCACCGACTACGCCATTCACACCGGCATCCGCTGCAACGCCGCGATCATCATGTGCTCGCCGTGCTGCCACAAACAGATCCGCCCGCAACTGCACAGCCCAGGCTTGCTACAGCCGATGCTGCAGTATGGGTTGCACCTGGGGCAGCAGGCCGAGATGCTCACTGACAGCCTGCGAGCGCTGTACCTGGAAGCCTGTGGTTATGAAACCAAGGTGTTCGAGTTCATTTCGTTGGAACACACCAACAAGAACAAGATGATTCTTGCGGTGAAGCGCAAACAGCCGGTGGATAACGCGGCGCTGCTGGAGAAGATTGCGCAACTCAAGGGGTTTTATGGGGTGCAGGAGCATTGCCTGGAGACGTTGTTGCGGGGGGATGGGTTGATCTGAATGCTTGCTGAGCGCTGATCCTGAATGTGGGTAGGAAATTTCTCCAGAGCACCTTGCGACGGTGTTTGACGTGAAGAAGTCTGTAGTGTGGCGTGCACCTGCAAGGTACTCCTGGTTGTCGTTTGACAACCTTGTCATTGCGAGCCCACACTGGAGACAAGCTGATGTCACGCCCCAGTCATGCCAAGAAGGAGGTCGAACAGGCCTTGAGGCACGCGGAGTCACAGGGATGGAGAGTCGAGGTGGGCGGTGGGCATTGCTGGGGGAAGCTGTATTGCCCCCTCAACGACGCAGATTGCCGTTGTGGGGAGTTTTGCATTACCAGCGTCTGGAGTACCCCAAAGAGCCCAGGCAACTTTGCACGCCAGCTACGGCGTGTGGTGGATAACTGTTCTGGCGGCAGGATGACGAAAGACGCAGCACATGCTGCCGAGGAGCAGTAGCGATGGAATATGAGTTCACCTTGAAGTATCAACTGAACGAAAACGAAGATACCGATGCGCTGTTGGAGCGTCTGGCCAAGGCCGGTTGTGACGACGCTTTGGTTGGGGTAGGGCAGCCCGGTCGTTTGGCGCTGGCGTTTGTGCGCGAGGCTTCAACGGCCAGAGAAGCCCTACATAGCGCCCTTGACGGTGTTCGTGAAGCAGTGCCTGCCGCGCGCCTGATCGAGGCAACCCCAGACCTCGTCGGGCTTACCGATGTAGCCGAAATGGTAGGCGTATCGCGCCAGAACATGCGTAAATTAATGCTCGCGCACAGCCATAGTTTTCCGGCACCTATTCACGAGGGCAGTACTTCGCTTTGGCACCTGGCTGAGGTTCTGGTCTGGTTACAGGCACGCGGAAGCTATGCTATCGGCCAGCAAACACTTGATCTGGCTCGCGTAGCGATGACGGTCAATGTATCGAGTGCCTATGAGCGGGTTTTTGGCCATTCAACGAACCTGGCCTGTTGAACCTAAGCCCGAGCTCACCTCAACGCCGAGCAGCCGGCACCTCGATCGCCAAGTCAGCCAACCCCAACGGGTGCGTACTCGCATCGAAAAAGTGCAGCGCAGTCGCCAATAAATCCCCGAACCGGTCGATGAAGTGCTGCTTCTGATTGATCACCGACGCCTCCCCCAACGGCCGAATGGCAATCGACAAATGGCGAGGTTGTGCCTGTCGAACCGCCTCGACCAGGTGCTGGTCACTGCTGTCCAGATGCTGCCCGAACAGGCATAGCCCCTGGCTCTCCTGCGCCAATTGCGCCAAGCACCAGCTGAGGTAGTCCGAGTGACGAATGGCGCGCAGCTTTTCGTCGCTGCGGTCTTCATTGATGAACAAGGGCACTTCACCCGGAATGTTCACGGCAAAGCCATCGAGCAACTCGGCGCTCTCTGCGCTGCGTTGGCGGGTGGTGCCATCCGGCAGTTTCAGCAGGTGCAGGCCGCCATGCAGGTGCAGCACGCGGGTGCCTTCACTGCGGGTGCGGCGTACGTCGAAAAAGCCTTGCTCATCGAACAGCTCGGCAAAACCTTGGGGGGCGTGCTGCACGGCCCAAGGCACGATCAGGTCGTAGTTGCTGGTGTAGATGTTGCGATAGCCGCGCAAGGCCTGGTTCAGCATGGCCAGCGTGGCGGCTGGCATCAGCGGCCATGGCAGATGCACCGTGCGCACGGCATGAATCAGCGCTTCCTTGATCGAGTAGTAGCGGTTCAGCGGTGCAGTGGAGTTGATGGCCAGGGCCGCGTTGACCCGCACCGTGCTGTTGAGGGCGCTGAGCACGGGCTCGAACAATTCGGTGGCGAGTGACTTGAACAAGGCTTGGTCGCTGATCGCCAGGCCTTTTTTGCGGCCCGCGCGCTGCGCTTCCTCGAACAGCGAGAAATAGCCAAACGGCTTCCACAGTGCACGGCTGGCGCCGTTGCCCAGCAGCAGGGCGTCGCAAGGGTGGCGTTGGTCGAGTTCTGGCCAGGGGGTGAGGTAAGCGTCAAGTGCGGGCATGCGGGGTCCGTTGGGCGGAGCGGAAAACGGGGCGACTGTAGCATGTCATTCAAGCGCTAGGTGATTGAGGCTGGCGAGGACAAGAAGTCATGTGTGAGAATGATACGGATTCCTATTAGCGACGCTCACCTTCAATGACATCCTTTTCCACACCCTGGAGCGGCCCTGCGCCGGCCTTGCAGGCGGTCGTCGATGATCTGCTGGCCAACTACAGTGACCTGCGTCGCTACCTCAGCGGGCGCCTGCGCAACCCCGACGACGCCGCAGACATCGCTCAGTCCAGCTTTGCCCAGGCCTATGCCCACGCGCTGAATGCGCCGGTACTCAATGCGCGCGCGTTGTTGTTCCAGGCGGCGCGTAACTTGTGCATCGATCAGTACCGGCGGCGCAGCACCGAGTTGGCGGCGCTGGAGGATTGGCTGGTGCGCGTCGACGGCTTGAGCCCCAGCGTCGAGGACATCCTGATCGCGCGCGAGCAGTTGCAGCAACTGATTGCACTGATCGAGCGCATGCCGCGCCTGCGCCGCGAAGTGTTCGTGCGGGTGCGGCTGTATGGCCAGAGCCATCGCGAGGTGTGTGAGGCGCTGGCGCTGTCGGCCAAGTCGGTGGAACTGCACATCGCCCGCGCGGTGTTCGACCTCTCCGAACTGCGCCTGGCCAGCCGCCATGGCTGACCCGGTTGCCGCACGCAAGGTGCAACAGGCCTTGGTCTACCTCGCGGCGATGCATGGCGACGACCCCACGCGTGTGCGCGAAGCCAGCGGCCAGGCGCTGCGCTGGCGGGGTAAGAGCGACGAACATGAGCGCGCCTGGCATGAGGCCGAGCAGCGCTGGCAACTGGTGCATCGCCTGGCGCCGCAATTGCGCGGCGCCCTGCAGCCGCAGCCGCATGATCCGGGCCGTCGGCGCCTGTTGCGCCAGGGCGGCGCGTTGGCGGTACTGCTGGCGGCAGGTGGCTGGCTGGGCTGGATGTGGCAGCGCACCGCTGCATTCCAGCAAGACCTGCAGACCGCGCACGGCGAACAGCCCCGCAGCCTGGCCTTGCCCGATGGCAGCCAACTGCTGGTGGCGGCCGAGAGCAACCTGCGTATCCGCTTCGACCATGGCCAGCGCCAGGTGATGCTGTTGCACGGCAATGTCTTCTTCGACGTCGCCCATGAGCGCTGGCGGCCTTTCCATATCAGCACCCGTGTGGGCAGTGTCCAGGTGCTGGGCACGGCCTTCACGGTCAGCGACCGGGGTGACCGGGTGTTCGTGGCGGTGGCCCGCGGCCGTGTACAGGTGCGTGACCTGCACGGTGGCGAACGTACCCTTGGCGCTGGCGAACGTGTCTGCATCGATGCTCAGGGGCACCTGAGCAACCTGCATGCGCAGGGGCGACTCGGCCCGGACGTCGACCATTGGCAACGCGGTTGGTGGTCTTACACCGACCAGTCGCTGCGCGAAGTGATCGGCGAGCTCAATGCCTATCTGCCGCAGCCCGTGCTGCTGGCGCCGGAAGTCGCCGAACTGAAGCTGACCGGCAGCTTCCCTATCGATCAGCCGCAGAAACTGCTGGAAGCGTTGCCACGCATTCTGCCGGTGCGCCTGAGCGAACGGCAGGGCAGGTTGGAACTGTTGGCGCGCTGAAAAAAGTTTTGAGGGGTAAGCCGCTGGAGCGGCGTCATCAACGGTGAACCCCTCCAAGAGCAAGGACCCTTCATGTCGTTCGCCTCCACCCGTTTATCCGTGCCACTGCGCCACCTGGCCCTGGCCTGCGCACTGGGCAGCCTGTTGTCGCCGGGCATGGCCCTGGCTGACAGCCAGCCACTGGCCCTGGATTTTCCTAGCCAATCGCTGGAAACCACGGTGCACGCGCTTGCCCGCCAGTCCGGTGTGGCCATTGCCGCTGACAGCCGGGTACTCGCGGGCCGCAATGCGCCTGCCCTGCACGGGCGCTTCAGCGTGCTGCAAGCCTTGCAGCAGTTGCTGATCGGCACCGACCTGGTGGCCGAGGAGCACAACGGCGTGGTGACCCTGCGCAGCACCGCCGAGGACGGCGCCTTGACCCTCGGCGCCACCAACGTCAACGCCGCCGGTTTCAACAGTGAACTGCCCGAGGCCTACAGCGGCGGCCAGGTGGCGCGCGGTGCACGGCTTGGCATGCTGGGCAATCGCGACATCATGGACACGCCATTCAACATCACCGCCTACACCGCCAAGACCATCGCCGACCAGCAGAGCGGCACGGTTGGCGCCGTGTTGCGCAATGACCCGTCGATCCGCTTCAGCACCGGCGAAGGCCATGCCTACGAGAACTTCATGATCCGTGGCTATGGCCTGGAATCCTCGGAACTGGCGGTAAATGGCCTGTACGGCCTGGCGCCAGATGGCCATGTGCCGACCGAATTCCTCGAACGGGTCGAAGTGCTCAAAGGCCCAAGCGCATTGCTCAGCGGCATGGCGCCCAATGGCGGGGTGGGCGGCAATGTCAACCTGGTACCCAAGCGTGCCGGCGATGCCCCACTGACCCGGCTGACCACAAGCTACGTTTCCGACGGCTACTTTGCCCAGCACATCGACGTGGCCCGACGCTTTGCGGATGGGCGCTTTGGTGTCCGCTTCAATGGGGTGTATGGCAGTGGCGACATGGGCGTCGACGAACAGTCGAAGGACCGCACGCTGGCCGCCCTGGCGCTGGATTACCGAGGTGACGACTTCAAGCTCGAACTGGATGCCTACGAGACCCATGAAAAACTCGACAACGGCAGCCCGATGATGGCGGGCTTCAGCGAGCTGGGCTACGTGACCAAGGCGCCCAAGCCCGATACCAACGTGCTCGAAGGCATCTATGCCAAACAAGTCAGCAAGGCAGTGGTGCTGCGCGGCGAGTACCAGCTCAACGACGACTGGACGGCATTTGCCAGTGTGGGTGGGGCGCGCACGTACTACGACGGCTTCCTGAACGGCACCCGCATCCGGGTGCAGGCGGCCGATGGCAGCGCCAAGGGGCAGACTTACAACCAGGCCGGCTACACCCACAGCCTGTCCAGCGAGGCCGGCCTGCGCGGCAACTTCATGACGGGGCCGGTCACCCACCAGCTGGTGTTGACGACGTCGCTGCTGCACCAGGACATCGGCCGAGCGCCCACGGTCACCGGCGCCACCTACGACACCAACCTCTATCGCCCGGTCAAAGGGGTGATTGCCGGTGATCACGGCTCGAACGACAAGACCGGCGACAATACCTTGTCCAGCTTCGCCCTGGCCGACACCCTCGGTTTCTTCGACGAGCGTGTGTTGCTGACCCTGGGGGCGCGTGCCCAGCGGGTTCGGCAGAAGATGAGCAAACCAACGGCCTATGACGAACGCAAACTGACCCCGGCCTTTGGCATCGTGGTCAAGCCTTGGGATGCGCCGGTGTCGCTGTACGCCAACTACATCGAAGGCCTGACCCAAGGTGGCACGGTGACCGAGGTGGGGGCCCTGAACAAGGACGAGCAATTTGCGCCGTACGTGGCCAAGCAGATGGAAGCGGGCGTGAAGTGGGACCTGGGCACGTTCAGCCATACCCTGGCGGTGTTCCAGATCGAGAAACCCAGCATGGTCAAGAACACCCGCGGCGACACCTTCTGGTACACCGATGATGGCGAGCAGCGTAACCGTGGCGTGGAATGGAACATGTTCGGTGAAGCCGCCCCTGGCGTACGCCTGCTGGGCGGGGTGACCTACACCCGCGCCGAACTGAGCAAGACGGCCAACGGTACCCTGGATGGCAACACCGCCCGCGGTGTACCGGCCTGGTCGGCCAACCTCGGCGCCGAGTGGGACCTGCCCTGGGTCGATGGCCTGACCCTGACGGCACTGGGCATTCACAGCAGCTCGCAGTACCTAGACGACGAGAACACGCTGAAAATCCCACAATGGACGCGCTACGACCTGGGCGCGCGCTACGCCACCCGCGTGCTGAGCAAGGACGTGACCCTGCGCGCCAGCCTGGAGAACGTCGAGAATCGTGCCTACTGGGCGGGGGTGTTCAACCCGGGGTATGCCACCGTCAGCGAACCGCGCACCTTGAAGCTGTCCGCCAGCGTCGACTTCTGAGGTGCGCATGAACCGCATCTCTCTCATCCGTTGCGCCTTGCTGCTGGCCTTGGCCAGCGCCGCGGCGCAGGCTGCAAGCGAAGCCACGCTGCAGCCCGGTCAGGCTGTCAACGGCCAGGCCATGTCCGTAGGCAGCACGGTCTGGCACGTTGGGCTCAAGGCAGGCGACCTGGTGCGCGGCCGGGTCGACGGCGACGTCAGCCTGCGCCTGCTGGACCCGCAGGGCAGGCCCTTGCGCCTGTTGATCGACGGCCAGGACCAGCCGCGCGCGTTCATCTTTGTCGCCGACAGCCCGGGTGCATATGGCTTGCGTGCAGAGCCACTGGACGGGCGCCCGGGCGCCCCTTTCAGCCTGCGCCTGGAGCAGGTACTGGCGCGTGCCGAGCAGCAGCAAAGCCCACCACGGCTGGCCAGCCCGGCCCTGGCCGAGTTGGCCGGGCAGCTTGCCCAGGGCGGTGATACCGAGGCGTTCTGGAACGCGCGAAAGGCCCAGGGCACGCCGCTGGTCGAGCGGCTACCGGGCCAGCCGCAGCAGCGCCTGGTGACGTTTCTGTGGCGCGGCGCCCAGCACAATGTGCGGATGTTCGGCGCGCCTTCGGGCCGTCACGAAGCGCTGCAACGGCTTGGCACCAGCGATGTCTGGTACGCCAGTTTCGAGGTCCCGGCCAGCACCCGGCTCAGCTACCAAATGGCGCCTGATGTGCCAGCGTCGGATGACCGCCGGGTGATTCTTGCCACCACGCGCCGCGACCCGCTCAACCCTGCCACCTTCGCCGACAGCAGCGGTGATGCCTGGCTGTCGCGTTCACGCCTGGAATTGCCGGATGCGCCACCGCAACCCTGGGTAGCCGAGCGGCCGGGTATCGCCCGTGGCACGCTCGAACGCAAGCGCCTGGCCAGCGACGTGCTGGGCAACACGCGCGATGTCTACCTGTACCGACCGGCTGGCTGGCGCCCGGGTGCTGCAGGCCAGGCCTTGCTGGTGCTGTTCGATGCCCACGCCTATACCCGCCAAGTGCCTACGCCGACCCTTCTCGACAACCTGATCGCCGATGGCCTGATCCCGCCCACGGCAGCCATCATCATCGCCAACCCCAGCGACCTCAGCCGCCAGCAGGAGCTGCCACCCAACCCACGGTTCGCCCGTTTCATGGCCGAACAACTAATGCCCTGGGCGCGACAACACGGCTTGAGTGCACCCGCGGCCCGTACGGTCATCGCCGGCTCCAGCTACGGGGGGCTGGCCGCGTCCTACCTGGGCCTGATGCACCCTGAGTTGTTCGGCAATGTGCTGAGCCTGTCGGGGTCGTACTGGTGGGCCAAGGACGGGGAAGAGCCAGGCTGGCTGACCCGTGAGTACGTCAAGGCAACCCCCAAGCCGCTGCGTTTTTACCTGCAATCGGGGCTGTTCGAAGGCCCGACGATTCTGGATACCAACCGCCACCTGCGCGATGTGTTGCGTGCCAAGGGCTATGCGGTTGAGGCGGTGGAGTACCCCGCGGGGCATGATTACCTGCAATGGCGCGGGTCACTGCCGTGTGGCCTGGTGAGCCTGATCGGCAGGCCGGGTGAGGCCAGTTCCCAGGCGTGCGCTGAATACCGTTGATGCCCTGCATCCCCTGTAGGAGCAGCCTTGTGCTGCGAAGAGGCCAGCGCTAACAGCGAAGGGTATGTGTTGTCACTGGCCTCTTCGCAGCACAAGGCTGCTCCTACAGTAGAGGGTGATTGGCCTGGATTCAGCGTAAGCACGTTGACGCGTTTTACTCCGGTGTTGACACGTGGCGACTCCTGTTCCGCCACACCCGATACGCGCGGATCCCGGCGCGTACCGAGCCGAACAGCAGTTTGTCCTCCATCTCCCGTGCCATCCCTGAGCGCACCAGCATGCGCAGGAAGGTGCCGCGGGCGCGGGCGATGGCGAAGAAGATGCCTTGGGCAGCCAGGGTGTCGCGGACTTCGCGCAGCGCGGCAATGCCGCTGACGTCGATGCTGGTCACCGCTTCGGCATCGAACAGCACAACCTTGGGCTGGGCCTGACTCTGCACGGCTTCCAGCAGGCGCATCTTGAAGTAGTCGGCATTGAAGAACAGGATCGCATCGTCGAAGCGGTACACCACCAACCCCGGCACGGTGCGGGCGTCCTTGAATTTGCGAATGTCGACTTGGCCCTCGGTGCCCGGCAGCCAGCCCAGCACTGCGTCGGTGGGCTGGTAGATGCTGTACAGCAGGCGCAGGATCGCCAGGGTCACGGCAAACACGATACCCGGCAGCACGCCCAGGCCCAGCACGCCGACCGTGGTCAGTAGGCAGAGCCAGAACTCGAAGCGGCTGAGGCGCCGGATGCTCTTCAGCGACTTGATGTCGATCAGCCCCCAGCCCGCCATCAGCAACACGGCCCCCAGCGCCGCCTGGGGGATCCAGGCCATGGGGGCGGTGAAGAACAGCAGGATCAGGGCGATCACCAGCGCAGCGATGATGCCGACCAGCTGGCTCTTGCCGCCGACCATGTCGTTGACTGCGGTACGCGAGTCGGCGCCACTGATGGCAAAGCCTTGGGACATCCCGGCCGCCAGGTTGCTCACCCCGAGCGCCACGAACTCATGGTTGGCGTTGATAGCGTAGCCATGGCGTGCGGCAAAACTGCGCGCTGTGAGCATGGCGCTGCAGAAACTGACGGTGGCAATACCCAGGGCGTCGCGCAGCAGGCTTTTCATTTCTGCCAGGTTGCTTTGTGGCCAAGCCAGTTGCGGCATGCCGGCCGGTACCGGGCCGAGGATGGAGACACCGAAGCGGTCCAGGCCGAACAGGCCTACCACAACCGTGAACAGCGCCACCGCCACCAGCGCCGCCGGTAGCCGTGGGTAGCGCTGCGGTAGCCAGATCAGCAGCGCCAGCGCGGACAGGCCGATGGCCAGGGTCACCCCATGAATCTCGCCCAGGCGCTGGAGGAAGTTGACCAGGCTCAGGATGAACCCATCGCCCTCGATCTTGAACCCGACCACCTTGGACAACTGCCCGGCGATCAGGCTCAGGCCAATGCCATTGAGGTAGCCGATCAGGATCGGCCGTGAGAAGAAGCTGGCGATGAACCCGGCCCTGGCCAGGCCCGCCCCGATCAGCATCACGCCCACCAGCACGGTGACAATTACCGACAGCTCGGCAATACGCTGCGGGTCGCCCAGCGCCAGCGGTGCCACGGCCCCGGCGATCATCGCGCAGGTGGCGGCGTCCGGGCCGACCATCAGCTGACGCGAGCTGCCGATCAGCGCATACACCATCATCGGCAGCACGCAGGCATACAGGCCATATTGTGGCGGCAGGCCGACGATTTGTGCGTAAGCGATGGCGATGGGGATCTGGATAGCCGCCACCGAAAGCCCAGCCTGCAGGTCGGCATGAAACCACTCACGGCGGTAGTGCAACAGGTTGGCGAGGCCAGGTAGCCAGCGGGACAGAAACATGCGCGGTCCTTTCGAAATGTTTCACGAATCCATCAAGCATATGCGCTTCAAGCCGTTTCGCTTGCAAGCGGATTCGCCGGCCGCGCATTCAAGCGCAACGGCTGGGCAGTGGCCATGGGCCAGATCAACAAAAGGGGCATGAAAACGAATAGGCAGAAACGAAAAAAGGAGCCGAGGCTCCTTTTGACAGCGATGACGTTGCTGGAACGCCATGCGGGAATGCGAGGTGGAGCGGGTAGAGGGAATCGAACCCTCAACTAAAGCTTGGGAAGCTTTCGTTTTGCCACTAAACTATACCCGCGTCTGCGTTCGACTTTTTACCAGAACCCTCATCGAATTAGAAGCCCAAGTTATAAAAAGGGTTATAAAAAAGCTTGTCGGCGACCCATAGCCTGCGGGTAAAGGGCTACAGGACGCCGAGGCGCTCAGATGGCCAGTGCATGCTGCCCCTGTACGTGCTGGTAGCGTTGACGTGGCTCACGCTCGGTTGGCTTGAGGAAGCCGAGCAGCGCACTGCGGGTGTCTTCGCAGGCCGCCTTGGTCTCCATGTCGAGGAAGTGCCCAGCATCGCGAATCACGCTGAAGTGGCTCTTGCCCACATGGCGACCAAACTCGCGCGCATCTTCAGCCGTGGTGTACTCATCGCGGTCGCCGTTGATGAACAGCACCGGGATATCGATGTTGCGCGCACCACTCAATGCCCGTTCCAAGTCATGTTGCAGCACTTCGTTGATGTGGAAGTGCATCTGCGCGTACTCGTGGCTGTCCAAGCTGCTCACGTGGCGATAGTTGAAGCGCTTGAACAGCGACGGCAGGTGCTTGCCGATGGTGTCGTTGACCAGGTTGCCGACCTGGTAGCGATCACAGGCGGCCAGGTACTGGCAGCCACGGTCCAGGTAGTCGCGCATCGGTTCGTTGATCACCGGCGAGAACGAGCTGACCACGGCCTTCTTCACTCGCCGCGGCTGGTGCGCCAGCGCCAGCAGCGTGCTCGCACCGCCCCACGAAAACGACATCACGTGATCGGCCTGGAAGTGCTCGATCAGCTCAAGGAGGATGTGCGCCTCGGTCTCCTTGGTGATCAGCCGTTCCTGGCGGTTGTGCGGTTTGGATTTGCCAGCGTACGGCTGGTCGAACAGCACGACGTTGAATTGTGGGTGCAGGTTCCGCACTGTCTGGGCGAACGAGGCCGTGGTGGCCAGCGAACCGTTGATCAAAATGATCGTCTTCTCGGCTGCATCCGCGCGATGGAACTCCGTGTAAACCCGATACTGACCTTGGATATCAAGTACAGCGATTTCTGGCCTCATGTCATCGACTCCTGGCGCAAAAAGGGTATTCGCGTCACCTAGGGTGCACGTTCTTTATGACAGGTAGGCATTTGCCTTGAAGAGTAACCGGGGGCCCTGTGTCGATCCTTGGCACACATGTCGACGGTATTGTTTTTGGCGGGCAATTTGCCGTGCCCCAAGGCATCTAGGCGTTGGGTGGCCGGCAAAAAGGTGTCTTCGACTGCGGGCGTGACTCATGAGTCACATGCAGACTGACGATTTGGATTCAAGCAGTGGGCTGGGGATCCTGCAAGTGCCGTTCGGGGAAAAATGTGACTTGGGCCGCCGGGCGGTCGTGTGACACTGCCAGTGTTGCCTTTTCTGGCCTCTTCGCGGGCAAGCCCGCTCCCACAGGATCTCCACAGTGCTGGAAGCCTGTGCAGTACCTGTGGCTCCCACAGGACTCCACAGCTTTGGAAGCTTGTGCAGTACCTGTGGGAGCGGGCTTGCCCGCGAAGAGGCCAGTGCAAACAACCTAGACCGAGGCGATTTCCTCGGCCGTCAACGCCCTGAATGCCCCCGGTGCCAACGCCGGATCCAGGCGGATCGCGCCCATGCTCTCGCGGTGCAGCCCCACCACCTTGTTGTCGAAATGGCCAAACATGCGTTTGACCTGGTGGTACCGCCCCTCGACGATCGCCAACCGGGCCTGGCGGGGGCCAAGGATGTCGAGTTGGGCGGGCAGGGTGGTAAGGTTTTCGAAGGCGAAATACAGGCCTTCGTGGAACTTGGCAGCATAATGCTCGCCAATCTCGTCCTCGGTCTCTACCAGGTAATGCTTCGGCAGTTTGGTCGTTGGCTGGGTCAGGCGACGCGACCATTGGCCGTCGTTGGTCAGGATCAGCAGGCCGGTGGTGTTGAAGTCCAGGCGCCCGGCAATGTGCAGGTCGTCGCGCAGTTCAGCGGGCAGCAACTCGAGCACCGTGCGGTGTTGTGGGTCCTGGGTGGCGCTGACGCACCCGGTCGGCTTGTTGAGCATCAGGTAGCGCGCCGGTCGCCCGGCCTGCAGCAGTTGCTCATCCACCTCGACGCGGCTGAACTCACGCACGTCCGTCAACGGGTCGACCGCCACTTCGCCATCGACCCGCACGCGGCGCTGCACCAGCAGCAGGCGAACGTGCTGGCGGTTGTAGCAGGGCAGGTTGGCAAGAAAACGATCGAGGCGCATGGCAAAGGGGGCTGAAGTTAAAGGCCGCGCAGTCTAGCGCTTTGTGCCGGGCGGCGCTGCCTGCAGTTGCGCTTCGACCGCTGCGCAGCGCGGGCACAGGCAGGCCTTGTCACGCAACTCGGCAGGCAGGGCCTGGAGCACGGCGGGGTCGATGGTCACGCTGTAGCACCAACAGGCCTGCGTGGCGCTGCGGGGGTCGGCCAGGCTGCACTGGTTGAGGGCGCCGCAGGCGGGGCAGTGCTGGCTGTCATTCATGGTCAGGTCCGGAAACTTCACTGCAGACGCGGTTGCGGCCGGCCTGCTTGGCACGATAGAGCGCACGGTCGGCGCGGGTCAGCAGGGCATGCAAGGTATCGCCCGGTTGCAGGCTGCTCAGGCCGATGCTGGTGGTCAGGCGCAACGGTCGGTCGTCGTAGCTGAAGGTCAGCTGTTCGGTGCGGCGGCGGATTTTTTCCGCCACTTCCACCGCTTGCCGGCCTTCTGCCTCTCGCAGCAGCACGATGAATTCCTCACCGCCCCAGCGGCAGAGTATATCCGACTGGCGCAGGCTGCCCTGCAGCACATTGGCGAACTGGCGCAGCACTTCGTCGCCGGCCAGGTGGCCATGGGTGTCATTGAGCACCTTGAAGTGGTCAAGGTCGATCAGCAGGGCCACCAGCGGGCCGCTGTCGCGCTGGGCCTCATGCAGGGCCTGGGCGGCCAGCAGGTCGAAGCTGCGCCGGTTGGGCAGGCCGGTGAGGCTGTCGAGGGTGGCCAGCGCCTCGGTGCTGGCCTGGTGGCGCTTGACCATCGCATGCACCAGTAACAGCACCACCAGGGTGATCATCGCGCAGATTGCCAGGTTCAGGTACAGCGAGTGGCGGATGCGGTCCAGGGTACCGGTTTCGCGCTTTTCCACCAGCAGGTACCAGTCCAGCTCGGGCAGGTGCCGCACATTGAGAAAGTGGCTGTGGTTGTCGCTGTCGCGGTATTCGTGGCTGCCTTCGCCAGGTACCGGTTGCTGTGCCAGCAGGTCGCTCAGCTCGGGGTTGTCGCTAAGCGGCTGGCCGACGCGCAAGCCGTGGGGGCCACCTTCGGAGCCGGTCAGCAGGACCTTGCCCTTGGCATCGGTGAACAGCACCGAGCGCTGGTAGCGGCGCTGGTACTCGTCGATCAGCTTGACCACCGACGACACACTCAAGCCCACCCCAGCCGCGCCGATGAAGCGGTGTTGGTAGTCCAGCACCTGGTAGTTGATGAACACTGTCAGGCTGTCCTGGTTGGCCATGTCCAGGTCGACGTTGATCTCATAGGGCGCCTTGAGGTCGCGCAGGCGAAAGTACCAGGCATCGCGCCAGCTGCCGGGCTTGATCTGCTTGAGTACGCCCTTGGCCTGGTAGTAGGTGAGGCTGCGGTCGGAGACGAAGAACGAGGTGAAGATGTCCTGCTTGCCCATGATCTCGCCCAGGTAGCGGGTGATTCGCTGGGTGTCCTGCTCCCCGGACAGTACCCAGTCCCGCAAGAAGGTGTCCTGGGCCATCATCGAGGCGATCAGCACAGGGCGGATCAGGTCTTTCTGGATTTCCGAATAGACCGTGTCAGAGGTCAGTGGCAATTCGGTATTCACGATGCCATCGCGAATGGCACTGCGTGAGGCGAAGTAGCTGAGCAGGGAAGTGGCGAGAAAGCCGCTGGCCAGCAGCATCAGCAGGGTGACGATCAGCGAACGCTGCGAAAACAGAGCGGAACGTGCAGGCATGATCTTCCCGTGATGTGTGCCAAGGCGGTCATTCTAGTGAGATGACCGGTAAATGACTGCAAGTTTTTCAGGGTTATCGCACCTGTTTCAAATTATTGCAAAAATGGCACTGCACCTCGGTATGGCGGTCTTATTCAGTGTCGATGAACGCGTTTTGCATCGACGCTCGCCAGCGCCGCTGTTCGGGCACTCCAGCGGTCCAGGAGGCCGCCATGTCCTATCGAATACTGTTGATCGCCCTGTTGGGTCTGATGACGTCTGCCTGCGCCCCTTACTACGGCGGCGGGGGCTACTACCGATCGGATTACTACTCCACCGACCGTTATGTGTCACCGGGGTATTACCGATACGACCGCTACTATGTAACGCCGCAGCCGCGTTACTACTACCAGCCCGCACCTCGTTATTACCGCCCGGCGCCGGTGCCGCAGTACAGGCCCCACCCGCAGCCAGGCATGAACCAGTGGCATGGCAACCCGCGGTATGACTACGGCAATCGCCAGCGCTATGACTATGGGCGTGACCGTGACCGCCATGACTATCGCGATGGCAGCCAGCGGTATCAGAATGATCGTTGGCATTCCAATGGGCGAGGGGACCGTGACCGCAGGCCAGATGGCGGCCGGGGGCAGGGCCGCAACTGGCAGCGGTGATGAATTGGGGCCGCTGTGCGGCCCAATCGCCGGCAAGCCGACTCCCACCCGTACTGTATAGCCTCCAAGGCTAGCGCCGCACCTGTGGGAGCCGGCTTGCCGGCGATTGGGGTGCGCAGCGGCCCGGTTGCAGATAATCAATCCAAATCCGCCAGTGGATGGGGCCCCTCCCAGACCTTGGTAAAATGCGCCTCGACCACCGCCGCTGGCACCTGCGCCACATCCGGCCAGTGCCAGCGCGGCTGATTGTCTTTGTCCAGCAGGCGCGCGCGCACCCCTTCGCTGAATTCCGGATGACGGCAGCAATTCAGGCTCATGCCGAACTCCATCTGGAAAACCTGCGCCAATGACAGGTGCCGGGCCCGGCGGATCTGTTCCCACACCAAGTGCGCGGTCAACGGGCACCCCTCATGCAGGCGTTCACCCGCTTCGGCCAGCACAGGGTCGTTGTGATATTTCAGGCCTTGCAGCGCATGCCACGCGCCGGCGGGGTCGGCGACATCCAGCAGCTCATCGATCACTTGGCGGCGGGGCAGCCATTGCGCCTCGGGTAGCTCCTCGCAGGCACGATGCTGCTCGGCCTTGAGCAGGCTGTTGAGCTGCAACTCGGTCTGCTCCTGCCAGTTCAGCTGCAACAACTCTTCGATCAGCTCCTCCTGCTGGTGCTCGCCGAAGAAACGATCGGCGAGACCCAGGTCGAGGGCATCGCGGGCATTGATCGGGGCGCCGGTCAGCCCGAGGAACAGCCCCAGCTTGCCCGGCAGACGGGCGAGGAACCAGCTGGCGCCGACGTCGGGGTAGAGGCCGATGCTGATCTCTGGCATCGCCAGCCGGCTGCTGGGCGTGACGATGCGCACATTGGCGCCTTGCAGCAGCCCCATGCCGCCACCCAGCACATGCCCGTGCCCCCAGCACAGCAGCGGCTTGGGGTAGGTGTGCAGCAGGTAATCGAGGCGATACTCGGCAGCGAAGAAGGTGGCGGCCAGCGGCGGCACGCTGCCGGGGTGATCGCGGCAAGCCTGGGCCAGCGCCCTGACGTCGCCCCCGGCACAGAACGCCTTGGCGCCATTGCCTCGCAGCAGCACGCAGACCACGCCAGGGTCGCGGGCCCAGGCGTGCAACTGCTCGCCGAGCACTTCGATCATCCTCAGGTTCAGCGCATTGAGCGCCTTGGGTGCATCCAGGGTGGCGATGCCGATGCAGGCGCCATCGGCACCGGTGAGTACCTCGCAATGAATAGACATGGACTACCTCTCGCAGGTCATCGCACAAGTATGGCCTGCCTGCGGGATCATGCCGGTCGTCGGTCGGATCGTTTGACAAGCGGAGGAGGCTTACCTAGTGTCGCGCCATTGTTTACGGATGGCCCCATGACTGACGACGATCGCATCAAACTCGAACCCAGCTGGAAAGCCGCATTGCGCGACGAATTCGACCAGCCCTACATGCATCAGCTGCGCGAATTCCTGCGCCAGGAGCACGCGGCCGGCAAAGAGATCTACCCCCCGGGCCCGCTGATCTTCAATGCCCTTAACTCGACGCCGTTGCAGCAGGTCAAGGTGGTGATCCTCGGCCAGGACCCGTATCACGGCCCAGGCCAGGCCCATGGCCTGTGCTTCTCGGTGCAGCCGGGCATCGCCACGCCGCCGTCGCTGGTCAATATCTACAAAGAGCTGCAGCGCGACCTGAATATTCCGATCGCCAGCCACGGCTACCTGCAGAGCTGGGCCGAGCAGGGTGTGCTGCTGCTCAACACGACCATGACCGTGGAGCGCGCCAATGCGGCTTCACATGCCAAGAAGGGCTGGGAGTTCTTTACCGACCGGGTCATCCAGGTGGTCAGCGAGCAGTGCCCGAACGTGGTGTTTCTGCTGTGGGGCGCGCATGCCCAGGGCAAGCAGAAGCTGATCGATGGCACCAAGCACCTGGTGCTGAAGTCGGTGCATCCGTCGCCCTTGTCGGCGTATCGGGGCTTCCTCGGTTGCGGGCACTTCAGCCGGGCCAATGGCTTCCTCGAACAGCGTGGGTTCGCACCGATCAACTGGGCCTTGCCGCCGCTTTGATGGCATGAAACACCGCGAGGCAGGCGACGCGGTGTTTCAGGCTTTTTCTGCGTTCCAGAGCCGGAACAGCGGCTCTGCCAAAAACAACACGAACAACAACCGCATCACTTGCAGCGCTGTCACCAACGGCACCGACAGCTGCAGGGTCTCCGCCGTCAGGCTCATCTCCGCAATCCCGCCGGGCATCATCCCCAGGGTCAGCGAACGCAGGTCTAGCGCCGTCATCACGCTCAACCCCCACGCTGCGCTGCCGGCAATCAACATGCACAGCGCCGTGGCCAGCAACGTACGGCCCAGAAACGAAGGTGCGCGGCGGAAAAACGCGCGGTTGAAGTGGCAGGCCAGGCCGCTGCCAATCAGCCACTGGCCGATTTGACTCGCGCCATCAGGCAGGCCGATCTGCAGGTTGCCCGCCAGGCTAACCGTCGCCGCCACCAGCAGCGGCCCGAACAGCCAGGGGTTGGGCTGGCGCAACCGCTGCCAGATAAAGCCCGCGGCTATACCCAGCGGGGCGATCAACGCTAGCCAGCCCCAGCTCACACTGCCGGCATGATTGAGCGGTACACCGTCACCCATCAAGAACTTGAACAGCGCCGGCACGCACAGCACCACTGCCAACACACGCAGGCTTTGCGCCGCCGCCACCTGGCTGAGCACCGCGCCATTGCGCGCGCCCAGGTTGACCATCTCTCCCGAACCGCCCGGCATGCTGGCGAAGAAGGCGGTTGCGCGGTCTTCGCCGGTACGTCGCAGCAACCACACGCTGATCACGCTGGACAGGGTAGTGAACAGCGCGCCAAAGAAGATCAGCAGAAAGTGGCTGCCCACCTGTTCGATCACAGCGGGGGTGAAGTGCAGGCCGATGCCCAGGCCGATGACGCATTGCCCGCATTTGCGCCCATTGGGGATTTCCGACAGCTGCCAGGGGGTCAGGCAGCGCACCAGGATGATCGCCAACAACGCGCCGACCATCCAGGGCAAAGGCCAGCCGACCGTGCTGGCGAGATACCCACCAGCAAGGCCGACCAGCCCGGTCGCCCAATACAGGGGCAAGGACCGATCAGGCATCAGCCATGGCCCGGCGCTGCAGGCTGCGCTTGCGCCAGATACGCAGCAGCGGCAGGCACAGCATGCACACCACCAGGACCCACACGCCCATGCTGATTGGGCTGGACCAGAGGATGCCCAGCTCACCGTTGGAGATCGACAGCGCACGGCGCAGGTTCTGCTCCATCAGCCCGCCGAGGATGAAGCCCAGCAGGATCGGCGACAGCGGGAAGTCCAGCTTGCGCAGGATGTAGCCCATGATGCCGATGGCGACCATCAGGAACAGGTCGAAGGTGGTGGCGTGCACGGCATACACGCCGATCCCGGTGATGATCGCGATCACCGGCACCAGCGCCCAGTTCGGCACGGCGAGGATGCGGGTGAAGATGCGGATCATCGGGATATTGAGGATCACCAGCATGATGTTGGCGATGAACAACGAGGCGATCAGGCCCCAGACGATGTCTGGCTGCTGTTCGAACAACAGCGGGCCGGGGGTGATGTTGTACAGGGTCAGTGCGCCGATCATCACCGCGGTGGTGCCCGAACCTGGCACGCCGAGGGTCAGCATGGGGACCAAGGCGCCGCAGCAGGAGGCGCCGATAGCGGTTTCTGGCGCGGCCAGGCCACGGGCATCACCCTTGCCGAACTTGCCGCTTTCGCCAGCGATACGCTTCTCGGTCATGTAGGCCACGGCACTGGCCAGGGTCGCGCCGGCACCTGGCAGCACGCCCATGATGAAGCCGAGCAGGCCGCAGCGGATGTTCACTGCGAACACCGAAGCCGCTTCCTTGACGTTGAACAGCATGCGCCCAGTGGCCTTGACCGCCTGGTGGCCATGGTGGGTCTTTTCCAGCAGCAGGAGGATTTCGCTGATAGAGAACAGCCCCAGCACCAGCACCACGAACTGGATGCCGTCGGCCAGGTGCACGCTGTCACCGGTGAAGCGGTAGACGCCGCTGTTGGCGTCGATGCCGACTGCCGACAGGAACAGGCCGATCAGCGCAGCGATGAAGGTCTTCAACGGTTTGTCGCCGGCCATGCCGCCCAAGGCGACAATGGCGAACACCATCAGCACGAAGTATTCCGCCGGGCCGAAGGCGATCGCCCATTTCGCCAGCAGCGGGGCGAACAGCACCATGCCGCAGGTGGCGATGAAGGCGCCGATGAACGAACTCCAGGCAGACAGCGACAGGGCAACGCCTGCCAGGCCCTGGCGGGCCATCGGGTAGCCGTCGAGGGTGGTCATCACGGTCGAAGCTTCGCCCGGGATGTTCAGCAGGATCGAACTGATGCGCCCGCCGTATTCGCAGCCCAGGTACACCGCAGCCAGCAGAATCAGCGCCGACTCAGGCGGCAGGCCCAGGGCAAAGGCGATGGGGATCAGCAGGGCCACGCCGTTGATCGGGCCCAGGCCCGGCAGCAGGCCGACCACGGTGCCGATCAGGGTGCCACTGAGGGCGGTGACCAGGTTGTACGGGCTCAGGGCGACGCCGAAGCCCTGGCCCAGGTAGCTCAAGGTATCCATGTGTCAGTTCTCCAGTACGCTCAGCAGGCCAAGGGGCAGGGGCACGTCCATCACGCGGTCGAACAGCCAGTAGAGGAACAGGCTCATGCCGACCACGACGATGGCGCTGTGCAGCCAGCGGCCGCCGTACAGCCGGGCCATGGGCAGGCCGACCAGGATGGCGCTGAGGATGAAACCCAGCGGTTCGAAGGTGGCAGCGAAGACGATCAGCAGGCCGACACAGGCGGCGATCTTGATCAAGGTTTCGCGGTCCAGTTCCGGCTCGTCGTCTTTGCGCACGATGGGCGTTGGGCGGATGGCCAGGTAAAGCAGGCCCAGGCCCATCAGGCCGAGCATCAGCAGCGGATAGGCCCGCGGGCCAACCGGTTCGTAGGAAAACGCAGCCTGGTACGGCCAGGCCATCACGGCCAGGGCGGCGCATACCGCCAGCAGGACCAGGGCGAAGAGGCGTTGCAGGATCATCGGGGAATCCTCGTTGGACGCGGACTCTGTGGGAGCGGGCTTGCCCCGCGAACACCGGCAAAGCCGGTGCCATGCACCGAGGTGCCAGCTTCGCGGGACAAGCCCGCTCCCACAGGGATCTGTTCAGGTAGTCGGCGAGTTACTGAATCAGGCCGAATTCCCTGGCCAGTGCCTTGTAGTCAGCCACCTGCTTCTTCACATAGCCGTCCAGCTCTTCGCCGGTCATGGCGAACGGGAACAGCTCGCGCTGGTCACGCAGCTTGGCGAAGTCTTCTGAGGCCAGCATCTTGTCGAACGAGGCCTTCCACCAGGCGTAGTCCTCGTCGCTCACCTTCGGCCCCAGGTAGAAGCCGCGTACCACCGGCCAGACGATGTCGTAGCCCTGCTCCTTGGCGGTAGGGATGTCTTTCATCTCTGGCTCGTCCAGGCGGTTTTCGGAGAACACCGCGAGGATGCGCATGTTGCCGCTCTGGATGTGCGGCATGGAGTCGGAGATGTCGGTGGAGCCGACCTGGATGTGCCCGCCCAGCAATGCAGTGGCAATTTCACCGCCGCCTTCCAGGGCCACGTAACGCAGGTCACGCGGGTTGATGCCGGCGGCCTTGGCGATCAGCGCGGTTTGCATCCAGTCTTGGCTGCCGACCGTGCCACCGGAGCCGATCACGACCTTGCTCGGGTCTTTCTTCAGGGCAGCAACCAGGTCGTCAAGGGTTTTGTAGGGCGAATCGCTCTTCACGGCGATGGCACCGTAGCTGGTGCCGACGGCTGCCAACCACTTGACCGCGTTCTCGTCGAAGCGGCCGAACTTGCCTTGGGCCAGGTTCAGCAGCGAGCCACTGGACCACGCCACCAGAGTGCCGGCATCCCCTGGGCGCTGGGCCACCACGGCGTTGTAGGCCACCGCGCCGACGCCGCCGGGCATGTAGGTGACACGCATGGGCTTGCTGAGGATTTTCTCCTGCACCAGGGCGCTCTGCACCAGTTTGCAGGTCAGGTCGAAGCCACCGCCGGGCGAGGCAGGGGCGATGCATTCAGGGCGTTTCGGTTCGGCAGCGAGGGCGTTGCCGGCCAGCAGCAGGCAGCCGGTAGCGAGGACGAGGCGGCGCAGTGAAAAGGTCATCGTCAATCTCCGTGAGCGTTGTTGTTATTGGGTTACCACAGGGCCACGCTGTAGCTCACCAGCAGCCGCACTTCGTCGGCGTCGCGGGCAAAATTCGAGCGGAAGGTGGCGTTGCGCAAGCGCACGGCGACGTTTTTCAACGGGCCGCTTTGTACCACGTACTTGAACTCGGTGTTGCGTTCCCACTCCTTGCCCTCGCTGCCATCGGCGCGGCTGACGTTGTCGCCGCTGATGTAACGGGTCATGAAGGTCAGGCCGGGGATGCCCAGGGCCGCGAAGTTGTAGTCGTAGCGCATCTGCCAGGAGTGCTCGTCGGCACCGGCGAAGTCGTTGATCTGCACGAAGTTGACCAGGTACGGGTCGGCGCCATCGATGTAGGGGAAGGCGCTGTCGCCGGACAGGTGCTGGTAGGCGGCACTGACCTTGTGCCCGCCCAGGGCGTAGCTGAGCATGCCGTTGACGGTGGTGTTGTCGATGTTGCCGGCCTTGGCGGCGCCGGCATCGTCACTCACGGCCAGGCGCAGGTCAGCGCCCAAGGTGCCCGGCCCCCACGGCTGGGTGGCGACCATGCCGAGGAACTGCTGGCGGTAGATGTCGTCGAGTTGGGCGAAGTGGTAGCTGCCGGTGATGCGATCGGTGAACTGGTAGTCCAGGCCCGCGAGGTCGAGGTTGTCGGCGGTGAAGGTGCCACCGAAGCGGCCGTTCTTGTTGTTGAGGGCCAGGTCTTCCCAGTTGGTGTCGTTGCGGTCCTTGGCCTTTTCCAGACGCCCGCCGGTGAAGGTCAGGTGGCTGATTTCTTTCGAGGTGAGCAGGCCGCCTTCGAAGGTTTGCGGCAGGATGCGCCCGTCGTTGGGCTGCAGGGTCGGCAGCTCGGGGATCAGCGTGCCGATCTTCAATTCGGTCTTGGAGACTTTGACCTTGCCGGTCAGGCCGAGCTTGGAGTATTCGTCGGCGGCCTTGCCGTCGTCATGGGTCGGCAGCAGGCCGGTGTCGGTGCGGTCGGGGCTGGAGTCGAGCTTGATGCCGAGCATGCCCAGCGCATCCAGGCCAAAGCCCACGGTGCCGTCGGTGTAGCCAGACTCGAAGTTGAGCATGAAACCCTGGGCCCATTCGTCGCGCTTGGATTGCTGCGCGCTGGTGCCGTCGCGAAAGTCGCGGTTGAAGTACATGTTGCGGGTTTCGAAGGTCGCCGTGCTGTCTTCGAAGAAGGCGGCCTGGCTCATGGGCGCGACACCGGCGAGCGCAAGGGCGCTGGCGATGGCAGAAGGGCGTGCGGCAAAGGAACGGGTAGGCACGAATGCCTGCGGCTGCGATGACAGCATCGTCGATGACTCCGTTTATTGTTCTTATTCGTTGCACCTTGCTGGTGCTTTTTTCGGCGCGTGGGGCGACCGTGGTGCGATGCTAGGTAACGAACCTTTCGCTAACCTTTCAGCGTGAAAGGTTTGTCAGAAGGGGCTTCACAGGCCGGTCGACAGCGGTACACTCCGCGCCACCGCCCCACCCGAGCAGGGAGAATCCGATGCGTGTGCTGCTGGTCGAAGACCACCTGCAACTGGCCGAAAGCGTGGCCCAGGCCTTGAAAAGTCACGGCCTGACCGTGGATGTACTGCATGACGGCGTGGCTGCCGACCTGGCCCTGGCCAGTGAGGAATACGCTGTTGCCGTGCTCGATGTCGGCTTGCCGCGCATGGATGGCTTCGAAGTGCTGGCGCGTTTGCGTGGCCGCGGCAAAACCCTGCCGGTGCTGATGCTGACCGCGCGCAGTGACGTCAAGGACCGGGTCCACGGGCTGAACCTGGGGGCTGACGATTACCTGGCCAAGCCGTTCGAACTGACTGAGCTGGAAGCCCGGGTCAAGGCCTTGCTGCGCCGCAGCGTGCTAGGTGGCGAACGCCAGCAGCGTTGCGGGCCGTTGGTGTACGACCTGGATACCCGGCGCTTCAGCCTGGGCGAGGACAACCTGACCCTGACCTCGCGTGAACAGAGCGTGCTTGAAGCGCTGATCGCTCGCCCGGGCCGGGTGATGAGCAAGGAGCAACTGGCCGCCCAGGTGTTTGGCCTGGACGAAGAAGCCAGCCCCGACGCCATCGAAATCTACATCCACCGCCTGCGCAAGAAGCTCGACGGCCACCCGGTGGCGATTGTCACCTTCCGTGGCCTGGGGTATCTGCTCGAGCATCGCGATGCGTGACAACGGCAGCTTGCGCGGGCGGCTGCTGGGCAACCTGGCACTGTTGCTGGTGGTGTTGATGCTGGCCAGCGGCCTGAGCGCCTACTGGAACGGCCGTGAAGCCGCCGACACGGCCTACGACCGGACCTTGCTGGCCTCGGCACGGACCATCGCCGCGGGCTTGTCGCAACGCGACGGCTCGTTGAGCGCGGACGTGCCCTATGTGGCCCTGGATACCTTCGCCTACGACAGTGCCGGGCGTATCTACTACCAGGTGCTGGACATCAAGCAGCGCTTGATTTCGGGCTACGAGAACCTGCCAGCGCCGCCGCCTGGCACGCCGCGCACCGACGACTACCCGGCGCTGGCGCGGTTCTACAACGCGACGTACCTCGGCCAGGACGTGCGCGTGGTCAGCCTGCTCAAGCCGGTCAGCGAGCCGAACATGAACGGCATGGCGGAAATTCGCGTGGCCGAGACCGAAGAAGCGCGGGTGCGCATGGCGCGCGGGCTGATGGCCGATACCCTGCTGCGCCTTGGGATGCTGGCACTGGGCGCCTTGGTGATGGTGTGGTTTGCGGTCAGTGCCGCGCTACGCCCGCTGGAGCGCCTGCGCACCGCGGTGGAAGAGCGCCAACCCGATGACCTGCGGGCTTTGCCGGTGGTGCAGGTGCAGCGCGAACTGGACCCACTGGTGCGGGCCTTGAACCACTTTACCGAGCGCTTGCGCGGGCAGTTCGAGCGCCAAGCCCAGTTCATCGCCGACGCCGCCCACGAGTTGCGCACGCCCTTGGCGGCGCTCAAGGCGCGGGTCGAGTTGGGCTTGCGTTCATCCGAGCCGCAGGAGTGGCGGCAGACGTTGGAATCAGCCGCCCAAGGCACGGACCGCTTGACCCACCTGGCCAACCAGCTGTTGTCATTGGCACGGGTCGAGAATGGCGCCCGGGCAATCGCCGAAGGTGGCGCGCAGCGCTTGGACCTCAGCCAGTTGGCCCGCGAACTGGGCATGGCCATGGCGCCCTTGGCGCATAACCGTGGCGTGGCATTGGCCCTGGAGGCCGAGGCGCCCGTGTGGCTCAAGGGTGAGCCGACCTTGCTCAACGAACTGCTGAGCAACCTGGTGGATAACGCCTTGGCGCATACCCCGGCCGGTGGCAACGTGATCCTGCGGGTGCTGGCGCCGGCGGTGCTGGAGGTCGAGGATGACGGCCCGGGTATTCCCGAGGATGAGCGCGAACGGGTGTTCGAGCGCTTCTACCGCCGCAGTGCCCAAGGCAGTGGGCTGGGGTTGGCGATTGTCGGCGAGATCTGCCGCGCGCACCTGGCGCAGATCAGCCTGCACGATGGCGAGAAGGGCGGCTTGCGGGTGCGGGTGAGTTTTATCGCTGACTAGGGTTTCATTTCCATTGGCCCGTCGGCACTGTAGGAGCAGCCTTGTGCTGCGAAAGGGCCAGTGACTGCTGCGAAGATTTGCTGTGTTGTTAACGGCCTCTTCGCAGCACAAGGCTGCTCCTACCTGAATCGCGCAGGAGGGGAGGTGTAGCGGGCTTTCGGCGGCCTAGCGCAACAGGCTCCGCGCCTCGAGCAGCTCTTCGACTTCCAGTTCGGTGCCGAACGGCAGCCCCAGGTGTCGGTACGCCGGCAACGCGGCCAGTGGCCGGCTACGCCCACGTTGGCTGATGCAGCGGGCGATCTGCACGACGTCGATATAGTCGACCTTGTCAGTCTGCCGGTCGAGGTCCTGAACCTGGCTCGGCAAGTTGACCAATTGCTCGGGAAACTCCCACGCCTTGAGAATCTTGTCACCCAGCACGGGCTGGATCTGCTCGATCACGTAGTGCAGGCAGACCGGGTCGGACAGCAGCTCGTTATGTTCTTCGGCGTAAATCAGCACCGGCAGGGCACCGATCTGGTTGACCAGCCCACCGAGGGTCGCCTGGTCGGGTTTGAGGTGGGTGAAGCGGCGGCAGATTTCGTAGCTGATGCCTGCCACTTCCAGGCTGTTGACCCAGATATCGCGCAGCTTTTGCTCAACAGCCGGCGAGCGGGCATGAAAGATCTGTTCGATCACCAGGCCGATGGCCAGGTTGCAGCTGTAGTTGATGCCTAGGCGAGTGATTGCGGTATGCAGGTCGGTGACCTCGACCGCAGCGCGCAACAGTGGGCTGTTGACGACTTTGATCAGGCGCGCCGAGAGGGCCGCGTCGCGACCGATCACCTTGCTCAGGGCCGACACGCTGATCTCGCTATCCTCGGCGGCCTCGCGGATGCTCAAGGCAACCTCGGGCAGGGTCGGCAGGACCAGGTCATCCTTTTCGATGGCATCGAGCAACTGTGCTTGAACCATCTCGGCCAGCTTGTTCATGGACTTCTCTACCGCAGTGGTGGTGCGGCCCCGTCACGCGGACGGGGCAGGCTGGTCAGCGCTGGATTTCCCGGTCGCGGTCCAGTTCGTAGGGCAGGCTCAGCACGTGCAGGCGTGGCCCTTCCAGGCTGCCCAGGTGCAGGTTGTCGTCGGCCACCGCATCGGCGCTGAGCACCGCGAGCAACTCGCAACCGGTACCCGTATTGGCCGCTATCACCACTTCACCGACCGACGAGCCATGGGTGGGCGAGAAAATCTCGGCACCTGGCGCGGGGATGTCCTGTTGATCGAGCGCCAGGCGATACTGACGGCGCTTGAGCTTGCCCAGGTACTGCATGCGGGCAACGATTTCCTGGCCGGTGTAGCAGCCCTTCTTGAAGCTGACGCCATCCACGGCCTGCAGGTTGATCATCTGCGGGATGAACAGCTCGCGGGTAGGGCCCATGACCTGGCCAATACCTGCGCGGATCTGGCCCAACAGCCAGTCGTTGAGGCTGCCTTCAGGCAGGCTGGCGGCGAGTGCCGCGCCTACGTTGGCGGCCTGCTCGGCAGGTACCCACAGCTCGACACGGCCTGCGGACACGGCGATGGCGATCAGGCCCTCGTGGCGCACGGTGGCGCCCGCTTCGACCGGCGGCGTCAAGCCCAAGGCTTGCAGTGCCGCCTCGCCGCCCTGCAGGCCAAAGCGCGCCCAGGCGGCGCTCTCGTCGCTGAGGGTGGCCTTGGAGAACACGGCGTACTTCTTGAGGTCGGCCAATTGGGCATCGAGCAGCTCACTGGCCATGGCCAGCAGGTAGCCATTGCCTTCGGGCACGATACGGAAACTCGACTGCATGCGCCCTTTGACCATGCAGCGGGCACCGAGGCTGGCATGTTCCTGGCTGAGGTAGTTGATGTTGCAGGTCAGCTGGCCCTGCAGGAACTTGCCTGCGTCGGAGCCGCGGACGGCGAGGATGCCCTCGTGGGACAGGGGGCTGAAGAAAGCGGAATCGGCCATGGGTCATCGCGGTGGCTAAAGACTGGCGGCCATCATAGAACGCCAGTAACAAAATAGGTAGGTGACTAGACCAACGCCCTGTGCCGCTTCGCTCGCCTGGCTGTATACTGGCGGGCCATTCGAGGAGGGCCCCATGGTCGAACAAACTGAACTCAACCGGCTTTTCTGGCACAGCCGCCGCGGCATGCTGGAACTGGACGTACTGTTGGTGCCTTTTACCCAGGAAGTCTACGCCACCCTCAACGAAGCCGACCGCGAACTCTATGTACGCCTGTTGAGCTGCGAAGATCAGGACATGTTCGGCTGGTTCATGGAGCGCACCGAGTCTGAAGACCCGGAGCTGCAGCGCATGGTCCGCATCATCCTGGACCGTGTCCAGCCCAAGTGAGTTTTTCGAAAGCCGTTGGCAAGGCTCGCGCCTGCTGCTGACGGCCTATCTGAGTTGCCAGGTGCTGGCGCTGTTCACCGTATGGGT
Organism: Pseudomonas sp. 5.2; assembly: GCF_059025405.1. NCBI lineage: Bacteria > Pseudomonadati > Pseudomonadota > Gammaproteobacteria > Pseudomonadales > Pseudomonadaceae > Pseudomonas > Pseudomonas sp. 5.2. The sequence goes on from NZ_JBYBHH010000002.1 coordinate 328,132, forward strand.
GAGCGCGTTGCCCTGGTGGCTGTCCCTGGCGGCCACTGCCGCGTCTGTCGCCCACGCCTGCTGGGCCATCCCCCGACGCATTTTGCTCACGCATCCGCATGCGGTTACCGGGCTGCGCCGAGACCTGCTTGGTTGGCGGGTATTCAGCCGCGCCCAGGGTTGGCAGCCGGTGCGTTTGTGCCGGGACAGCGTTGCGTTGCCGGGGATGGTGGTCGTGCGGTTTGTGCAGGAGGGGCGTTGGCTGGGGGAGGGGCAATGCGTTCCCAGGGATGCCCTCGGGGCTGATGAACATCGGCGGTTGCGGGTAAGGCTGAAGTTCAGCCGGCGGCGCTGGGCTGAGGTGGGAGCGATTCAGGGCTGATAGGTTTTCACCGTGGCAGGTTCAGTGCCTGTGAGATCGAGCGCCGCCCGCGCGGCGCTTCGCAGCACAAGGCTGCTCCCACATCTGTTTCGGGCCAATTATTCCTGAGGCATTGGCGCGCGGCCCCTTGGCGCCTGACACGATATCGAGTCGAACAAACAAGGCGGTCGCGCGCCTCTCTCACAGGCTTTACTGGCCCGAAACAGATGTGGGAGCAGCCTTGTGCTGCGAAGCGCCGCGCGGGCGGCGCTCGATCTCACAGGCGCTGCAGCTTTCAGACCAGACCGCTGCAGCTTTCAGACCGGGCTGAGGATGGTGTCTTTAGCCTCGTCCAGCATCCCCGGATAATCCAGCGTGTAATGCAACCCGCGGCTTTCCTTGCGCTGCATCGCCGAACGAATCATCAGTTCCGCCACCTGAGCGAGGTTGCGCAGCTCGATCAGGTCGCGGCTGACCTTGTAGTTGCTGTAGAACTCGTCGATTTCGTCGAGCAGCAGGCGGATGCGGTGTTCGGCGCGCTGTAGGCGCTTGCTGGTGCGCACGATGCCGACATAGTCCCACATGAAGCGCCGCAGCTCGTCCCAGTTGTGCGCGATGATCACATCCTCGTCCGAGTCCGTTACCTGGCTGGCATCCCAGCCGGGCAGGGCTTTGGGCATGTCGACCTGTTCCAGGTGCGCCTGGATGTCGGCGGCAGCGGCGCGGCCATAGACAAAGCATTCGAGCAGCGAGTTGCTGGCCATGCGGTTGGCGCCATGCAGGCCGGTAAAGCTGGTCTCACCGATGGCATACAGCCCAGGCACGTCGGTATGCCCGCGGTCGTCCACCACTACACCGCCGCAGGTGTAGTGGGCTGCAGGGACTACCGGGATCGGCTGGCGGGTGATGTCGATGCCGAAGGCCAGGCAGCGTTCGTAAACGGTGGGGAAGTGGCCTTTGATGAAATCGGCCGGCTTGTGGGTGATGTCCAGGTACACGCAGTCCACACCCAGGCGCTTCATCTCGTGGTCGATGGCGCGGGCCACGATGTCGCGCGGGGCCAGTTCTTCGCGGGGGTCGAAGCGCGGCATGAAGCGCTCGCCGTTGGGCAGGCGCAACAGGGCGCCTTCACCGCGCAGGGCCTCGGTGATCAGGAAGCTCTTGGCTTGGGGGTGGTACAGGCAGGTTGGGTGGAACTGGTTGAACTCAAGGTTGGCCACCCGGCAGCCCGCGCGCCAGGCCATGGCGATACCGTCGCCGCAGGCACCGTCCGGGTTACTGGTATACAGGTAGACCTTGGCCGCGCCACCGGTGGCGAGCACGGTGAAGCGCGCCCCGTAGGTGTCCACTTCGCCGCTATTGCGGTTTAGCACGTAGGCACCCAGGCAGCGCTCGCCGGGCAGGCCCAGGCGGCGCTCGGTGATCAGGTCGACCGCCACGCGCTGCTCCAGCAGCTGGATGTTTGGGCGTAGGCGGGCCTGGGCCAGCAAGGTGGTGAAGATCGCGGCGCCTGTGGCATCGGCGGCGTGGATGATGCGCCGGTGGCTGTGGCCACCTTCGCGGGTCAGGTGGAACTCGAAGCCCCCATCGTCGACCCCGTGCTGTTCATCCCGGGTAAAGGGCACGCCTTGCTCGATCAACCACTGGATGGCTTCGCGGCTGTGCTCGACGGTGAAGCGCACGGCATCTTCATGGCACAGGCCGCCGCCGGCATTGAGGGTGTCCTCGACATGCGACTGTACGGTGTCGGTGTCGTCCAGCACGGCGGCAACACCGCCCTGGGCCCAATAGGTCGAGCCATTGGCCAGGTCGCCTTTGCTGAGCACGGCGATACGCAGGTGGCTGGGGAGGTTCAGTGCCAGGCTGAGACCGGCGGCGCCGCTGCCGATCACCAGGACATCATGTTGGAATTGTTGGCTCATGTCGGGACACTAGTAATCTACGGAAGGGGCACGGCACAATAGTCACGCGCCGATGGCATTGTGAAACTATCGTTAAACCAGGCCGGGTTGCCTTTATAGCAGCCCCGGGTGGCCAATTTCCATGCCACTTGCCAGGAAGCAGCGACCTTGTGGGAACTTTCCGACAGCTACGGAAATCCTATGAAGGCTGCCCGCACGCCACAAATGTCGCGGCGACGCACGGCGGCAGCTCTATTCGGGCTGACACCTGCGTATTCGAAACCTGATTATTGACGTTGCCGGCCGTGACCGCGCCGCGTCTTCCGTGCGAGCCGACCAAGGGCTGCAGGAAACTTGCTTGGAGGGGAGAACTTTTGCGCAAAGCCCGAGTCTATGTTTGCAAGCCTGAACGATGGCTGTTGCAACGCTCCTTCGAGTCTACCGAGGAGTGTTCATGCTAACCCAGGAAGAGGATCAGCAGCTTGTCGAGCGCGTGCAGCGCGGTGACAGGCGAGCTTTCGATCTGTTGGTGCTGAAATATCAGCACAAGATTCTCGGGTTGATCGTGCGGTTCGTTCACGACACCCACGAGGCCCAGGATGTAGCACAGGAAGCCTTTATCAAGGCCTACCGTGCGCTTGGCAATTTTCGCGGAGACAGTGCGTTTTATACCTGGCTGTACCGCATCGCCATCAACACGGCGAAGAACTACCTGGTGTCCCGTGGAAGACGGCCACCAGACAGTGATGTGAGCTCCGAGGATGCGGAGTTTTACGACGGCGATCATGGTCTCAAGGATCTCGAGTCCCCAGAGCGCTCGTTGTTGCGGGATGAAATCGAAGGCACGGTCCATCGCACCATCCAGCAACTGCCCGAAGACCTGCGCACGGCATTGACCCTGCGCGAGTTCGACGGATTGAGTTATGAAGACATTGCCAGTGTTATGCAATGTCCGGTGGGTACCGTGCGCTCTCGAATCTTCCGCGCTCGGGAGGCCATAGATAAAGCCCTGCAGCCGTTGTTGCAGGAAACCTGAGACAGCGGCTACAGCCAAGAGAGGAACCGCCATGAGTCGTGAAGCGTTGCAGGAATCGCTGTCCGCGGTAATGGATAACGAAGCGGACGAACTGGAATTACGTCGGGTACTGAGTGCCGTCGACGATTCCGAAACCCGTGCCACCTGGTCGCGTTACCAGGTCGCTCGCGCAGCGATGCACAAGGAACTGCTGCTGCCCAACCTCGATATCGCCTCGGCGGTGTCGGCAGCGTTGGCTGACGAAGCGGTACCGGCCAAGGTCAATAAAGGCCCATGGCGCAGCGTCGCTCGCCTGGCAGTCGCTGCCTCGGTGACGGTTGCCGTGCTGGCGGGTGTGCGCATGTACAACCAGGACGAAATCACCGGTGCAGAGCTTGCCTCCCAGCAACCTGCGCAGCAGGGGCTGAGCGTGCCACAAACTCAAGGCCCGGCGGTATTGGCAGGCTATAGTGAAAGCAGTGAGCAACCGACCGGGCCGATGGCCAACGGTGTGCTGCAGAACCAGGCCGGCTGGGATCAGCGTCTGCCAGGCTACCTGCGCCAGCACGCCCAGGAATCTGCGCTCAAGGGCAGCGAAACCGCGTTGCCGTATGCCCGCGCCGCCAGCCTGGATAACCCCGCTAAGTAAGGAGGATCATGCGCGCGCTACCTCTCCTGTCGCTGCTGATAGGCAGCTGCATGACGGTGCCAGCGTTGGCGGCCAACTCTTCGCCCGAGGCGAATGAGTGGCTGAACAAGCTGGCACAGGCCGAGCAAAAGCAAAGCTACCAAGGCTCTTTCGTCTACGAGCGTAACGGCAGCTTTTCTTCCCACGATATCTGGCACAGGGTTGAGGACGGCAAGGTCAGCGAGCGGCTGCTGCAGCTCGATGGCACTGCCCAGGAAATCGTGCGCGTGGATGGCAAGGTTGCGTGCGTCAGTGGTGCCTTGGTTAACGGCGTTACGACGCCGCCCGATGCGGCGCCGCGTGCGCTGGACCCCCTCAAGTTGATGGGCTGGTACGATCTGGCTGTGGCGGGCAAGTCACGTGTCGCCGGGCGCGATGCGGTGATCGTCACCCTCACACCGCGCGACCAGCACCGTTATGCGTTCGAGTTGCACCTTGACCGCAGCACCGGCTTGCCGCTGCGCTCGTTGATGCTCAACGACAAGGGGCAATTGCTCGAGCGCTTCCAGATGACCCGCCTCGATACCGATGACCTGCCTACCGCGGATGACTTGCGCCCCAGTGCCGCTTGCAAACCGGTGGAGCGGGGCACCAGTACCGGCCAGGAAACCGTCGCCGGCTGGCGCTCGGACTGGCTGCCGCCGGGTTTTGAGCTGGTCAACAGCTCGGTGCGCCGCGACCCGTCCCGCAACAGCACGGTCAGCAGCCTGATGTATGACGATGGCCTGGCGCGCGTTTCGGTATTCCTCGAGCCAGTCAACGACAACTCAGGCACCGACACACGCGTGCAACTCGGCCCAACCGTGGCGGTATCGCGCCGTCTGAACACGCCGAAGGGCAAGGTCCTGGTTACTGTGGTAGGTGAAATACCCCTGGGTACTGCAGAGCGCATTGCGCTGTCGATGCGGCCTCAGGATGCCCAGGCGCGGCAATGATGGCGTGCGCTTTTCAGGTGGTTTCCGGCGTGAGAGACATGCTCCTGAAATGAAATTAAAGCATTGTCATTTGCAATCTTTCCGTAAATTTTCTATAGGTCAGGCTTCTTGGAGCCTGGCCTTTCCTGCTTGTGCAGGGGCCTTACGCTAACCACGCTCGTTGTGACGGGAGCCGTATGTCTATACCACGCTTGAAATCCTACCTATCGATGTTCGCCGCCGTGCTCATGCTCGGCCAGGTGCTCACCGCCCAGGCCGAGGAAGCCCTGCCAGACTTCACCACGTTGGTCGAGCAAGCCTCGCCGGCCGTGGTCAACATCAGTACCAAGCAGAAGCTGCCGGACCGCCGCATCGCCGCAGGGCAGATGCCGGACCTCGAAGGCCTGCCGCCGATGTTCCGCGAATTCTTCGAGCGCAACATGCCGCAACAGCCCCGCTCACCGCGCGGCGATCGTCAGCGTGAAGCCCAGTCGCTGGGTTCGGGTTTCATCATTTCCAGCGATGGCTACGTACTGACCAACAATCATGTGGTGGCCGACGCCGACGAGATTATCGTCCGCCTGTCGGACCGCAGCGAGCTGCAAGCCAAGCTGGTCGGCACCGACCCACGCACCGACGTCGCGCTGCTCAAGGTCGAAGGCAAGAACCTGCCGACCGTCAAGCTGGGCGACTCCGAGAAGCTCAAAGTGGGTGAGTGGGTGCTGGCCATCGGTTCGCCGTTCGGCTTCGACCATTCGGTGACCAAAGGTATCGTCAGTGCCAAGGGCCGTACCCTGCCTAACGACACCTACGTGCCGTTCATCCAGACTGACGTTGCCATCAACCCGGGTAACTCCGGCGGCCCGCTGTTCAACATGCAGGGCGAGGTCGTGGGTATCAACTCGCAGATCTTCACCCGCTCGGGCGGCTTCATGGGCCTGTCGTTCGCCATCCCGATCGATGTGGCGATCGACGTATCCAACCAGCTGAAAAAAGACGGCAAGGTCAGCCGTGGCTGGCTGGGCGTGGTGATTCAGGAGGTCAACAAGGACCTGGCTGAGTCCTTTGGCCTGGACAAACCGGCCGGTGCCCTGGTGGCCCAAGTGCTGGAAGATGGCCCAGCCGCCAAAGGTGGCCTGCAGGTGGGTGACGTGATCCTGAGCATGAACGGCCAGCCGATCGTCATGTCGGCCGACTTGCCGCACCTGGTCGGCAGCCTCAAGGACGGCGACAAGGCCAAGCTCGAGATCATCCGCAACGGCAAGCGCCAGAACCTGGACGTCAGCGTCGGTGCGCTGCCGGACGATGACGCTGACATCGGTACGGGTACCGGTGCAGATGGCAGTGCCGAGCGCAGCAGCAACCGTCTGGGTGTTTCGGTAGCTGATCTCAGCGCCGAGCAGAAGAAAGCCCTCGAACTCAAGGGTGGCGTGGTCATCAAAGAAGTTCAGGATGGCCCGGCCGCATTGATCGGCCTGCGTCCAGGTGACGTCATCAGCCACCTGAACAACCAGGCCATTGGCTCGGCGAAGGAATTCACCGAGATCGCCAAGGGCCTGCCGAAGAATCGCTCGGTCTCCATGCGTGTGCTGCGCCAGGGGCGTGCGAGCTTTATCACCTTCAAGCTGGCTGAATAAGCGGGTTTGTCGGTAGGAAAAAGGCAGCTTCGGCTGCCTTTTTCATGAGTGTCACGCATAAATCCCTGTTGCTTTACTGCGCATTGTCTTGCCGTGATCACAGATCGCGACAACGGCGCAGCCCCTGTGGGAGCGGGCTTGCCCGCGAAGCTGGCAGCGCGCTGTATGGCACCGGCTTGGCCGGTGTTCGCGGGCAAGCCCGCTCCCACAGGTCACCTATTGAGCAGGATGGTCAGGAGGGCGTTATGTACACCCCGATAGAGGAATCTCCCATATCCCTGCTGCTTGAGGTACAATTCCCGGCTATTTTTCGGCGGGCGTCCCGGCTCGCAGCCTTTTCGAGTGTTGACCCGTGAGTGATTTGAGTCATATCCGCAATTTCTCCATCATCGCCCACATCGACCATGGCAAGTCGACGCTGGCCGACCGTTTCATCCAGATGTGCGGTGGCCTGTCTGCGCGCGAAATGGAAGCCCAGGTCCTCGACTCCATGGACCTGGAGCGCGAACGCGGGATCACCATCAAGGCCCACAGCGTCACGCTTCATTACAAGGCGCAAGACGGCAAGACCTACCAGCTGAACTTCATCGACACCCCCGGCCACGTCGACTTCACCTATGAAGTCTCGCGCTCGCTGGCCGCCTGTGAAGGCGCACTGTTGGTGGTGGACGCCGGTCAAGGCGTCGAAGCCCAGTCCGTGGCCAACTGCTACACCGCCATCGAGCAAGGCCTCGAGGTCATGCCGGTGTTGAACAAGATGGACCTGCCCCAGGCTGACCCGGACCGCGTCAAGGACGAGATCGAGAAGATCATCGGCATCGACGCTACCGACGCCGTGGCGTGCAGTGCCAAGAGCGGCATGGGCGTCGACGAGGTGCTCGAGCGCCTGGTGCACACCATCCCCGCGCCGGTAGGCGAAATCGACGCGCCGCTGCAGGCGCTGATCATCGACTCCTGGTTCGACAACTACCTGGGCGTTGTCTCGCTGGTGCGCGTGCGCCAGGGCCGCGTCAAGAAAGGCGACAAGATCCTGGTCAAGTCCACCGGCAAGGTGCACCTGGTCGACAGCGTCGGTGTCTTCACCCCGAAACACACCCAGACCGCCGACCTCAAGGCCGGTGAAGTGGGCTTCATCATCGCCAGCATCAAAGACATTCACGGTGCACCGGTTGGTGACACCCTGACCCTGTCCTCGACCCCGGAAGTCGAAGTGCTGGCGGGCTTCAAGAAGATCCAGCCACAGGTCTACGCCGGCCTGTTCCCGGTCAGCTCGGACGATTTCGAGGACTTCCGCGACGCGCTGCAGAAGCTGACCCTCAACGACTCCTCGCTCCAGTACATGCCGGAAAGCTCCGACGCCCTGGGCTTCGGTTTCCGCTGCGGCTTCCTGGGCATGCTGCACATGGAGATCATCCAGGAGCGCCTGGAGCGTGAGTACGACCTGGACCTGATCACCACTGCGCCTAGCGTGATCTACGAGCTCGAACTGAAAACCGGCGAAACCATCATCGTCGACAACCCGTCGAAGCTACCGGATGTTTCGGCCGTCACCGACTTCCGCGAGCCGATCGTCACCGCGACCATCCTGGTGCCGCAGGAGCACCTGGGTAACGTCATCACCCTGTGCATCGAGAAACGTGGCGTTCAGCGCGACATGCAGTTCCTCGGCAGCCAGGTTCAGGTGCGTTACGACATGCCGATGAACGAGGTGGTACTGGACTTCTTCGACCGCCTCAAGTCGACCAGTCGCGGTTACGCTTCGCTGGACTATCATTTCGATCGCTACCAGTCGGCCAACCTGGTCAAACTGGATGTACTGATCAACGGCGACAAGGTCGATGCCCTGGCGTTGATCGTGCACCGCGACAACGCGGCCTACAAAGGCCGTGCGTTGACCGAGAAGATGAAGGAACTGATCCCTCGGCAGATGTTCGATGTGGCGATCCAGGCAGCCATCGGCGGCCAGATCATCGCGCGGACAACCGTCAAGGCGCTCAGAAAGAACGTACTGGCCAAGTGCTACGGTGGTGACGTCAGCCGTAAGAAGAAACTGCTGGAGAAGCAGAAGGCCGGTAAGAAACGCATGAAGCAAGTGGGCAACGTGGAGATTCCACAAGAGGCCTTCCTTGCTGTGCTCAGGTTGGATAGCTAGGTCCTATGTCGCTAAATTTCCCGCTGTTGCTAGTCATCGCCGTAGCTGTCTGCGGCCTGTTGGGCTTGATCGACCTGCTGTTCCTGGCCCCGCGCCGGCGAGCGGCAATCGCCAACTATCAGGGGCGCGTCAATCCGCCCGAGATGGCGGTGGTCGAGCGCCTGAACAAGGAGCCGCTGCTGGTCGAATACGGCAAGTCGTTCTTCCCGGTGCTGTTCATCGTGCTGGTACTGCGCTCGTTTTTGGTCGAGCCGTTCCAGATCCCTTCGGGGTCGATGAAACCGACCCTGGAAGTGGGCGACTTCATCCTGGTGAACAAGTTCTCCTATGGCATTCGCCTGCCGGTGATCGACAAGAAGGTCATCGAGGTGGGTGACCCGCAACGCGGCGATGTGATGGTGTTCCGCTATCCCAGCGACCCGAACGTCAACTACATCAAGCGTGTCGTTGGCCTGCCGGGCGACCAGATCCGCTACACCAACGACAAGCGGCTGTACGTCAATGGCCAACCCATTGCCGAACAACTGGTGGGCACCGAACCGGGCACCTTGGGCAGCGCCGAGCTGTACAAAGAGAAGCTGGGCGAGGCCGAACACCTGATCCGCAAGGAGATGAGCCGTTACCGCATGCCGCCGGACCAGCAATGGACCGTACCGGCTGGCCATTACTTCATGATGGGCGACAACCGCGACAACTCCAACGATAGCCGTTACTGGGATGACCCGAACATTCCCAAGGAACTGCACGGCATGGTTCCGGACCGGAACATTGTCGGCAAGGCCTTCGCGGTCTGGATGAGCTGGCCAGAGCCCAAGCTCAGCCATATGCCCAACCTGTCGCGGGTCGGCCTGATCCATTGATACCCTTCGGCGCTGTCCAGCAGACAGCGCCGAATGCATTTCTGACATAGGCTGTGTTCTCAGGGATCGAGAGTTTCGCCGCGTACAGCGGCGGACCACAGCCAAACAGTCTTTCAGGATGTTGATTTGAACAACGCGTTGAACAACGAACGGGTGGCCGCATGAGTGCTTCCCTCGCCGCACTGGAGCGAAAGCTCGGTTACACCTTCAAGAACCAGGACCAGATGCTTCTGGCCCTGACCCATCGCAGCTACGCCGGGCGCAATAATGAACGCCTGGAGTTTCTGGGCGACGCCATTCTCAACTTCGTGGCCGGTGAGGCGCTGTTCGAGCGCTTCCCGCAGGCCCGTGAAGGCCAGTTGTCGCGCTTGCGTGCGCGTCTGGTCAAGGGTGAGACCCTGGCCCGCCTGGCGCGAGGCTTTGATCTGGGCGAATACCTGCGCCTGGGTTCGGGTGAGCTGAAAAGCGGCGGTTTCCGCCGCGAATCGATTTTGGCCGATGCCCTGGAGGCGCTGATTGGCGCCATCTACCTGGACGCGGACATGCAGACCGCCCGGGAGCGTATCCTGGCCTGGCTGGCCGATGAATTCGAAAGCCTGACCCTGGTCGACACCAACAAGGACCCCAAGACCCGCCTGCAAGAGTTCTTGCAGTCGCGCAGCTGTGAGCTGCCGCGCTACGAGGTGGTGGATATCCAGGGCGAACCGCACTGCCGTACCTTCTTCGTCGAATGCGAAGTGGTGCTGCTGAACAACAAGAGCCGTGGTCAGGGTGTGAGCCGGCGTATCGCTGAGCAAGTCGCCGCTGCGGCTGCATTGATCGCCCTGGGCGTGGAGAATGGCAATGACTGATAACAACCCGACTCGCTGCGGCTACGTGGCCATTGTCGGCCGCCCCAACGTGGGCAAGTCGACCTTGCTCAACCACATCCTCGGGCAGAAGCTGGCGATCACCTCGCGCAAGCCGCAGACCACCCGCCACAACATGCTCGGCATCAAGACCGAGGGTGATGTGCAGGCGATCTACGTCGACACGCCGGGTATGCACAAGGCCAACGACAAGGCCCTGAACCGTTACATGAACCGTAACGCTTCGGCAGCCCTGAAAGACGTCGACGTGGTGATCTTCGTGGTTGACCGTACCCGCTGGACCGACGAGGACCAGTTGGTGCTCGAGCGCGTCCAGTACGTCAGCGGCCCGGTCATCCTGGCGGTCAACAAGACCGACCGCCTGGAAGAAAAAGCCGACCTGATTCCGCACCTGCAATGGCTGCAGGAGCAACTGCCGAACGCGGAAGTGGTACCGATCTCCGCGCAACAGGGGCATAACCTCGAAGCGCTGGAAGGCCTGATCGCCAAGCACCTGCCGGAGAACGAGCACTTCTTCCCGGAAGACCAGATCACCGACCGCAGCAGCCGTTTCCTGGCCGCTGAACTGGTGCGCGAGAAGATCATGCGCCAGTTGGGTGCGGAGCTGCCGTACCAGATCACCGTAGAGATCGAAGAGTTCAAGCAGCAAGGGCACGTGTTGCACATCCATGCGCTGATCCTGGTCGAACGCGATGGCCAGAAGAAGATCATCATCGGTGACAAGGGCGAGCGTATCAAACGCATTGGCTCCGACGCGCGCAAGGACATGGAAGTGCTGTTCGACGCCAAGGTCATGCTCAACCTCTGGGTCAAGGTCAAAGGCGGTTGGTCCGACGATGAGCGCGCCCTGCGCTCGCTGGGCTACGGCGACCTGTAACCCCTGCTGTATGGGCTTGGGGCTGCCTTGCAGCCCATCGCCGGCAAGCCGGCTCCCACACAACCGCAGCGCTACCGAGCCCTGTAGGAGCCGGCTTGCCGGCGATGGGCCGCATAGCGGCCCGATTGGCCTTGGGACAAGTGATTGCCATGGAACAACCTGTCGGCCAGCCGGCCTATGTGCTGCACAGTCGTGCCTACAAGGAAACCAGCGCACTGGTGGACTTCCTCACGCCGCAAGGCCGTGTGCGGGCCGTGTTGCGCCGTGCGCGGGGCAAAGGTGGAAGCCTGGTGCGGCCGTTCGTGCCGCTGGAAGTGGAGCTGCGCGGGCGCGGCGAGCTGAAGAATGTCGGCCGTCTGGAGACACTTGGTATCGCCGCCTGGTTGCACGGCGATGCGCTGTTCAGCGGGTTGTACCTCAACGAGCTGCTCATGCGTTTGCTGCCCGCCGAAGCCGCTCACCCTGCACTGTTCGAGCACTACACCCTGACATTGCAGGCGCTGGCCGCCGGGCGCCCTCTGGAGCCGTTGTTGCGTTCTTTCGAATGGCGCCTGCTGGACGAGCTCGGTTATGCGTTTTCGTTGCAGCATGACGTGAACGACTTGCCGATCGCCGCCGATGGCCGCTACCGCTTGCGCGTGGATGCCGGGCTTGAGCGGGTCGAGTTGCTGCAGCCCGGGTTGTTCCTGGGGGGCGAGCTGTTGGCCCTGGCGCAAGCCGACTGGGAAGCCCCGGGGGCGCTGCTCGCAGCCAAGCGGTTGATGCGTCAGGCACTGGCCGTTCATCTGGGTGCCAAACCCCTGGTCAGCCGGGAACTGTTTCGCAAGCGTTGATCACGTCGTATGCTGTGGGGCTCAATCTTCAGGAGAGCCTTTCGTGACTCACAGCAACCGCATGCTTCTCGGCGTAAATATCGACCACGTGGCGACGCTGCGCCAGGCCCGGGGCACGCGTTACCCTGATCCGGTCAAGGCTGCCCTGGACGCCGAAGAAGCGGGTGCCGACGGCATCACCGTGCACCTGCGCGAAGACCGCCGGCACATTCAGGAGCGCGATGTGGTGGTGCTCAAGGATGTGCTGCAGACCCGCATGAACTTCGAAATGGGCGTCACCGAAGAGATGATGGCCTTCGCTGAGAAGATCCGCCCGGCGCACATCTGCCTGGTACCCGAGACCCGTCAGGAACTGACCACCGAAGGCGGCCTGGACGTGGCGGGGCAAGAGGCACGGATCAAGGCAGCAGTCGAGCGCCTGGCCCGCACCGGTGCCGAAGTGTCGCTGTTCATTGACGCCGACGAGCGGCAGATCGAAGCGTCGCATCGCGTAGGCGCGCCGGCCATCGAGCTGCACACCGGCCGTTACGCCGATGCACAGACGCCGACTGAAGTCGCTGAAGAGCTCAAGCGCATCGCGGACGGTGTTGCGTTCGGGGTGGGCCAAGGGCTGATCGTCAATGCCGGCCATGGCCTGCATTACCACAACGTCGAGGCAGTCGCGGCGATCAAGGGCATCAATGAGCTGAACATCGGCCACGCGTTGGTGGCCCATGCGCTGTTCGTCGGCTTCAAGGCTGCGGTGGCGGAGATGAAGGCGTTGATCGTGGCGGCTTCGCGCTGATCGCAGGTTGACGGAACTGGCCTCATCGCCGGCAAGCCGGCTCCCACTGGTACAGCGCTAGCCTTGAAGCTTACGCAGTTGATGTGGGAGCAACTGTCTTGTGGTGCTTGTGCCGGCCTCATCGCTAGCAAGCCAGCTCCCACAGGTGCGGCGCTAGTTTTTGAGGCTACGCAGTTCATGTGGGAGCCGGCTTGCCGGCGATAAGGCCGTTACCAGCAGCCGGTCACTCGGCTCTGAACACCAGGGTAAACCGGGTCGGCCCTGCCGGGCTGCTCATCACCTCGACCCGGCCACCATGCAACTGCATGATCGACTTCACGATCGCCAGCCCCAGCCCGGTGCCCCCCTCAAGCCGTGAGCGCCCAGCGCCCACGCGATAGAAACGCTCGAACAACTGCGGCTGATGCTCTGCGGCAATCCCTACGCCCTCATTTTCCACCCAGACCCTGACATCGCTTGCGTGGCGCTCGATACCGAGGTCTATGCGCTTGCCTGCCGGCGCATGCCGAATGGCATTGCTCAACAGGTTCGACAACGCACGCTGGAACATCAGCCGATCACCCAAGGCCGTGCCCCAGCCCTGAAGGTGAAGCTCGATGTCCTTGAGCTCCGCGCTGATGGCAAACAGCTCCACCACCTGTGCAGCCTCATCGGCCAGCGCCAGGGGCTTGAGCGCCACCTGCGCCTGAGGCTGGCTAACCTGGGCGAGAAACAGCATGTCGTTAATGATGCGGTTGAGCCGGGTGAGCTCTTCGATGCTGTCCTCCAGCACTTCCCGGTAGTTGGCGTTGTCGCGCTCGCGGCTGAGGGTGACCTGGGCCTTGCCCATCAGGTTGCTTAGCGGCGTGCGTAACTCATGGGCAAGGTCGTCGGAAAACTGCGACAACTGTTGCACGCCTTGGTCGAGCCGGTCGAGCATCACGTTGATGGCCCTGGCCAGCTCGCCCAGCTCTTGTGGCAGGCCAGTGTCGGGCAGGCGGTGGCTGAGGTCCTGGGCCGAAACCTGGCCGGCCACCCGGCGAAAATGGCGCAAGGGTTTCAGGCTGCGTTGCACCAGCTTCCAGGCGCCGATGCCGATCAGTATCAACAGCAAGGGCAGGGCGATCAGGGTCGAGTGCAGGTAGGCCTGGAGCAGGGCGTTGTCGTCGGCGCGGTCGAGCGTCATCATCACCCGTACTGGTGTCTCGTCGCGCAAGCGCATCTGGCGTGTCGCAGTCAGCATTTGGTTACCGCGGCTGTCGCGCCATTCGTGAAACGTCAGCCGGGCGCCGGTCGCCAGCGCGCCCACGCTCGACTCCAGGGCTGGGCCCAGGCTGAGCAGGTGCGGGTGGCGGCCCTCGAGCGCGAGCACGCTGAGGCTGAGGTTGTCGTGCCCCATGACCAGGTCGAGCAGGGGGTGGGCGCGGCTGCCCAGGTCCTCGCTGCGCAGGTCGACACGCAGATTATGTTCCACCTGCAACATCTTGCGCGCGAGGTCCTTGCGCGCGCGGCTGTCGAGCTCGTGGTCGAGCGCCAACACCGCCAGGCAGGCCAGCAGTAGCACCAGCAGGGCGCCCATCAGGGTCACGCTCAGGCCTAGGCGCAACGACAGGCTGGCAGTCTTCAATGGCGCGCCTCGAGCACATAGCCGACGCCGCGCAGGGTATGGATCAGCTTGTCTTCGAAGGGGTCGTCGATCTTCGCCCGCAGGCGCCGGATGGAAACCTCGACCACATTGGTGTCACAGTCGAAATTCATGTCCCAGACCAGCGAGATGATTTGCGTGCGCGACAGCACTTCACCGCTCTGGCGCATCAGCAGGTGCAGCAGGGAAAACTCCTTGGCGGTCAGGTCGATGCGCTTGGCGCCGCGCCAGGCCCGATGCCGGCCTGGGTCGAGTTCGAGGTCGGCGACGCGCAGGGTGGTGGGTTGCAGCGGCTGCTCATTGCGCCGCAGCAGGCTGCGGATGCGCGCCAGCAGCTCGGGGAATTCGAACGGCTTGAGCAGGTAGTCATCGGCGCCCAAGTCGAGGCCCTTGACCCGGTCTGCCAGGCGACCGTGGGCGGTGAGCATCATGATCCGCGTGGCGGATTCGGCGCGCAGCCGCTGGAGCACGCTCCAGCCGTCCAGCTCGGGCAAATTGACGTCGAGGATCACCAGGTCGTAGGCCTGTTGACGGGCCAGGTGCAGGCCGTCGATGCCGGTGTGGGCGCAGTCGACCACGTAGCCGTTCTCACGCAGCCCCTGCTGCAGGTAATCGGCGGTGCGCAGTTCGTCCTCGATGATCAGTAGACGCATGGTAGGGCTCGGTTGAATGAAAGACGGCGATTCTCGGCCCTGTAGTGGGAACAGGGTCAAGCGCCGGAATGTTACGCCATGCGGGCCCCGGACATCGCTGGATAACAGATTTGTAATCATGTCGCCATGTGCCGGACAGCTGCCGCCCAGCTTGCAGGACTGTAATGTCCGCCTCACCTTGGTGTTAGCTGGCGTGCCCCAGGATGGCCTCATCTGAACCACTCGATGAGGTAACCCTGATGAACCTGACTCGGTATGTGTTGTGGGTGCTACTGGCGCTGGGCAGCACCAGCGCGCTGGCGGAGGGCGGCGCAGAACGCTCGCGGCAGTTCTGGGAGGCGTTCCGCGAAGACCAGCAACGCCTGCATGGCCAGCCGGACCAGGCGCTGGCGGAACGCCAGCGCAAAACCCAGCAAGCCACCGAAAAACTGGTCAAAGACTAATACCAGTCAGTTAAGCGTCATCGGCTGTAATTGGGGCTGCTGTGCAGCCCATCGCAGGCAAGCCAGCTCCTACAGGTGAGCGAGATTCACAATAAATACGCTATTCCTGTAGGAGCTGGCTTGCCTGCGATGGACCGCGCAGCGGTCCCCTAAGCCCTAACTGACTGGCATTAGGCCAGGGACTGACTTCGACCTCCGCCTTTGCGTGCTCCCGCAACGACGGTTCGTTTGGCGCCCCAGGTGGGCGCCTGTTTTGCGTGTGCCAGGCGCAACGCCCGGTGCACCGCTGCAAATGGCGGAAAAACTGCCCGCTGCTGTGCCTCCTGTCGCTGCCTTAGCGTGGTCGGACCAAGCCTTCCCAGGGCTTGACTCGAGGAGACACGACCATGAGTACACAAACGGCTGAGTACGATCAGCTACAGGCGGAGGCGGCAAAGACACCGGCCAAGCTGATCCAGGCCATGGCCGAGCGCGATGGTGAGGATGAAGGCGGGCTGACCCTCAGCCGCGAGCACATCATCACCCTCAATCGGTATGTCAATTTTGTCTTCGGCCTGCCGTCGACACCCGACAACCTGCAGCGCTGGCTGGGCTACACGCAGATCGACGAACCCGAACTGGCCCCCGCCGGCATGACCACGCTGTTCGATGCGTTGCGTGGCCATGCGCGCAGTTGGGGCCCGCTTTCCGACAGCAACAAGAAGCTCGCCAGCGAACTGGCCTCCACGGCCGCGTCGATCAACGCTGCCGGGGAAACCATCGTCGATGAGTGCCGGCAGATTCGCGCATTGGGCTCCGACATCAAGGCGTGGGACAAGGTCGTGCTGGGTACCCCGGTGAAACTGGACCGTGCCGACCAGCGAGCGGTCTCGTCGCTGGTCGATTACCTGCAGATTCTTCAGGAGGATGTGCAGCGCTACGCGGTGCGGGTCGCCACCGTGCGCGGCGAAACCGAGACGTTCCGCGATGCCGCGCGCTTCAAGCTGATCCCGGCGGTGAAACAGAAGGGGCAAGCGGTCGAGCGCACCAAGGGTGATGGTGTGGTGGAGCGCCTGCGCGGGAAGCTCAAGGAGCTGGACGACGAGATCGGTGCCTTGAGCAAAGAGTATGACCAGTACGTCAAGCAGGCGCTCAGCGGCCTGGCCGCAGGGCCGATCGGCGCGGTGATCACCGGCGGCATCTACGGGAGCAAGGCCGAGAAGGTTCGCAAGGAGCGCAAGCGTCGCCAGGCAGAGCGGCGTGCTACCAGCGAGCAACTGCGCGTACGGGTGAATCTGGAAGGCCGCATGGAAGAGATGGCGACCTTCGTCGACGAGCTCGATACCCGCTTGCAGGACGTAGTGACTGCGGCGTCCCACCTGCAGACCGCCTGGGAAATCGTCGGTGCGTACATCGACGCGTCGATCGGCAAGCTCGAACAGATCTCCGACAACCGCGCCTTGGCCAGGTTTGTCATTTATTTCCGGCAGTTCCTGGCGCAGTGGATCCAGATCGAAAAGACCTCCCTGCAACTGACCCGCATTTTCGACGACGCCGCTTCGGCCCACTAACAGGTGAACGACCATGAATGACAATATCAGTGTGCTGCATACCCGCGCCAATCCGCCTGAATTGGGCAGCGTGTTGGGTGCAACGCGAAGCTTCACCGAAGCCTGGCAGCGCGGCGAGTTGAAATTTCAGCCGGTGATCCACGAGTCGCTGGAGCGCCATATGAAGCTGTTCATCAACTGCGCCGAGGTGATGGTGCGCAACGCCCAGCGCGTTGTCGCGGAGATCTCCAATGAACCACTGCGCGACATCCTCGACGCCCTGGAGGATGGCGATGATGAGGAGCTGCTGGCAATTGCTGCAGAAGTCGCCGAGACGGTGAAGTCTCTACTGGGCACCCAGGTGGCCCACCTGGGCAAGGAACAGCAGGCGCTGGCCACCCTGGCAGCGCTGGCGTGGGCCCGCGACGAACAGCGGCTGCTCAAGCAACAGCAGGATCAGGCCAACCTGCACACCCAGGTAAGCGCCGAGCATGATCGCGAGAAGCACAGCCAGTCGGCGATCGAGCAGGCCATTGCCACCCTGGAGGCCAATGGCTTGCAGACCCGCTTCGGCGGTGTCGTACCTTCGGCGCAAGACCTGGCCAAACTGGCCGTGCCTGGCGCTGAAGCCGCAGCGATAGCCGACGCCATGAACACGGCGGTGGAGCAGCTGCAAACCCTGCTTGGCGATGTCGTCGAAGGTATGCGCTACGCCCAGTTGCAGCAGGCGCGGCGGGCTGCCCGCGAGCGGGTGGCGAACCTGGCGCGGCAAGTGCGCGAACTCGATCAGCGTCAGCAGGTGGTGAGCACGCAACTGGCGGCACTGCTAACGATGCCGCGTTTGCACGAGCAACGCTCCGAGTGGGACGCCGGCATCAATGTCGTGCGCCAGGCCCTGGCCAACTTCGCGCCGCGAATAGGCACTGCGGCCCCCAGCAACGTTGCGCAGGTGCAAGCCCTGGACGACACCTTCAAGCAACTGCTGGCCTATCAGCGACAACTGCTCGAGCAGCACCGTCGCGGGCTGTAACGGCCCAGGTCGACCGTGCTCATCGGGCACGGTCGGCTGCGCCATATCCAAGTGGATGAGAGTCGAACAATGAATCCTCGGACATTGAGTTTCCAAGAGCAGCAACAAAAGGCGATTGTCCTGCCTGGCGCCTTGATTGGCGCCATGGACGACCGTGACGGACGGGGCCGGGCGGGCCTGATCCTGACCCGTGAATCACGCCAGACCCTCAGCGACTACAGCCAGCGCATGCTGGCGCTGCCGGGCGATTGCACGCAGACCTTGCGCTGGCTTGGCTATACCAGCATTGCCGAGCCAGAGTTGACGCCTGAGCGTATGCTCGCCATGTTCAAGCGGTTGCGCGCGCACGGGCAAAGCTGGAGCCATCTGGAGCGCAGCACTCAGGCGGTCACCCTTCAGCTCGATGCGCACGCCAGCCAGGTCGAGGCTTGCGGTGCCGAGGTCGTGCAGCTGGTCGCGCGCACACGTGCGCTGGGGGCCAATCGACCTTCGTGGGACAGCCTGCGCGAGGCGCCCGATGTGCCGCTCGATGAGCATGACCGCACGTTGATCAGTTCGATGGCTGACCGGCTGATGGGCTTGCATGCGCTGATCGACGATTTCGACCTGCAGCTCGATCAAGTGCGGATAGGCTTCGAGCGCTTTCGCGACGAGGCGCGTTTCAAGCTACGCCCGGAAGTGGTGGAGAAGTGCCGAGCGGCAGCGCGCTTTTCACAGGCCCCGGATGGCGAAAACTTGGCCTGGGAGCTGGCCAGCCTGGATGAGGACATCAAGGCGGTGCGCAGTGAGTATGAGCGTTACTCCAGGCAATCCTCACTCGGCTGGATCGGCGGCCCTTTCGGCGCGTTGATCGGCAATTCTATCTATGGCTCCAAAGCCAAGTCAGCGCGCGCCGAGCTTCGTCGCCTGGAGCATCGGCGCAGCGCAGTCAGCCACCAGTTGAGCGAGTTTCGTCAGGTGGAAGGGCGCGTACAGAAGGTGAACTCCAACATGGGCCAGCTGGAGCTCGACCTGTGGGATGTGGTGCTTGCGGCGGGTCACCTGCACACGGCCTGGCAAACCATCGAGGCGTACCTGGAAAGCGCGGCAGGCCACCTGGGCAAGATGAACACCCGCCAGCAACTGGCGGTGTTCATTTACTACTTCAGGCAGTTTCTCGCCCAGTGGGCAGGGATACGTGAACATTCCCAGGAGATGGCGAAGGTCTTCAAGTAGGCGCTACTTGCGCGCTACGATCGTTGCCCGCCGTGGCGCGGGCAGGCCTTCGACGGTCAGGCTTTGGTCATTGGGGTCGAGGAAGTCGCTCAGTGACTGGTAGCGCATCCAATCGGTGCTGCGCTGTTCTTCGATGCTGGTGACGCTGACATCGACGCAGCGTACATCGCTGAAGCCGGCACGGCGCAACCAGCGCTCCAGAGCGGGTACCGAGGGCAGGTACCAGACGTTGCGCATTTGTGCGTAGCGGTCTTCTGGGACCAGCACCTGTTGCTCGTCGCCTTCGACCACCAACGTCTCCAGCACCAGCTCGCCGCCTTTGACCAGGCAATCCTTGAGCGCCAGCAGGTGCTCTATGGGGGAGCGGCGGTGGTAGAACACGCCCATGGAGAACACCGTGTCGAAGCCTTCAAGGTTGGCCGGCAAATCTTCCAGGGCGAACGGCAAGTGCCAGGCTGGCAGCTCGGGCAAGTACTGCTGCACGGCCTGGAACTGGCAGAAGAACAGCCAGTTGGGGTCGACCCCGACCACCATATCGGCACCGGCGCCGAGCATGCGCCATTGGTAATAACCGTTGCCGCAGCCGACATCGAGCACGCGCTTGCCCTTGAGGTCCAGGTGCGGGCTGACCCGCGACCACTTCCAGTCCGAGCGCCATTCGGTGTCCACGTGCACGCCGAACAGGTCGAACGGCCCTTTGCGCCAGGGCGACAAGCCCATCAGCGCCTCACGCATTTGCGCGCGGGTGGCGTCGTCGCAGTCGCAATCCAGGCGCAGCCCGTTGACCAGGTCGATTTCGCTGGGTTGCAGGGCGGGAAGCGCATCCAGCGCGCCGCGCCAGCGATCGAGGTCGCCGTGGCCTTTTTCCAGCTTGGCTTCCAGTTGCGCTTGCAGGCCTTGCGACCAGGAAGCCAGGGGGGTGCCCGCCAGGCGGCGGACCAGAGGGGACAGATCGATCATGGCAGGGCAATCAGCGAGGCGAAGTTAAGGCATTGGAACCACGGCACGACCTTGGAGAAACCCGCAGCGCGCAGGCGCGCCTTGTGCGCATCCAGGGTGTCGGGCTTCATCACGTGCTCGATGGCACTGCGCTTCTGGGCAATTTCCAGTTCGCTGTAGCCGTTGGCCCGTTTGAAGTCCAGGTGCAGTTCATTCAGCAGGTTCTGCTCGTCATCGTCGGCGAAACGCAGTTTTTCCGAGAGGATCAGCGCGCCGCCCGGCAGCAGGGCCTGGCGGATACGGCCGAGCAACTCAAGGCGTTGGTCGGGTGCGATGAATTGCAGGGTGAAGTTCATCGCCACTACCGAGGCCGGCTCGAAGGGCAGGGCGAGGATGTCGGCTTCCAGCACGTTGACCGGCAGCAGCTCCTGGAACATCGAGTCCTGCGCGGTGAGGTACTGGCGGCAGCGCTCGACCATCGCAGCGGAGTTGTCCACGGCGATGACGCGGCAACCGTCGCTGCGTACATGACGGCGCAACGACTGGGTGACAGCGCCCAGTGAGGCACCCAGGTCGTACAGCGTGCTGTTCGGCTGGGCGAAGCGTGCGGCCAGCACGCCGAGGTTTTCGACGATGGTCGGGTAGCCTGGCACCGAACGCTTGATCATGTCCGGGAACACGCGCACCACGTCTTCGTTGAAGGCGAAGTCGGGTACCTGCTCCAGAGGTTGGGCGAAGAGGCGGTCGGGTTGTTTGCTCACTGCGGGCTCGATACGGGGTGAAACGGAGACGCATTTTAGCCAAAGGCGGAGCATCTTGCCATGGCAGTGCTTCGGGGCCAGTGCACGTACCAGCAGGCAGTCAAGGTTGCCAGCGACAGGCGTTAAGCGCGGTCAGCGGACGATGACCTTGCACTCGAAGCTCTGCACCGGTGCGACTTCAGCCTCCCAGGGGCGTTGATACACAAGCACCAGTTGGGCTTCTCCGGCACTGCTGGCAAGGTAGCGCCAGGTGGACGAGCCGGCACTGCCGACCACGTCGGTGTCATCGGGGGCACTGTAGACCTCGGGGCCGAGGCTTTGCAGGATGCTTGCGGCAGGGTTCTCAATGCGCCAGCGGTAGCCGGTTGAGGGGTTTCCTGGAAGGGTCAGGGTCAGTGCCTGGCCCACCTTCAGACGCTGGGGGCATTCGCTTTCGGCGTCCAGTTCGACGGTTTGCAGGTGCTGGGCGCAGGCAGCAAGCAGGGTAAGGCTCAGAGGAACGAGCAGACGAGGGGCGGTCATGTTGGCTCCGAAGGCTGGCGATGACCTGAGGATAACCGAAGCACGTGCAAATTTGTGCCACCGGTACAGGCCTGTTCACGGCGAATGCCGCAAACAGGCCAGGACTGATCAGAACAGCACTTTCGCCACGTCGGCAAAGCGCTTGGCAAAATGCACCGTCAGCCCTTCACGCAGGTAGTCTGGCAATTCTTCGAAGTCGCCGCGGTTGGCCTCGGGCAGGATCAGCTCGAAGATCTTCTGCCGCTTGGCGGCAATCACCTTCTCACGCACCCCGCCAATGGGCAGCACCTGGCCGGTCAGGGTCAGCTCACCGGTCATGGCCACGCCCTTTTTCGGCGCCTGGTCCCGCGCCAGTGACAGCAGCGCGCTGGCCATGGTCACCCCCGCGCTTGGGCCATCCTTGGGCGTAGCACCCTCGGGCACGTGCAGGTGGATGAACGCCTCGTTGAAGTAGCCTGGGTCACCGCCAAACTGTTTGAGGTTGGAGCTGACGTAGCTATAAGCGATCTCGGCGGACTCTTTCATCACATCCCCCAGTTTGCCGGTCAGCTTGAAGCCGCGGCTGAGGGTATGAATGCGGGTGGCCTCGATCGGCAGCGTGGCGCCGCCCATGCTGGTCCAGGCCAAACCCGTTATCACGCCTTTGCCGGCCAGTACCTGCTCGCTGCGGAATACCGGCATGCCGAGCGCGGCCTCCAGGTCTTTGCTGCCAATCTTGAGCTTGGCATCCGGGTCCTCCAGCAGCTTGACCACGGCTTTGCGCACCAGTTTGCCCAGTTGCTTCTCCAGCTGCCGCACCCCTGCCTCACGGGCATAGCCCTCGATCACGGTGCGCAGCGCGCTGTCAGTGATGCTCAGGCTGGTCTTGGCTACGCCGGCCTTGTCCAGCTGCTTGGGCCACAGGTGGCGCTTGGCGATGGCCAGCTTTTCTTCGGTGATGTAGCCGGAGAGGCGGATCACTTCCATGCGGTCGAGCAACGGCCCGGGGATCGAGTCGAGGGTGTTGGCGGTGCAGACGAACAGCACCTTGGACAGGTCCAGGCGCAGGTCCAGGTAGTGGTCGAGGAAGTCGACGTTCTGCTCGGGGTCGAGGGTTTCCAGCAGCGCGGAAGCCGGGTCACCCTGGTAGCTCTGGCCCATCTTGTCGATCTCGTCGAGCATGATCACCGGGTTCATCACTTCGACGTCTTTCAGCGCCTGCACCAGCTTGCCCGGTTGGGCGCCGATGTAGGTGCGGCGGTGGCCCTTGATTTCCGCTTCGTCGCGCATGCCGCCGACGCTGAAGCGGTAGAACGGCCTGCCGAGCGATTCGGCAATGGACTTGCCAATGCTGGTCTTGCCCACACCCGGTGGGCCCACCAGCAGCACGATCGAGCCGCTGATCTCGCCTTTCCAGGCGCCCACGGCGAGGAATTCGAGGATGCGTTCCTTGATGTCATCAAGGCCGGCGTGGTGCTGGTCGAGCACCTTGCGCGCGTGCTTGAGGTCGAGCTTGTCTTTGCCGTAAACGCCCCACGGCAGGGCGGTGGCCCAGTCGAGGTAGTTGCGGGTCACGGCGTATTCTGGCGAGCCGGTCTCGAGGATCGACAGCTTGCCCATTTCTTCGTCGATGCGCTTCTGCGCCTGGGCGGGCAGGGTCTTGCCCTCAAGGCGCTGTTCGAACTGTTCGAGGTCGGCGCTGCGGTCGTCCTTGGTCAGGCCCAGCTCCTGCTGGATGACCTTGAGCTGCTCCTTGAGGAAGAACTCGCGCTGGTGCTCGCCGATCTGGCGGTTGACCTCGGCCGAGATCTCGTTCTGCAGGCGCGCCACCTCGACCTCTTTGCGCAGCATCGGCAGGACCTTTTCCATGCGTTTGAGCATGGGCACGCAGTCGAGCACTTCCTGCAACTGGCTGCCGGTGGCCGAGGTAAGGGCTGCGGCAAAATCGGTCAGCGGTGACGGGTCGTTGGGGCTGAAGCGGTTGAGGTAGTTTTTCAGCTCTTCGCTGTACAGCGGGTTGAGCGGCAGCAGCTCTTTGATCGCATTGATCAGCGCCATGCCGTAGGCCTTGACCTCGTCGGTAGGCTCGGTGGGTTGGCGCGGGTATTCCACCTCGACCAGGTAGGGCGGGCGATGGTGCTTGAGCCAGGTCCGGATGCGCACCCGGGTCAGGCCCTGGGCCACGAACTGCAGCTTGCCGTTCTCACGGCTGGCGTGGTGCACCTTGACCAGGGTGCCGTACTCCGGCAGGGCGGAGGTGTCGAAATGGCGGTGGTCTTCGGGCGGGGTGTCCATGAAGAACAGCGCCAGGCAGTGGTCGGGTGACTTGGCGACCAGGTCGAGGGTTTCTGCCCAGGGCTCTTCGTTGACAATCACGGGCAACACTTGTGCCGGGAAGAACGGGCGGTTGTGAATCGGGATCACATAGACCTTGTCCGGCAGTTGCTGGCCGGGCAGGGCGAGGGCGTGGCCGGGTGTGGCCTGGGTATCGGCGTGCTCGACTTCGCTGTGTTCGTCGGGGTGTTCGGGGAAATCCTGCTGGTTGCTCATGGGGCACCTGCGTGAATGACTATGGTGCTTAGATGGGGCGCGGGGGGATGGGTTTCAAGCTTTGCGTTAGAAGGTGCAAGCTGCAAAAAAAAACGGGGCCCTGCAGGCCCCGCTTTCTCTTGTGGCTTGTAGCTTGCCGCTAGAAGCTTAGTCGGCGAGTTTGTAAGCGATGATGTAATCACCCATCTTGGTGCCCAGCGAGCCGTGGCCGCCAGCGGTCACCAGCACGTACTGCTTGCCGTCCTTGCCGCTGTAGGTCATCGGCGTGGCCTGGCCACCGGCCGGCAGGCGGGCTTTCCACAGCTCTTTACCGTTGTTGGTGTCGTAGGCACGCAGGTACTGGTCCAGGGTGCCGCTGAGGAAGCCGACGCCGCCTGCGGTAACGATCGAACCGCCCATGCTCGGCACGCCTACCGGCAGGCCGATTGGCACAGGTGTGCTGTCGCGGGTGGTGCCGTTCTTGTGCTTCCACACGACCTTGTTGGTGAACAGGTCGATGGCCGCCACATAGCCCCAGGCAGGCGCCTGGCACGGTACGCCCAGCGGCGACATGAACGGGTGCATGGTCACCGCGTATGGTGCGCCGGTGTTGGGCTGCACGCCGCTGGTCTCGCTTTCGCGCTTGCTGCCGGCGGCCACTTGCTCGCGCGGCACCATCTTCGACACGAAGGCCATGTAGTTGGGCGAGGTGAACAGCAACTGGCGTACCGGGTCGACCGACACGCTGCCCCAGTTGAACACGCCGACGTTACCTGGGTAGATCAGCGAACCCTGC
Source organism: Pseudomonas sp. 5.2 (assembly GCF_059025405.1). Lineage (NCBI taxonomy): Bacteria > Pseudomonadati > Pseudomonadota > Gammaproteobacteria > Pseudomonadales > Pseudomonadaceae > Pseudomonas > Pseudomonas sp. 5.2. The sequence continues at coordinate 353,022 of NZ_JBYBHH010000002.1, forward strand.
TCGGACGGCGGGGTGTACTGGCCTTCGTAACGCAGTTCGCGGAACTGGATGCGGCACAGCATCTGGTCGAACGGTGTGGCGCCCCACATGGCCTGTTCGGTCAGCTCAGGGCCGAGCAGGTTGAGGTCGGAGCGGGCCTGGGTCGGCGAGGTGTGGTCGCCTTTCACGGCGCCTTGCGGGGTCGGGATCTCACGGATCGGCACGATTGGCGTGCCGTCGCGGCGGTCCAGCACATACAGGCTGCCCTGCTTGGTCGGCACGATGATCGCCGGCTTCACGCCATCGGCAGTCTTCAGGTGGACCAGGGTTGGCTGGCTGCCGACGTCCATGTCCCACAGGTCGTGGTGGGTGAACTGGTAGTTCCAGCGGGCCTTGCCGGTGGTCAGGTCGAGGGCGACAACACCTGCGCTGTACTTTTCCGCGCCGGGGGTGCGGTCGGCGCCCCATTGGTCTGGGGTCTGGTTGCCCAGCGGCAGGTAGATCATGCCGAGGTCTTCATCGACGCTGGCGATCGACCACATGTTTGCCGAGTTGCGGCTGTAGGTCTTGCCGGGTGCCAGAGGCTTGGTGTCGTCCGGGTTGTTGCTGTCCCAGTTCCACACCAGGTGGCCGTCGTGCACGTCGTAGGCGCGGATGACGCCAGAGGGCTCGTTGGTCGACTCGTTGTCGGTGACATGGCCGCCGATGATCACCAGATCACGGGTGATCGCCGCCGGCGAAGTGGAGTAGTAGCCGCCGGCGGTGAATGGGCCGATGCCGGTGGTCAGGTCGATCACGCCCTGGTTGGCGAAGCCTTCGCAGACCTTGCCGTTGTCGGCGTTGATGGCGATCAGGCGGGCGTCGGCGGTGGGCAGGTACAGGCGGCGCGGGCAGGCCTGGGCGACAGTCTTGCCGGCATCGGTGATTTTCGGTGCTGGGCTGCCATCACGGCTGACGTAGTTGTTCTCGTCATAGTACGAAACACCGCGGCAGGTCATGTGGGCGAAGCCCTTGAAGGTACCGACCGGGCTCTTGACCTGTGGGTCGTAGCGCCAAATTTCGGCGCCGGTGTCCGGGTCCAGGGCCAGCAGCTTGCTGTGCGCGGTGCAGGCGTAGAGCATGCCGTTGACCTTCAACGGGGTGTTCTGGTTGGTCAGCTCCACCGGGTCGTTGTCGGTCGGCAGGTCGCCGGTACGGATGCGCCAGGCTTCTTCCAGGCGGTAGGCGTTCTGCGGGGTGATCTGGCGCAGCGGCGAATAGCGGTCACCATGCTCGGTGCGGCCGTAGGCTTGCCATTCGCCGTCGGGCATGGCCGGCGCGGCGCTGGCCATCTCACTGCTCTCGCGGCCCAGTTCGCCGAACACTTCACCCGGGTGAGTGAATTGGCTGCCCAGGGCGCAGGCACCGGAGGCGACCACAGCGACGCTGAGCAGCGCGGTGTTGGCCTTGGCGGCCGGGCCGATCAGTGGGCGACGTGCCCAAGGCAGCAGCAGGACCACGCCAATGGCGAACCAGATGGCCAGGCGCGGCACCAGTTGCCACCAGTCCAGGCCCACTTCCAGCAATGCCCAGGCGGTGCTGCCGAGCAGCACCAGGCCGTACAGCCCGAGGGCGATGCGGCGCTGGGCCAGCAGCAGGATACCGGACAGGGCAAAGCCGATGCCGGCGATCAGGTAATACAGCGACCCCCCCAGCTGGCTCAGCTTGATGCCGCCAGCCAGCAGGGCCAGGCCCATCAGCAACAGCAGCACGCCCAGAAGGCGCGGTAGCCAGCGGGTTCCATTCTTGGCACCGTCAGTGCTCATCGTAGGTTCTCCGTTATGTCAAAAGGTTGATTCAGAAAGTGCTTTGGATCTTCAGGCCGCCGATCAGCGCATCGTCAACCTGCGACACCCCGCCCGGGTGGCGGATGTACTGCAGGTTGGGGCGCACTGTGAGCCAGTCGGCCAAGTGAATGCCGTAGTACAGCTCGGCGCTGTACTCCGTGTCCTGCACGGGCAGGAAGCCAGGGTTGTCGTAGTCGTCGAGGCCGGCGGCCTGGTTGGCCAGGCGGGCGTTCTTGCGGTAGGCCGGGTTGACGTGCACGCGGGCGAGGGCGAAGCCGATGTCGTCCTTGGCGCGGGCATCGAAGGGCCCTTTGTATACCAGTCCTGCCTGAACATAGTTGTCGATGGCATTGGTCTTCTTGTCGTGCAAGGTGGCGTTGGCGAACAGGCTCAGGCCACGCGACTGGTCGGACGCCAGCGAGGTGACCTGCTGCTGGGCGCCGAGCCACATGCCGTGCTTGCTCGAACGGCTGCGGTAGGCGGCGCCACTGAGCGCAGCCGGCTGGCCGTTGCTGTCGTCGAGCACATCGTGTGCCTTGGCATTACTGTAGTAGTAGCCGGCGCGATATTCCCCTTTCAGGCCATTGACCTGTGGGCTCCACACCAGTTCGACCGGCAGGATGGCGCCCTGGGTGCCGCTGCCACTGAGCTTGAAACCGTTGCCCGATTCCAGGTTGGAAGGGTTTTGCTCGTACACGCCGACTTGGGCATAGAGTGCGTCGGTGAGGTTGTAGCGCACGCGCAGGGCCCATTGGCTGACGGGCCAGTTGTACCAGATGCTGCCAACCCAGTTGCCTACCTGCGAGCCGCAGAAGGCCAGGTTCTGGAAGTCGCAGGGGAAGCTGTTGAAGTCTTCGCCTTCGCCGAAACGGCCGAATTTGACGTCCAGTGCGCCGTCAAAGTACTTCTGTTTGACCCACAGTTGCGTGAGCCGCCAGGTTTCACCGCGGCCCCAGACTTCCTGGGCAGAGGTGAAGCCGCCGACACGCGGGTCGTTGATGCGGTCGTTGCTGATGTTGTCGCCGTGGCGCTCGGTGAGGGTCAGCTGGAATTCGGTGTCGTTCCAGCCAAAGATCTTTTCCAGGTCCAGGTGGCTACCGAAGGTGAACTGGTCGCTGTAGCGCGCGGTACGGTCGTGGTCGAAGCCGCCGTGCAGGTTGCTGCCCATCTCGCCGGTATAGCCGAGGGTGAAGTCGTAACCTTTTGCCAGTAATTCACTGCGGGTGCCGCCCCAATCGCCCAGCATCCACGGGGAATCGCTGGCGAACATTTCGCTGGCGCTGGCAGGGGTTGCACAGGCGGTGAGGGCAAGGCCGATGAAACAGGTTTTGGGCAGCTGGAACATGAGATAGCGCTATCTTTTGATTATTGAACAAACGACAAGGGCATCGAAGGGCGGGCCCTTCAATGGAGATGACAACAAGGTGGAGTCGATGAAGCGATTCAGCTTGCGGCGGGGAGGATATAGGGGAAGTTGTAAGAAAAAAAGACAAATTGTCGCAGTTGATTGTTGTCGATCCGGTAACAGTGCCGTTTGTAGGAGCAGCCTTGTGCTGCGAAGAGGCCGGTGAAATCAGTGAAGATTTGCTGTGTTATCTCCGGCCTCTTCGCAGCACAAGGCTGCTCCTACACGCGAATGGGGGCGCAGGGCGCCCCGATGGCAGCTCAAAACGTCGTACGCAGCCCCACTTCCACACTGCGCCCCGGCGCTGGCGCAATATCCCGCAGAATCGAACTGGCATAGCGCACCGTCTGATCCGTCAGGTTTTCACCCCGCACGAAGGCCAGCCACTCGCTTTGCCCGATGTCGAAGCGATAGCCCACACTCGCGCCCAGCGTGGTGTAGCCATCGGTACTGGTTTCGTTGGCCGGTGTGCGATGTTGCGACGCGGCATGCTGCACATCGACCCGCGCCTGCCAGCGGTCCAGTGCCCAGACCAGGCCGCTGTTCAACCGCAGCGGTGCGATTCGTGGCAATGGCTCGCCACTGTCGAGGTTCTTGGCCCGGGTGTAGTCGCCGGACAGCTCCAGCGCGAAGCTGCCATAGCGGTTCTCGACCAGTTGCCAGCGGTCTTGCGCCTCGATGCCATAGAAGCGCGCCCGCACGCCCTGATACTGGTATTCCGGGAAGCCGTCATGGTCGTGATCATGATCGTGGTCATGCTCGTCCTCGCCATGGTCGTGGTCATGCCCCTCACGCAGGTTGCCTGTGCCGATCAGGCCAATGTAGTTGCGAAAGTGGCTGTAGAAGACCCCGACGCTGCCTTTGTGCGTGCCGTTGTCGAAGCGCAGGGCCAAGTCGCCGGAAATTGCCTTTTCCTTTTTCAGGCTGGCATCGCCCACCTCGTAAGCCCCGGTGGCCACATGCGCACCGTTGGCATACAGCTCATAGAAGGTTGGGGCGCGCTCGGTGTAGCCCAGGTTGGCGGCCAGTGCCCAGACCGGGTCGAGCTGGTACACCGCCCCGGAGGACAGGCTGAAGGCATTGAAACTGCTGGCGCTGTCGGCCGCTGCAAAGGTCTCGTTGCCCTTGGCATCCGGGTCGACGCGGGTGTGCTCCAAACGCGCGCCCAGGCTCAGGTTCAGGCGCTCGGTGGCCTGCCATTGCTCAAGCATGAACAGCGCCAGGCTGTCGGTATCGGTATGCGGGACGAACGCTTCCTCCCCCAGTGCCGAGAACTCGTTACGGCTGACCTGGGCACCGATCACCCCTTCAACCGGCCCAAGTGGCTGATGACGCGCCTCGATGCGTGCCTCGTAGCCCTTGTTCTTGAAGGTGGTGTGCACCTCGCCTTCTTCGATTTCGCTGTGCTCGTAGTCGGTATAGCCGGCATCGACCTTGACCGAGCTGAACGGGCCTTCGAGGTCACGCAGTTCAGAGGCGAATGCGTAGTGGTCTTGCTGCATGTCCAGGCGTACGCCGGGTTCGGCCACCGAGCCGTAGTTGCTGTCGTAGCGGCTGTAGGACAGGCCGGCATAGCCATGGTCCCACTGGTAAGACCCGCCGACGGCGCCCCCATCCTGACGCCCGTCGCTGTTCTCCAGGCGGTGTTTGCTGCCCGGCTCGTCGGCGTCACGCACCTTCGAGCTGCGCGCGTAACCAGGGATGCGCAAATCGTTGAACTGGCGGCTGTTGGCGTCCAGGTGCAGGGCGAAGGCGCCGTTCCCGGCTTCCAGTTTACCGGCGCTGCTGCGGGTGGTATCGGCGCCGCCATAACGCAGCTCGCCCGCCCCGTGGATGCCTTCGATCGGCGCATCGGGGATGCGGTTATCGAAGGTATTGACCACACCGCCAATGGCATTGCCGCCGTAGAGCAGGGCAGCGGGCCCGCGGACGATTTCGACCCGCTCCACGGTCACCGGGTCGAGCGGAACGGCGTGATCGTAGGACAGTGACGAGGCATCCAGTGCACCGACGCCGTTGCGCAGGATGCGGATGCGGTCGCCGTCCAGGCCGCGGATTACCGGGCGGCTGGCGCCAGGGCCGAACCAGGTAGAGGCGACGCCGGGCTGCTTGTTCAGGGTTTCACCGAGGCTGCCGTGTTGCTGTTGCAGCAGGTTGTCACCTTCGAGGACCGTGCTCGGGGCGGCCAGTTGGCGATTGCCCAGCGGGTTGGCGGTGATGACCTGGGGTTCGAGTTCAACGGCCTGGCTGGGTGATGAGGCCAGCCACAGCGCGACGGCGAGGGGGGAGAGGCGGAGCGGGATGTACAGCATGGGGATGGGGCGTTCCTTGGCAGAGGCTTTTGTATTGTTACTGTATAACATTGCTATTTCAGCATAAGGCTTTCGCCTCTGGCCAGCGGTTTTTCAAGCGACCTGAGTCCCCTGGCCACTACACTCGTGTAAGGTGCGCACCTTTCCCACGCTGGAGCACTGGCATGAGCACGGCCCAACACAACGCGCTGCACGGCAAGACCCTGGAGCAGATCCTCACCGAACTGGTGGCTCACTACGAATGGCAGGGCCTTGCCGAGCGCGTCGATGTGCGTTGCTTCAAGAGCAACCCGACCATCAAGTCGAGCCTGACCTTCTTGCGCAAGACGCCCTGGGCGCGGGAGAAGGTCGAACAGCTGTACGTGAAGCTGCAGCGCAAGGCCTGAGGTGCGGCGCCATCCGTGGCTGAGCCTGGCCGCCGTGCTCGGTTGGTTCGGCCTTGCGGTGCAGGTTTATCTGGTGTTGCTGGCGCGCTGGCAGGAACAGGCCAGCCTGATTGGCGGCCTGGTCAACGTGTTTGGTTATTTCACCGTGCTGACCAACACCCTGGTGGCGACGGTGCTGAGTTATGCCGCGTTTGGCCGGGAGGGCAGCGCCAGGCGCTTCTTTCTGTTGCCGTCGGTCAGCTCCGCCGTGGCGGCCAGCATCGTGCTGGTGGCGTTGGCCTACAGCGTGCTACTGCGCCACTTGTGGCAACCCGAGGGCTGGCAATGGCTGGCAGACGAGTTGCTGCATGATGTGATGCCGGCGTTGTTCGTTCTGTACTGGTGGTGCGCGGTGCCCAAGGGCCATTTGCGGCTGTGGCACCTGGCGGGCTGGGCGCTGTACCCGGCGGGGTACTTTGCCTATGCGCTGTGGCGGGGCAGTGAGATTGGCGTGTATGCCTACCCCTTCATCGATGTGGCGAGCCTCGGGTATGGGCGGGTGATGCTCAATGCCCTCGGGGTGTTGGCGGGGTTCTGGGGTATCGGGCTGGTGTTGCTGGGGTTGGACCGCTGGCGCGGCCGGCAGTTGGCGGTCAGCGTGTAGGAGCAGCCTTGTGCTGCGAAGAGGCCAGTGGCATCACTGAAGAACTGGGTGATGCTACTGGCCTCTTCGCAGCACAAGGCTGCTCCTACACAAAGCTGAGCTGCGCCCCAGATGTTGGGCACCCGTCCATTATCTGGGGCGAAGCTCAAGCGCGTTAGGCGAGAGCGGCGCTTACTCGTCGTCCGCAGTACCGTCCGCCCGCCAGTAGGCCGCTGCCTTCAAGGCATCGTCCGGCACGCCTTTTTCCAGCAGCAACGCCTTGGCCTGGCGGGTCAGGGCTTTCTCCAGCGCCACCCAACCGTACAGCCTGCCTTGTGGCAAGGTCAGGTTCTTCAGCAGGGCGAGCAGGTCCTCTTCCTGGCGCCGGACCCAGATCACATCCACCTGTGCCTCGCTTGGCAGCGGCTGGCGTTCCTGTTCGTCTTCGATCTGGATTACCGCCAGCACGTGCCGGCCCGCGGGCAGTTCTTCAAGGCGGCGGCCGATAGCGGGGATTGCCGTCTCGTCACCGATTAGCAGGTAGCTGTCGAAGATATCCGGTACCACCAACGAGGCCCGTGGGCCGGCGATGTTCAGGTGTTGGCCTGGCGCAGCCTGGGCGGCCCAGGTGGAGGCAGGGCCATCACCGTGCAGGACGAAGTCGATGTCCAGTTCGTTGGCCACCAGGTCGATGCGCCGTGGTGTGTATTCGCGCATGGTGGGCCGTGCGCCGCCGTCGCGGCCCAGGTTACGGGCGTCGATGGCTTGCTGTTGCGCCGGCGTTTCGGCAAACAGCAGCTTTACATGATCGTCGGTACCGACGCTGGTAAAGCCCGCCAGTTCCGCGCCGCCCAGGGTGATACGGCGCATGCGTGGGGTCAGGTCGGTGACGCGCAGCACGTCAAGGCGGCGCTGGCGGATTTCGTGGTTGACGCGGTGAATGGTGTCACTCATGGGTGTTCTCCGTAACGGCATCGTCCGGCCCGGAGGCAATGGCCTTGGCCGTGTTGTTAAGCAGGTCGCGGACCCGTTCGATTTCTTCCGGTGTCCAGCGCCCGCTGTGCATGTGCAGCGCATGGCGCAGGTTGCCGACCGCTTCGTGGATCTCAGGTGGGCGGTCGTGCCCGCGCAGGGCGCGTTTGCTGACTTCGATGCGCATACGCACGCCGTCGAGGGCAACCGCCTGCTCGGCCAGGGCGGTGCGGCCGGCATCGGTGATGGCGTACAGGCGTTTGCTGCCCTGGACCTGGCCGCTGATCAGCTCGGCCTCTTCAAGGAAGTTGAGGGTCGGGTAGATGACGCCGGGGCTTGGGCTGTAGCTGCCGTCGAACAGGTTCTCGATCTGGCGGATCAAGTCATAACCGTGGCCAGGTTGCTCAGCCAGCAGGGCCAGCATCAGCAGCTTGAGGTCGCCAGGGGCGAATACGCGAGGGCCGCGTTCGCCGCGGCCGGGGCGGCGCTCGAAAGGATCGTGGGGTGCAGGGTCGCGCATCAACATGGGCTCCGTCTTGTGCGATATATCTTAAGATATTACTCAAGATATATCTAAAGACAAGTCCTTAATGCCAATGATTATCATCTAAATGTTAGATGAGTCGCTCCCGTGCATGGCAACCTGCGGCGCTTTACATTCATTCGGGTTACCCGGCTGCAGGTACGGCATAAGGATCGGCGCCATGCCCTTGAGCACTTGCACGGGCAACGCCGAGGTGAATTTGAACGCTTCGGCCGAGCGCCCCGGCACGAATGCGGTCAATGTGCCGAAGTGGTTATCGCCCAGGAAGAACACGAAGGTGGCGGTGCGGTTCAGCGAACGCGAGCCGATCAAGCGGCCCCCGGCACCGAAGCTTTCGATGCGGTTGTCGCCGGTACCGGTCTTGCCGCCCATCACCAGCGGTGTACCGTCCTGTAGCTTGAAGCTGCCGGAAATACGCCGCGCCGTCCCCGCGTCGACCACTTGCGACATGGCGCCTTTGAGGGCCCGCGCAACCTCCACAGGGAGGATCCGCTGGCCGCGGTCGGGGTCACTCACCAACTTGGTCTCGTAGGGGGTGTTGGCGGCGAAGTGCAGGGTGTCGATGCGCAAGGTCGGCAGGCGCACGCCGTCGTTTTGAATGATGCCGACCAGTTCGGAGAGGGCGGCCGGGCGGTCACCCGAGCTGCCGATGGCGGTGGCCAGCGACGGCACCAGGTGGTCGAACGGATAGCCCACGCGCTTCCAGCGCTGGTGGATGTCGAGGAACGCTTCGATCTCGACCATGGTGCGGATACGGCTGTCGCGTGCGCCCTGATGGCGGCTCTTGAACAGCCAGCCATACACCTCCTGGCGTTCGAAGCGGCTGGCATTGACCATTTCGGTCAGCGTCGAGCTTGGGTGCTTGAGCAGGTAACCGAGCAGCCACAGGTCCAGCGGGTGGACCTTGGCGATGTAGCCCTGGTCGGGCAAGTCGTACTTGCCCGGGCCGTAGGCGTCGTACATTTCCGACAGGCGACCGTCGGTGAGTTTGCCCAGGGCAATCTTGTCGTCCTTGCTGTGCGCGCGTACGAAGGCGTTGAAGGTTTCCTGGCCGGCTTCGGGGAACAGGTAGCGGTGCACCGCCGCCAGGCGCTGCGGGGTCACGCGCATGCTGTCGAGGAAGGTGTCCAGGCGTTGTTGCGAGGTTTTGCGCTGGTACTTCTTCCAGAAGCGCATCAGGTAGTTGGTACCCTCCTTGTCGGCGAAACGGGCCAGGTATTCCTGGCGGCGGGGGTCGGCGTCGTCCTTGAGCAGCGGTACCCGATTGAACGGCTGTTGATAGGTGACGTAGCGCACCAGGTCGCGCATCAGGCGGATGAACGGCAGGTTGATCGATTCGCGCAGGGCGATCTTCAGCGTTGGGTTGCGGCTGTTGTCTTCCTTGCGGAAGTTGTTGAACACGTGCATGCCACCCCCGGTGAAGAAGGCCTCACCGGTGTTGGCCGAATACTTGCGTTCCAGGGCGGCGTCGAGCATGGCATCGAGGTTCTGGTCCTTGCTGTTTTGCATCAGCCATTCCAGTGACCACTGGGTGATGCGGTCCAGTTCGGCCACCTCGACCTTCTTCAGTTCGGCAGCGGGCTTGCCGGCATACTTGTCGTGCAGCTCGGCGATGATTTCCAGGTAGGTGGTGAGCACCCGCAGCTTGGCTGTCGAGCCCAATTCCAGCTTGCTGCCTTCGTTGATGTCGAACGGCTGGTCGGTGCTGTCGGTCTGCACCCGCACCCTGGATCCATCGGCGGTGCGCTCGAACAGCGTGAAGCTGTAGCGCACCTGGTCGGTGGTCTTGGTGGTCAGCAGGCGCTCGCCGATCAGCCCGATCTGCGCTGCGAACTCAGGGTCCGAGAGGTTCTTCAGGTACTGGCTGACCTGCATCTGCAGGTCAGCCTGCAGGGTGCTGGTGGCCGACAGGTCGAGGCGGTCGAGGTCGTACAGCGGGCGGTTGAGCATGGCCGCCAAGCGGTTGCGGGCCAGGCTGATGCCCTTGTTGGTGATGATCGGCACAATGGTCGGTTGTGCCACCCAATCGCGATACACCGCCTTGCTGGCCAGCGCCGCATCGGCCAGCGGCTGGTCGATGACTTTGTTGGCGGCGAGCACGCGGACATGGGAATCGGTGAGCTCGGCCAGTTCGACCCGGCCTTTGGACAGGTAATGCGAGGGGCGACGCTGGGCGATCATCAGCGACAGCACCTGGCGCAGCGCAAGGCCACGCGCCGCGAGGCTTTCGGGGTCGCTGGCGGTCGACAGCAGGGCCTGGTTGACCTGGTCGAAATCGGCGCCGTACCACACCCGCAGGCCTTCAGCCATGCCATGCACTTCACCGTGGCCGGGCACCGCCGAGAGCGGCACGCTGTTGAGGTAGTCGCGCACGATGCGCTGCCGGGCCTCGGTGGTGTCCGGGCCGCCCTGGTAGGCACGCACGCTGGCGGACACCATCTGGCGGATCTTCTCAGCGCCGGACACGGTCAGGCCATCCGGCGAGTGGCGGTACTTCTCCAGCTGCGTCGCCAGGGTACTGCCACCGGCCGACTGGCCGGGCAAGGCAAAGTACTTGGCCACCTGGCTGTAGGCGGCCTTGGCGAAGCGCGGCCAGTCGACGGCCGGGTTGTTGCGCGGGTCGGTGGTGTCGAGCAGGTCGCGGTTTTCGATGAACAACAGGCTGTTGACCATCACCGGCGGGATCGCTGCAAAGTCCGGGTACAGGTGTTGCGGGTAGTTGTACTGGTACAGCGTGTCGCCACGGCAGTCGGTAATCGACAGGCCAGCCTGGATCTTCTCGATATAGGGGGCGAACAGGCCGTGATCGACGTAGTCCATCAACGCAGGCGAGAACTGCACTTGTTCACTGATCAGGTAGTCACGTTTGAGGAGCCGCGGCAGGAATTCGCCCAGCGCGCTGTAGCCCAGGCGTTTGTCGAACGGGCCTTCACCGGGGTAGACGATGGCATCGCTGGGGCCTGGCTGCAGCGAGTAGGTCAGGGTGGTGGCGAGCTTGCTGAACTCCCGCGATTGCAAGTTGGAGGTGCGGAATTCGTCATAGGCGGCAAAGCCCAGGGCGATGAGGGCCACCAGCAGGATCAAAATGATCAGCCGCCACCAGAGCCGACGCTGACGTGGGGACTTTGCAGGTGGCGTCTCGGCCGGAGGGGTTGCGGGTGCTTCCGTTCTGGTTGGTTCCGATTGCCACAGTGCGCCCATAGTCTTCAATCCGGCCAGGTATTTTCGTCTTGCTTGTCTGAAGCTTAGACGTTGACCGGGTTGGGTGAAAAATTTGTAGGAAGGCGAGAAAAGTGGCGTAGGGATATGCGGCTTTGGTGTGGGTTTCGGGGCTAGGTGATGTTGATAAGGTGTCGCCCTGAATCTGCGGCGTGTAACAGCCTCAGAACCCTATCAGCAGTGGAATAGACCCGAGATTTCTCGCCAAATTTCCCCGTTTATACAGTGAAAATCCCTACAGGTAGCTTCCTATACTGCTCGCCCCTTCGACCTGCCGGACGCTCTACTCCGGCACACGGGCCGGCCCACAAGGCCAGCCCGGCCAATCAACGCCCCGCCTATCGGCGCGGCAGTTGCGGCACGAAGGTCAAATCCAATAACAAAATGAGGTTGTATTGCTATGCCAGTCGGCAACCACCCTGCCCATGCCGAGACCGCACAAGGCGGCCCTCTCAAGCGTGAACTGGGCGAACGGCACATCCGTCTTATGGCGCTGGGCGCCTGTATCGGTGTCGGTCTCTTCCTCGGTTCGGCCAAAGCCATCGAAATGGCCGGCCCTGCCATCATGCTTTCCTACATCATCGGTGGCCTGGCCATCCTGGTCATCATGCGCGCCCTCGGTGAGATGGCCGTGCACAACCCCGTTGCCGGCTCGTTCAGCCGCTACGCCCAGGACTACCTTGGCCCATTGGCCGGTTTCCTCACTGGCTGGAACTATTGGTTCCTGTGGCTGGTGACCTGCGTGGCGGAAATCACCGCAGTGGCCATCTACATGGGCATCTGGTTCCCCGACGTACCCCGCTGGATCTGGGCCTTGGCGGCGCTGGGCAGCATGGGCGCGGTCAACCTGGTTGCGGTCAAGGCGTTCGGTGAGTTCGAGTTCTGGTTCGCCCTGATCAAGATCGTCACCATCATCGCCATGGTCCTGGGGGGCATCGGCATCATTGCCTTCGGCCTGGGCAACGACGGCGTGGCGGTGGGTATTTCCAACCTGTGGAGCAATGGCGGCTTCATGCCCAATGGCGTGACCGGTGTGCTGATGTCGCTGCAGATGGTGATGTTTGCCTACCTGGGCGTGGAAATGATCGGCCTGACCGCCGGCGAAGCGCGCAACCCGCAAAAAACCATCCCGCAGGCCATCGGTTCGGTGTTCTGGCGCATCCTGCTGTTCTACGTGGGGGCGCTGTTCGTGATCCTGTCGATCTACCCGTGGAACGAGATCGGCAGCCAGGGCAGCCCGTTCGTGATGACCTTCGAGCGCCTCGGCATCAAGACTGCGGCCGGCATCATCAACTTCGTGGTCATCACGGCGGCGCTGTCGTCGTGCAACGGCGGCATCTTCAGCACTGGGCGCATGCTCTACAGCCTGGCGCAAAATGGCCAGGCCCCGGCGACCTTTGCCCGTACCTCGAAAAACGGTGTGCCGCGCAATGCGTTGCTGCTGTCGATTGGCGCACTGCTGCTGGGCGTGCTGGCCAACTACCTGGTGCCGGAGAAAGTCTTCGTCTGGGTGACCTCGATCGCCACCTTCGGCGCGATCTGGACCTGGGTGATGATCCTGCTGGCGCAGCTCAAATTCCGCGCCGGGCTGTCGACTGCCGAGCGCAAGGCGTTGAAATACCGCATGTGGCTGTGGCCGCTCAGCTCCTACCTGGCACTGGCTTTCCTGGTGCTGGTGGTGGGGCTGATGGCGTATTTCGAGGATACCCGCGTGGCGCTGTACATCGGGCCGGCGTTCCTGGTCTTGCTGACCGCCTTGTACTACACCTTCCGCCTGGCGCCGAAGGAGGCGCAAGGGGTAGCGAGCACCGCATCCTGATGTGAACTGGCTGGGGCCGCAGAGCGGCCCCAGCCATGTCAGGCTGCCACCTCACTGTTCGGCTCGAAGCTGTCCGCCCTGGCCAGCTGCCACATCCGCGAATAAAACTGCCCATTCACCTCGCCGGTCAGCAACTCGCCCGGCTTGAGGAATACGTGCATCTGCGAGAACAGCTTGATCTCCGTGGCCGATACGCGCCGTACCAGGTGCTTGGCCTCCAGTTGCGCGGGGTGGTCCAGGCCGGCCGCTGCCAGCATTTCGGCCAGGGCGCGCAGGGTGTTGTGGTGGAAGTTCAGCACCCGTTGGGCTTTGTCCGGCACCACCAGCGCACGCTGGCGCAACGGGTCTTGCGTGGCCACGCCAGTCGGGCACTTGTTGGTGTGGCAGCTTTGCGACTGGATGCAGCCAATGGCGAACATGAAGCCGCGCGCCGAGTTGGCCCAGTCGGCGCCGATGGCCAGCACGCTGGCGATATCGAACGCGCTGACGATCTTGCCGCTGGCGCCAAGCTTGATCTTGTCGCGCAGGTTCAGGCCCACCAGCGTGTTGTGCACGAACAGCAGGCCTTCGCGCAGGGGTACGCCGATGTGGTCGGTGAACTCTACCGGCGCAGCACCGGTGCCGCCTTCCTTGCCGTCGACGACGATGAAGTCGGGCAGGATGCCGGTTTCCAACATGGCCTTGGCGATGCCCATGAACTCCCACGGGTGGCCCAGGCAGAACTTGAAGCCGACCGGCTTGCCGTCCGACAGCTCACGCAGTTGGGCGATGAACTGCATCATTTCTATCGGGGTGGAGAAGGCGCTGTGGCGTGACGGCGAAATGCAGTCCTCGCCCATGAGCACGCCGCGGGTTTCGGCAATCTCCTGGGTCACTTTGTGCTTGGGCAGGATGCCGCCGTGGCCTGGCTTGGCGCCCTGGCTCATCTTGATCTCGATCATGCGTACCTGCGGGCTGCGTGCCTGGGCGGCGAAGCGCTCGGGGTCGAAGCGCCCGTCAGGCGTGCGGCAGCCAAAATAGCCGCTGCCCAGCTCCCAGACCAGGTCGCCACCGTGTTCCCGGTGGTAAGGGCTGATGCTGCCTTCGCCGGTATCGTGGTGGAAGTTGCCCAGCTTGGCGCCCTGGTTAAGGGCGCGGATGGCGTTGGCGCTGAGTGAGCCGAAGCTCATGGCGGAAATGTTGAAGATCGACGCCGAATACGGCTGCCGGCACTGCGGCCCGCCGACGATGACGCGGAAGCTCGCCGGGTCGGTCAGCGGTGCCGGGCGCATGGAGTGGCCGATGAATTCGAAGCCGGACTCATACACGTCGATCAGGGTACCGAAGGGTTTGTCCGAGGCTTCGTTCTTGGCCCGTGCATAGACCAGCGAGCGTTGCGCGCGGGAGAAGGGCAGGGCGTCGCTGTCGGCTTCGAGCAGGTACTGGCGAATCTCTGGGCGAATGCCCTCGACCAGGTAACGGATGTTGCCGAGGATCGGGTAATTGCGGCGTACGGCGTGGCGTTGCTGCAGCAAGTCGAACACACCGATCAGGCTGAGCACGGCAGTGGTCAGGGTGAACGGCCACAACCACTCATGGTGGGTGAACGGCAGGCTCGCCAGGGTGAACAATACACAGGCGGCGAAGAAGGCGTAGCGGCTGAGAAGTGACAGGCTCATACGGGGTCCTTGCGATGGCGCGGTCAGGCTCAGGGCCTGGGGCAAACCCCGACCATAGCCCGGTTGGGCGATGCTGAAAATGAAAATCGGGGTATCGAAAATCATTCGCTTCAGCGTGCATCGCTCAACAACCTGCGGCGCCAGGTGTCCTGTTCCTCCACCGAGGCCTCGATGAGGAACTGGTAACGCCCGGCGACTCGCACCGCCACCGGCACGCCATCGCGGTACAGCAAGCGGTTACCGCTCACCGCGGGTAGTTTCGCCCCTGGCAGCAATGACCCGACCACATTGAGCGGGTCGCTGGCGCTGACCATCACCAGTGCGCCCTCCGGCTCACGCCGGCGCACTTGCCGCAACAGGCCCACAGCCTCTGGCAAGGCGAACTGCTCACCGGCCAGCCCAGCAATGAAGCGCCCACCCCGGATTTCGCCGCGGGCCTCCAGGCGGTGATAGCAACGCAGCAATTCGCGCCAGGGCGGCAATACATCACTTTCCCGCTCCAGTAGCCGCCAGCAGATCACCCCATAGCGGCGCAACAGGGCGCGGGCGATGTGCTCCAGACGCTGGCTGTCGTCTATTGCAGCAGTGCCCCTGCGCAACAGCGCCCAGCGGCCGGCGTGGGCCATGCTGGTGGAGAGGGGGGCATGGCCGCGCCTGCTGGTGCGCGAGGTGCGTTTTGCCGCTGGCGTGATCAGGCTGCGCAGCCCGATAAAACTGTCGGCACCCACCAGGCCAAAGCCCACCAGTGCCTGCAATGCGGTTTCCAGTTCGCTGGGCAGCAGGTGGGCTTCCTGCGTCAGCTCATCGAAGAACAACGCCCCATGCGCCTGCAACACGTCATGCACGCGTTGCGCCCGCGGGCCGAGCTCGTCTACTGCCGGTACGGGCGCCAGGCTGCGCCAGAGGCCCAGGTGTTCGCGCGGCAGCAGCACCAGCGGTGTACTGGCCAAGGTCGTGCTGGCCACCGTGGTTGCTAGCCGGCTCCAGGCAAACTGCCCGCTGCGGCAGGTGTCGTCGAGCCAGTGCGGGCTGTAGTCGTGGATGCGTGCCGGCAGCAGCTCCGCCTCCCAGGCGCCGGCCGCAGCGGGGTAGCCCTGCAACTGTGTCAGCACTTCGGCCACGGCCTGTGGCCCGCGCAGGCGCTCGTCTGCGGCCAGGTGCTGCCAGTCGAACAGAAAACGCATGAAGTCTTGCAGGCTGACCGGTTCGATCTCCCGGCGCAGGCGTTTGACCGTGTAGCGGTGGATGCGCGCGAGCAAGTGCCGTTCGCACCACTGCAGCTGTTGTTCCGCAGGCCTGAAATAGCCGCGCAACACGTAGCCTTCGGCTTCCAGGCGGGCCAGGGCCTGTTCGATGTCTGGCTGCGGCTTGCCTAGCGGGGTAGCGATCTGCGCCACGGTTTGCGGGCCGTGGCCACTTAAGCGGGCACGCAGCAGTTCGCTTAGCGCATTGTCAGCCTCGATGGCTTGCTCGAAGCCTGGCAGCACGTTTAGCGCAGGTTCGGTGGCTGAACCTGGATACACACGTTGCAGCAGGCTCAGGCGTTCACGCGCCAGCCACAGCTGTTGACCCGGCAGGCGCAAGGCGCGCCCTGCTTTGGCCAGTTGCCGAAGCAGTAAATCCCAATGGGCGTTGGCCTGCACTTCATGGGCAGTGATGGCCCCCAGGCTCATCAACGCTTCGTGCATCTCGTCGGCGTTAGCCGCTTGCGGCCAGGCCTCGCTCTCTACGGCGGCGATGGCATCGGTGTCCAGCGCGCCCAGGTCATCCGCGCTGTGCAGTTCGTTCCAGCGCCGGTTGAGCACGGCCTGGGTGCGTCGCTCTTCCAGGGGCGCATCGTCAAGAAAGGCGTAGGGCCTGGCGTTGAGGATGGCCGAGGCCAGTGGCGACGGGGCCGGCAGGTCACGGGTAAGCAAGCGCACCTCACCGCCTTCGATGCGGCGCAGCAAGGCCAGCCAGCCTTCGCTGTCCATGGCTTCGTGCAGGCAGTCGTCGAGGGTCTGCTCGACCAGCGGATGATCTGGAATCTGCCGTTCGCCGGCGATGTTTTCCAGGCAGGCGATCTGGTCGGGGAACACCGAAGCGATCAGGTCCTCGCTTTTCATCCGCTGGAGCTGCGGGGCCACCTTGCGCCCACCGACGAAGCGCGGCAAGGCCATGGCCACGGCAGCGTTCCAGCGCCAGCGCACGCCGAACAAGGGCGCATCGAGCAGGGCCTGGATCAGGAGCTGTTCGGCGCTGCGGCTGGACAGGTAGCGCCACACCTCGTCCAGCGCAAAACTGTGGCTGGTGGACAGCGACAGGACGATGGCATCTTCGCTGGCCGCCGCCTGCAGCTCGAAATTGAAGGTGCGGCAAAAGCGTTTGCGCAGGGCCAGGCCCCAGGCACGGTTGATGCGGCTGCCATAGGGCGAGTGGATGATCAGCTGGGTACCGCCGGACTCATCGAAGAAGCGCTCCATGATCAGCGTCTGTTGCGAGGGCAGGGCGCCCAGCACTTCGCGGGTGCGCCCCAGGTAATCGAGCAACTGGCTGGCGCTGTCTTCGCCCAGCTCGAAGGTGTGCTGCAGCCAGGCCAGCACGGCGGTACTGTCGGCGCCGGGCAACCCCAGTCGCTCATCAATGCGTGCCTGCAGCCGAGCGACCGCGGCGGACAGTTCGTCACTGCGCCCCGGTGCTTCGCCCAGCCAGAAGGGGATGGTCGGCGGCAGGCCATGGGCGTCTTCTACCCGCACCCGGCCCGATTCGACGCGCAAAATCCGGTAGGAGGCGTTGCCCAACTGGAAAATATCGCCGGCAATGCTTTCCACAGCGAAGTCTTCATTGACGCTGCCAATGTTCAGCGCCTGCGGCTCGAGTAGCACGGCGTAGTCGGCGGTTTCGGGGATAGTCCCGCCACTGGTCAGCGCAGTCAGTTGGCTGCCGCGGCGGCCGCGCAAGGTGCCGCTGACCGCGTCGCGGTGCAGGTAGGCGCTACGGATGCCCTGGCGGCCGTTATAGCCTTCGGCGAGCATGCGCAGCAGCGCCTGGTAATGGTTGACGTCGAGTTCGGCGTAAGGTGTTGCCTGGCGCAGGCAGTCGAACAGCGCTTGTTCCTGCCAAGGCTGATTACTGGTTTCGGCGACAATCTGCTGGGCCAGCACGTCGAGGGGCGCAGTGGGAATGTGCAGTTGGTCGAGCTCCCCGTGGCGCACGCAGTCCAGCAGGGCGATGCATTCGATCAAGTCGTCGCGCGAAGTGGGGAACAGGCGCCCTTTGGGGATGCCCTCGACCTGGTGCCCGGAGCGCCCGACGCGTTGCAAGAAGGCCGCGATCGAGCCGGGTGAAGCGACCTGGCAGACCAGGTCGACATCGCCGATGTCGATGCCCAACTCCAGTGACGCCGTGGCCACCAGCACCTGCAACTGGCCGGTTTTCAGGCGCTTTTCCGCATCCAGGCGCAGTTCCTTGGCCAGGCTGCCGTGGTGCGCGGCCACCGCGTCCTTGCCCAGGCGATCGCTGAGGTGGCGGGTCAGGCGTTCGGCCAGGCGCCGGGTGTTGACGAACACCAGCGTGGTGCGGTGCTCGCGGGCTAGGGCTGCCAGGCGGTCATAAACCAGGTTCCACACGTCCGTGGCCATTACCGCGCCCAAGGGCACGGGCGGCACCTCGAGGGCCAGGTCGCGCTGGCGGGCATGGCCAATGTCGACAATCGCGCAAGGGCGCTGATGGCCGACCAGAAATTGCGCCACGCGCTCCACCGGCCGCTGGGTGGCCGACAGGCCAATGCGACGCAACGGCCGCCCGCTCAGCGCCTGCAGGCGTTCGAGGGTCAGTGCCAAGTGCGCCCCCCGTTTGTTGCCGGCCAGGGCATGGATCTCATCGACGATCACTGTGTGCACGCTGGCCAGGCCCGCGCGGCCCGAGGCCGAGCCCATCAGCACATAGAGTGATTCCGGCGTGGTCACCAGGATATGAGGGGCCAGCTTGCGCATGGCTGCACGTTCTTTTTGCGGTGTATCGCCGGTGCGCACTGCGGTGCTGATGCGGGGCGGCTTGAGGCCCTGGTCTTCCAGCGCCTGGCTGATGCCTTCGAGCGGCGCTTGCAGGTTCAGGCGAATATCGTTGGACAGCGCCTTGAGCGGCGAGACATACACCACTTGGGTGCACGCGGGCAGTTCGCCGCCGTGTTCAAGGCCTTGGCAGAACAGTTCGTCGAGCACGGCCAGAAAGGCGCTCAAGGTCTTGCCGGAGCCGGTCGGTGCGGCCAGCAGCATCGACTGGCCGCCGTGAATCAATGGCCAGGCACGCGCCTGGGCGTCGGTGACCGTGGCGAAATGGCGACGGAACCAGGTGCCGACGGCGGGGTGGAACAGCGCCAGCACCGGGTGCTGTTGGGCGGGTAGGTTCATGTGTTGGTTATGGCGGGTGCGCGGCGGGTTGGCAAGGGGCCGTTCGTCTGTGAGGGCAGGCTGCACCGTCCTTGTCAGGCGATGAACCTCATGGGATCCTCTCAGGCTTTTCCAGCGAGCCCATCCCATGCCCAACACCCTTCGCATCGCCGCCGCCCTGCTGATCGACCCCCAGGGCCGCACCTTGCTGGTGCGCAAGCGCGGCACCGTGGCCTTCATGCAGCCAGGTGGCAAGATTGATGCGGGTGAGTCGCCGGTAGAGGCGCTGGTGCGTGAGCTGCATGAGGAGCTGGGCCTGCGCATCGACCCCGCCCAGGCCGTCCACCTCGGCCAGTTCAGCGCGCCGGCTGCCAACGAGCCAGGCTACCAGGTGCAAGCCGAACTGTTTCGCGTCGACAGCGCCGAAGCCGTGACCCCGGCGGCGGAAATCGAAGAAGTGGTGTGGCTGGCGGCGGACCAGGCGCCTGCGTTTGAGCTGGCGCCGCTAACCCGCGACCTGATTCTGCCGTTGTACCGCCAGGCCGTCAGCGTACCGCGCTGACCCCATCGAGGGTGGCGAACGAAGTGTCCTTGGCGGTCAGCAAGAAATCGCGCATGTACGGCGCATCGAGCATGTCGGTGCGTACCGCCGCATAAAGCGTGGCGAACAGGCCCTTTTCGCCCAGGCGCTTGCCTTTCACGTAGCCCCGCGAGCTGTACTCGTGCAGTGCCCAGTGCGGCATGCCGCACACGCCACGGCCGCTGGCGACCAATTGCATCATCATCACCGTCAGCTCCGAGGTACGCACCGCAGCTGGCTCAATGTCGGCCGGCTCCAGGAAGCGGGTGAAGATATCCAGGCGATCGCGTTCCACCGGGTAGGTGATCAGGGTCTGGTCGAGCAGGTCTTGCGGCACCATGTAAGGCTTGCTGGCCAGCGGGTGCTGGTTGGCCACGGCGAGCATGGCTTCATAGGTGAACAGCGGCACGTAGGTGATACCGGCCAGGTCCAGCGGGTCGGAAGTGACCACCAGGTCCAGGTCGCCACGGGCCAGCGCGGGCAGGGGAGCGAAGGCAAAACCCGAGGCCAGGTCCAGCTCGACTTCCGGCCAGGCATCGCGGAACTGGTCGATGGTCGGCATCAGCCATTGGAAGCAGCTGTGGCATTCGATGGCCATGTGCAAGCGCCCGGCGGTGCCACCGGCCAAGCGCGCGATGTCACGCTCGGCGCCGCGCAGCAGCGGCAGCGTGGCATCTGCCAGTTGCAGCAAGCGCAGGCCGGCACTGGTGAAGCGGATCGGTTTGCTCTTGCGCACGAACAGCGGCAAGCCCAGGCGCTCTTCCAGCTCTTTGAACTGGTGCGACAGCGCCGACTGCGTCAGGTGCAGGCGTTCGGCGGCCTCTACCAGGCTGTCGGCCTCGCGCAGGGCATGAAGGGTTTTCAGGTGGCGGATCTCCAGCACTGCTGACTCCGAGGGTTGAATGCCAAAGGGAAGGAATTGAGTTGAGTTTCTCTCATGTTGCCCAGGCTGTCGACTGGACCGTTGGCCACACCACTCAGCGGGGGTCATCAAACTGTCACTGAACTGTGGCAGCGCGCCCGACAGAAATTCATCAAACTCGCGCTCTACTGGGGATCTGCATTCTGGTGTTTCTTTCATGCGGGCTTTGTTGCTGTTTCTCTTCTTTCTTTTCAGCGTGCCGGCGAGCTTCGCCGACCAACGCTGTGACACGCAGGTAGCGGTACAACGGGCTGAACTGGGTGATTTGAGCCTGGTTTACCAAAGCGTCGGTGCGCCGCGAGACCCTGCATTGCTGCTGGTCATGGGCCTGGGCGGGCAACTGATCCATTGGCCGGACGACGTGGTCGAGGCTCTGTGCCGCCAGGGTTTTCGGGTCATACGCTATGACAACCGCGATGTCGGCCTGTCGCGCTGGAACCAACTGCCACCCTCGGCCAACCTGACGGTCGAGCTGCTGCGCTACAAGCTCGGCCTGCCGGTTTCCGCCCCCTATACGCTCACCGACATGGCGGGGGATGGGCTGCGCTTGATGGATTCATTGGGCATACGCCAGTTTCATGTGCTGGGGGTCAGCATGGGCGGGATGATTGCCCAGCACCTGGCGGCAATGGCGCCGGAGCGGGTCCGTAGCCTGACGCTGGTGATGTCCAGCTCAGGCGCCGCAGGGCTGCCGGCGCCGGACCCTGCCCTGGTGCAGCTGTTGGCCCGGCGCAGTGCGCCCAACCGTGAGGTAGCGATCGAGCAGCAGGCTGACTTGCTGGCGGCACTGGGCAGCCCGCAGGTGCGTGATGATCGGGCCGCCTTGTTGCAGCAGGCAGCGGTGGCCTATGACCGGGCATTCAACCCGGATGGTGCCAAGCGCCAGATCATGGCGATCCTGGCCGAACCGAGCCGCGTGGCGTTGCTCAACCAGCTGCGCGTGCCGACGTTGGTGGTGCATGGCACGGCCGACCCGTTGTTGCCGGTGATGCATGGGGTGCACTTGGCGGCGCATATCCAGGGCAGCCAGCTGCGCTTGATACCGGGGCTGGCGCACCGTTTTCAGGAGCCGTTCAAGGCGCCGTTGCTGGGGGCGGTGCTGCCTTACCTGCAATCGCATCGGCAGGATGTGACGCATATTGCGGGTCTGTGAGATTGGCATTGGCTGCTTCGCGGGCAAGCCTGCTCCCACCGGTTCCCCACCACCCTCGGGGGCGGCGCTAATCCTGTAGGAGCGGGCTTGCCCGCGAAGCAGGCGCCGCCGTTTTTTAGCCCAGCCCGTACTTTTTCACTTTGTCGAACAGCGTGGTCTTGGCCATGCCCAGCTCCTGGCTGGCCTGGCTGAGGTTGCCGCCGGTGCGTTGCAAGGCATCGCTGAGCAGGTTGCGTTCAAAGGCCTCCACAGCCTCGGAAAAGCCCAGGCCCTGGCTGGCGCCGCCACTCGGGCCCTTCTTGAAGGCCGGTAAGCCCAAGGCATGACGCTCGGCAACGTTGCGCAGCTCTCGCACGTTGCCCGGCCAGTCATGGGCCATCAACCGCGACAAGGTCTGGCTGTCCAGCGTCGGTGCTTCACGGTCGAAGCGCAAAGCCGATTGCTGAAGGAAGTGTTCGAACAACTGCAGGATGTCTTCGCGGCGCTCACGCAGGGGGGGGAGCTCCAGCGTCACCACGTTCAGCCGGTAGTACAGGTCACTGCGAAACTGCCCGTTCTGCCCCATGGCATCGAGGTCGGACTTGGTCGCGGCGATTACTCGGCAATCCACCGCGATGCTCTGGTTCGAGCCCAGCCGCTCCAGTGTGCGCTCCTGCAGCACCCGCAGCAGTTTGATCTGCAGGTTGATCGGCATGCTCTCGACTTCGTCGAGGAACAGCGTGCCGCCATTGGCGTGTTCGATTTTGCCGATTCGGCGTTTACCTGCGCCGGTAAAGGCGTTGGCTTCGTGGCCGAAAATTTCGCTCTCGAACAGGTTTTCGGGCAGGCCGCCGCAGTTCAGCGCCACGAAGGGTTGGCCCTGGCGGCGGCTGAAATCGTGCAGGCAGCGGGCGACCAGTTCTTTGCCGGTGCCGGTCTCGCCTTCGATCAGCACGTTGGCCGAGGTGTCGGCGACGTTGGCGATCAGTTCACGCAGGTGCTCCATGGCCGGCGAGCGGCCAATGATGCGGCCCTCCAGGCTGCTCTGTTCGGCCAGCTGGCGGCGCAAGGCAACCACCTCGCGTGACAGGCCGCGCTGCTCGAGCGCGCGGCGCACCACGTCGACCAGGCGCTCGGGCGAGAAGGGCTTCTCCATGAAATCGTAGGCGCCGTTGCGCATGGCGCCGACCGCCATGTCGATATCGCCATGGCCGGTGATCAGCACCACCGGCAGGCTGCGGTCGCGGGCCTTGAGGCGGTTGAGCAGCTCAAGGCCATCGATGCCGGGCAGGCGAATGTCGCTGACGACGATGCCGGCAAAGTCGTCGCCGATGCGTTCCAGGGCCTGTTCGGCGCTGCCGACCCCTTCGCAGGCGATGTCTTCCAGGGCCAATGCCTGCTGGCAGCCGAGCAGCACATGCGGGTCGTCTTCGACAATCAGGACGGTGAGAGGCGCTTGGTTCATGGGTGCTCTGCCGATTCGCTAGGGGGGGATACCAGGGGCAGGACAAGCACGAAGGCCGTGCCGCCACTGACAGGATGCTCGACGTTCAGGCTGCCTTTGGCGGCGGCGGCAAGGCTCGCCGACAAGGTCAGGCCCAGGCCCAGGCCATGTTCGCCCGGTTTGGTAGTGAAGAAGGGTTCGAACAGATGCTTGCGTGCCTCGGCGTCGATGCCATGGCCGTTGTCGCGCACCCGCAGGCGATACTTGTCACCCTGCAGTTCGCCTTCGAGC
Source organism: Pseudomonas sp. 5.2 (assembly GCF_059025405.1). Lineage (NCBI taxonomy): Bacteria > Pseudomonadati > Pseudomonadota > Gammaproteobacteria > Pseudomonadales > Pseudomonadaceae > Pseudomonas > Pseudomonas sp. 5.2. The sequence goes on from NZ_JBYBHH010000002.1 coordinate 376,503, forward strand.
CACAGCTCTGGCAGGGGCTGGGTGGCCATGGCGTCGATGGCGTTGCCGATCAGGTTGACCAGGATCTGCTCCAGGCGGGTCTGGTCGATGGCCAGTTGATGGTCTTCGAACTGGTTGTGCAATTGCAAGTGGCAGCCACTGATGCGGTTGGCCAGTACCTGCAGGGTGGCGTCCACCGCCTTGGCCAGCGAGGCCTGGCCACCGTCGTCGCCACGGCGGGCGAATGAACGCAGGCTGGCGGTGATTCGGCCCATGCGGTCGATCAGGTCGTTCATGGTACGCAGGTTGGTGCTGGCCGTTTCCAGCGCACCGCGTTCGAGGAAGCGTACGGTGTTGCCGGACAACGTGCGCAGCGCGGCCAAGGGCTGGTTGAGTTCATGGGCGATGCTGGTCGACATCTGCCCGATGGCAGCCAGCTTGCCCGCCTGCACCAGCTCATCCTGGGCATGGCGCAGGGTTTGCTCAGCATGCCGGCGCTCGCGGATCTGCCCCTTCAGCCGCTCATTGCTGGCGCGCAAGTCGGCGGTACGTTCGGTGATGCGGCGTTCGAGTTGGCTGTTGGCTTCCTGCAGCGCCTCGCGGGCGGCCAGGCGGGTGGCGATGACCTTGCGGCGTTCGTTCCAGGCGATGCCCAGAATGGCCAGCAGGGCGAATGCCACCCCGACCAGGATGCCTTGCACCATCGACTCTCGGCGCAGGTCTTGCAGTGGGGTCAGCAGGGTGAAATGCCACGGGGTGTCGACCAGCCGACGGGTCTGGGCCAGGTAGGCCACTTCATGGGCCTTGCCTTGTGCTGTTTCGCTGTTGGCCGGGAAGGTCAGCTTTTCAACACCATCGGCGAGGGTTTCCCGCGCCAGAGGTTGCAGCTCGTTCAGCGGCCACCAGTAATACTGCAGGCTGCGCGCCAGGCGCTCCTTGATTTGCGGGGTCAGCGGGCGCACCGACTTCAAGCGCCGTGCCGGGTCACTGGACAGAATGATGATGCCGTTCTCATCGCTGACGAATGCTTCCAGGCGGGCGCGCTGCCAACGTTCTTCGAGGGTGTCCAGGCGTACCTTGATCACCGCAACGCCTATGATCTTGCCGTGTTCTTCCAGGCCATGGGCCAGGTAGTAGCCGGCCTCGCCGGTGGTGCTGCCGATGCCATAGAAGCGCCCGGGCTCGCCGCGTACGGCAGTCTGGAAGTAGGCCCGGAACGACAGGTCTTCACCCAGAAACGAATCGGCATCGCGCCAGTTGCTGGTGGCCTGCACCCGGCCGTTGGTGTCGAGCACGAAGATTGCCCGGCTGCGGCTGCGCCGGTTCAGGCCTTCGAGGTATTCGTTGACCGCCTGGCGGGAGCCGCCATCGGGCTCGGTGAGCAGGTGCGAGACGCTGTCTTCAAGCTCCAGCAGGCTAGGCAGGTAGGTGTATTTGCTGATCTCGCTCTCGACCGTGCGCGCGTGCAGCTCCAGCTGACGCTCGCCGTTTTCGCTCAGGCTGCGGATGCCATTGCTCTCGCTGACCAGGTAACCGGCCATGCCGAGGCCGACCATCAGCAGGATGACCAGGGGGGGTAACAGCAATTGACGAATCAGGCGGGAATTCACGGCAGGTCTGGCAGGGAGAAGAAGCGAAGGATCGCATTTCATCACAGTGGCCTTGTCACGACCAGCATCCGCTGCCCGATGGGAGCGGGCAGCGGATGCTGAGGCCGGCTTAGTGTTGCAGGATCTTGCTGAGGAAGTGCTGGGTGCGTTGGTCGCGGGCGTTCTGGTCGCCGAAGAACTCTTCTTTGGTGCAGTCTTCGATGATGCTGCCTTTGTCCATGAAGATGACCCGGTTGGCGACCTTGCGGGCAAAGCCCATCTCGTGGGTCACGCACATCATGGTCATGCCCTCGTTGGCCAGCTGAACCATCACATCGAGCACTTCACTGACCATTTCAGGGTCCAGTGCCGAGGTGGGTTCGTCGAACAGCATGACGATTGGGTCCATGGCCAGGGCGCGGGCGATCGCCACCCGTTGCTGCTGGCCGCCGGAAAGCTGGCCGGGGTGTTTCTTGGCATGCGCGCTGAGGCCGACGCGATCGAGCAGGGCCAGGCCTTTCTTGGAGGCTTCTGCCTCGCTGCGGCCGAGCACCTTGCGCTGGGCAATGGTCAGGTTTTCGGTGATGGTCAGGTGCGGGAACAGCTCGAAGTGCTGGAACACCATGCCCACCCGCGAGCGCAGTTTCGGCAGGTTGGTCTTCGGGTCGGCAATCGAGGTGCCATCGACCACGATGTCGCCCTTCTGGAACGGCTCCAGCGCGTTGACGCACTTGATCAGGGTGGACTTGCCCGAGCCCGACGGCCCGCACACCACTACCACTTCACCCTTCTTGACGTCGGTGCTGCAGTCGGTCAGTACCTGGAAGTCGCCGTACCACTTGTTGACGTTCTTGATGGAAATCATACGGTGATCCTTTTTTGCAGGCGCTTGACCAGCCACGAAGCGGAGAAGCTGATGATGAAGTAGACGACCCCGGCGAAGATCAGGAACTCATGCGAGCGCCCGATGATGTCGCCGTTGGAGCGTGCCGAGTTGAGGAAGTCGACCAGGCCCACGGTGTACACCAGCGAGGTGTCCTGGAACAGGATGATACTTTGCTGCAGCAGCAAAGGGGTCATCTTGCGGAAGGCCTGGGGCAGGATGATCAGGCGCATGGTCTGGGCGTAGTTCATGCCCAGCGCTTGCGCGGCGCCCATCTGGCCCTTGGAGATCGACTGCACACCGGCACGGACGATTTCGCAGAAGTAGGCCGCCTCGAACATCATGAACGCGACCACGCAGGAGGTAAACGCACCGACGGGGGTGTCTTCGCCGGTGATCCAACGCAGCACGAACGGCACCGCCAGGTAGAACCAGGTGATCACCAGCAGCAGCGGGATCGAGCGGAAGTAGTTGACGTAAGCGCCCGCCACCCGCGACAGCAGCTTGCTCGATGACAGGCGCATCAGCGCCAGGAGGGTGCCGAGTGCGATACCGCCGACCACGCCCATGACCATCAGTTGCAGGGTCATGATCATGCCTTCCCAGAGGGCGGGCAGGGCGGGAATGATTTCGCTGAAATCCATGTCCATTTACTTGCCCCCCACAGAAATCAGGCCAGGTACTGCGACTTTCTTCTCGACCAGGCGCATGAGCAGCATCAGGCCCATGTTCAGGGTGAAGTAAATCAGCGTGGCCAGGGTGAACGCCTCGAACAGGTTGGCGGAGAACTCTGCGGTCTGCTTGGTTTGTGCCAGCAGCTCCATCAGGCCGATCAGCGAGGCCACCGAGGAGTTCTTGAACACGTTCAGGAACTCTGACGTGAGCGGCGGAATGATGATCCGGTAGGCTTGCGGCAGCAGCACGTTGGTGTAGATCTGCGGCAGGCTGAAGCCCATGGCGCGGGCTGCTGATTCCTGGCCGCGGGGCAGCGCCTGGATGCCGGTGCGCACTTGTTCGCAGACACGGGCCGCAGTGAACAGGCCCAGGCACACCACCACGCTGATCAGCGCCGAAGTGGTCGGGTTGAGGTCCTGCTTGAACCATTCCTGCAGGCCTTCGGGCAGCAGGTCCGGTACCAGGAAGTACCAGATGAACAGCTGCACCAGCAGCGGCACGTTGCGGAACAGTTCCACATAGGCAGTGGCGATGCCCGATACCAGGCGGTTCGGCACAGTACGCATGACGCCAAGGACAGACCCCAGCAGCAGCGCGATGATCCAGGCGGTGATGGCGATGGCGATGGTCCAGCCCAGGCCGGTGATGTACCAGTCCAGATAGGTTTCGCTGCCCACGCCGGTGGACTTGAAGAACACGCCCCAGTCCCAGTTGTAATTCATCGGGATTTCCCCTCAGACGGTTGTTTCACGGGCACCTTCGAGCATCCGGGGGCGCTTGGCGCCCTCGGATGAAAGGTTAGACACTAATGAGTGGCCTGCAGAATTGATTCGTGCGCATGCGCACCAGGCCACTATCTGAGGATCAGGACTTCTTCTCGTCCGCCGCTTTGTCGGTCGGCTCGGCGATCAGTTTTTTCAGCTCGTCGCTCATCTGGAACTGCAGGTTCAGGCCCTTTGGTGGGATCGGCTGCATGAACCACTTGTCGTAGCTCTTGTTGACTTCGCCCGACTTGAAGTAAGCCACGATGGCCTCGTCGACCGCTTTCTTGAACGCAGCGTCATCCTTGCGCACCATGCAACCGTAGATTTCGTACGACTGCGGGGTGCCGGTGATAACCCAGTCGGCCGGTTTGCGAGCCTTGGCCATTTCACCAGCCAGCAGGGCGTCGTCCATCATGAAGGCCACGGCGCGGCCGCTTTCGAGCATGTTGAAGGCTTCACCGTGGTCCTTGGCGGAAATCACGTTCATCTTCATTTGCTTGTCGGCGTTCATCGCCTTGAGGATGCGTTCGGAGGTAGTGCCAGCGGTGGTCACCACGTTCTTACCGGCCAAGTCCGGGAAATCTTTGTATGCAGGCTGACCGTCCTTGACCTTGGTCAGCAGGCGGGTGCCGACTTCGAAGATGCCGACCGAGAAGCCGACTTGCTGCTGGCGCTCGACGTTGTTGGTGGTGGAGCCGCACTCCAGGTCGACGGTGCCGTTTTGCACCAGCGGGATGCGGGTCTGGGAGGTGACGAGGTTGTATTTGACCTTGATGTCGGTGCCCAGTTGTTTTTTCAGGGCCTCGACCACGGCCAGCTGGATGTCGTGGGAGTAGCCCACGGGTTCCGGCTTGCCTGCCAGGTAGGAAAATGGAATGGAGGAGTCGCGGTGGCCCAATGTGATGGTGCCCGAGTCCTTGATCTTCTTCAGGGTGCCGGTCAGCTCCTCGGCCATGGCCGGCGAAGCGATGACTGCAGCCGCGATAGCGGCGCCCAGCAATTGACGAACGATACGCATCAAATTTTCCTCGACATGTTTGTTTTTTTTATGGAGCCGTTGGCGGACTCTTTCGTTCAACGAATACAACATGAAGCGGGTGCATTCGGTTAAAGAGTGTAGAGCATGAGTCGTGCCAAGCTTCCTTCTTGATCATAACGCCCCGAAATTACGGGGTATCGATCTTTTTTGACAGTAAATCGACAGCATGTGTTGTCCGTGATTCCGAATGGGTTGGCTTTTGCTGTTCGGAAACCCGAATGAATGGGGCCTAGATTTAGTTACCGCAGGTGACGGATTGCCGTGTGGTCTGTTAGCGGTTTTTACGGACCGCACTGCCATGACCCTTTCTGCCGATGAAGCGCCTGCTTCGATTGATGCCCTGATTTCCCAACGTTTACCGGCTTGGCTCACCTCGGCCACGGTCGACCAGCAGCGTGCGCTTCACCAGGCCCTGCGTCAGCAGCAGGACAGTGCTGAGCGTGTGCGGCAATTGTTCAGCCACATTCCGGCCTTGGACGACTTTGCCGCCGCACTGCTGGAGGACGCGTTGCGTCGGCGTTTCAAGGTAAGCACTGACGTGCGCAAAGCGACACTGCGCAAGGTGGTTCAAATCATTCTGTCGTCACCCATTCCACCGACACCCTCGCCAAACATTGCGCGCATATCGACGCAACCCTTGTTGACGACGGCATTGCACAACTTCACCCAGGCCGAAACCAAGCCTGGGCGTTTCACCCAGGTTGCGTTGCGAGATGCGGCAGGGGTCACCCTGTCGGTATCGTTCGAGCGTTTCGCCAGGTTGTGTCGCACCCTTGACCTGGGCGGCCGCTATCAGGCCCTGCTGCGCGAGCATCTGTTGCCGGCAGATCGGCCCGGTGATGAACCCGGCCAAGCCCGTCGGGAAGTCGAGGCGTTGCTGGAGGAGGCCCTGCGCTCATCGATGGAGGCCGCCGTACGCCTAGCAGCCATCAAGGGTGAGATCAGCCATGACAACTACCTGCAGACGCTGCCGGTCTTTGCGAAGCGTGCTGTGGTGCCTGCCTACCCTGTGGTGTTGAGTACCCGCCAGGTGTACTTGCTGGGCAAGTGCCTGCACGGGGTGGTGGCCATCGAGATTCAAGACCGGGATCAGGCGTTTTTACGCGGCATCATGCTCTGGATACCGGGGAACCCCCTGAAGCCAGTACAGGTGTTCGAGTCCTGGTGGGCGCTTTACCAGGCCATGGGGCTGCGCCTGCGCGATCCTCACTATGCGGCGTTTATTGCGCGGTTCATCGCCGAGCGCGACCGGGTCGTATTTTTCGGCACCTTGAAGCGTTTGCTGTCGTCGACTGCCCAGGGCTCAGCGCTGCAACTCGATGGTCGTGACTTCGCCATTACCCAACCATTGTTTGCGTTTTTGCGCGCTTCGCGCATCGACAAGATGCTCGATGATGCTCGCGTGCTGGCAGTGCCAACTGCCGATGAGGACAGGAAGGCGCGGGACGAGCGGCTCAAGGGCTACCAGCAAGCGGGGCTGACGTTATTGAACCTGGCAGGACTGTTCGTGCCGGTGTTGGGGGAGCTGATGCTCGCGGTGGCCGCCGTGCAGATTGCCGAAGAGGTCTATGAGGGGTATCAGGATTGGCAACTGGGTGATCGTCAGGGGGCGTTGGAGCACGTCTTCAATGTCGCTGAAAGCGTTGTGCTGGGGGCTGCGGTAGGGGCTGGCACTGCAGCGGCCGGGCAATTGATCAAGCGCATCGCGTTCGTCGATGACCTGTCGCCTATCCACACCGAAGCCGGTCACATCAAGCTCTGCGCCCACGATCTGGCCGCCTACCGGGTAAGGGAGCAGGGGATGACGGTGGGCGAACTGATCCAGGACGAAGGCCAGTGGCAGCTGAAGTTGCATGAAGCCAGTTTTCAGTTGGCGGGCTACAAGGACGGTGAGCATCTGTTTATTCGCCATCCTCACTGCAGCGAGGCCTTTCAGCCAATGCTTGAGCACAACGGCAGTGGTGGCTGGCGGCATGCGCTGGAGCGTGTCCAGGAGTGGCAGGGGGCAGCGCGCCTGATGCGGCGCTTGAGCGCCAGGCTGGCCGATGTCAGCGACGACGAGGTGCGCAGCGTGCTCGAAAGCACCGGCTTCGATGAAGCACAGCTAAGGCGTCTGCACCTGGAGAACGCTCCGCCACCGGCACGGTTGCTCGATGCCTTGGAGCGCCGCCGATTGCATGAACAATTCCCCACTGTGCAGGGTGAGGCGTTCGAGTTTCTGGTCAGCACATCGCAAGATAATGAGGAACTGGCCAGTGTCGTACTACGCAGAGACTTTCCGGGCCTGTCGCAGCGCGGGGCGCACGAGATCATCCAACAGGGGAATAGCCAGCAGGTCGAGCAGATGGTGGCCAGTGATCGGGTCCCTTTGGCCTTGGCTGAGCGCGCACGCTGGTTTCTGCGCGATAGCCGCCTTGACCGCGCCTGCGCTGGGCTGCGCCAGGCGTCTGCAGCCAATGCCGATTCCGCGAAACTGGCCGTTGGCCTCATCGATCACGTGGCGCCTTGGCTTGAGCCGCAGGCCATCGAAGTGCGTGCAGACAGCCGCACCGGGGCGATCCTGGCCCAGACAGGCGGGGAAGCCGCTGATGGTCGGTTCAGTATTATCAGGACGCCAGCGGGGTACAGCGCTTACGCCGCCACGGGCCAGCTACTGGCAGGCGCGGCTCCAACTGACAGCCTTCTTCAGGCACTTTCATTGACCTTGAGCGAGGCGCAAAAGGGCGCAATGGGGGCCCGCACATTGGACGCTCAAGCGCTGAGCGGCCTGCTGGCTGAACATGCGCGCACTCATCGTGACCTGGTCGCTCAACTGATTGGCCTGGCGCCGATAGGCGGTGGTGTGCGGCCGCCGGTGCGATGGGGAGATGGGCGCCTGGGTTACCCGCTCAGTGGCCGTGGCGAAAGCCGCGGCCAGGCCAGCCGGCGCGGGATGCGGCAAATTTTCCCGACGCTCGACGATAGCCAACTGCAACGTTACCTGCTGAACCTTATTACCCGCGGGGTCGACCCATGGCAGCATTACAGCCAGCTCAGTCAGCAGTTGGCTGGCTTGCGCCAGGTCTTGCGGCGGTGGCGCATGGAGCATGCTGGTGTACTGGACTTGCTGCGGCGTAGTCGGGTCGCTAATAGCATCCGCCGGTGTTGGCGTTGCAAGACAGGCTTGCGCCGTGACGGCACCTATGCGCTGGACATTCGCGGCGAACGGGTCGGCAGCCTGCCAGCGCTGGAAGAGGGCGTCAGTTTCGAGCATGTCACGCGGCTGACCCTGCGAGACATGGACCTGTCGGAGATCGATCCCGATTTTCTCGCTCGCTTCCCCAACCTGCGTGAACTCGACCTGCGTGAAAATAGCCTGGGCGTTGTGCCTCCAGGGCTGGAGCGTTTGACTCAGCTGAGGTCGCTGCGTCTGGACAACAACCGGATCATCATGGACGCCGCTGGCAACCGTCGGCTCAATGCCTTGGTCAGCCTGCAACGGCTGGAACTCAATTACAATCCGCTCGGTTTTGTCCCGGATATTCGTGGGCTTATTCACCTTGGGCCGCTGGGGTTGCGCTCGACAGGCATCACGGCATTCCCTTCGCGCCTGCAGCAGTTACCGTTGCGGGGTATTGCCGACCTGCGCAATAACCAGATCCGTCAGGTCAATCAGGACTTGCACGGCCTACGCCAGCGTTTGCAGCGTATGGCGTTGCATGACAATCCCTTGGATGAAGCGGCCGAGCGGTACCTCGATGAGTTGCCGGGGCCCAGTAGCCGCGATCAGGCCATCACGCACAGTCCATCCTTTCGTCATCAGCTGGTGCGTGAGAACGAGCGCGAGCAATGGCTAGTTGGCTCGACCGGCGTACAGCGGAGTGAACGTGAGGTGCAGTGGCGTAACCTGCAACATGAAAATGCGTCGCGGCCCTTCTTCAACTTCCTGCGCGATTTCTCTCGATCCCCCGATTTTGTTCAGCGGCCCACCTTCTATCGGGCAAGGGTCTGGAACATCATCGAGGCCTGCGAGCAGAACAGTGAGCTGCGTGAGCAGTTGTTTGTAATGTCTGGAGGCACAGCGTCCTGCGAGGACCGGTTGCTGTGGTTGTTCAGTCAGATGGAGGTGCGGGTGCTTATCCACCGGTACACCGCTGGGTTGACCATTGCGCAAAGCGAGGTCGAGCTGATGCGCCTGAACCGCTCGCTGTTTCGCCTGGATGAACTTGACCATATCGCCGCGCGGCGTATCCAGGGGATTCGCGCTGCGGGGCGTGACGTGGACGACATCGAAGTCTATCTGACCTACCGTGTGCGGCTGGCCGGCTCGCTGCGCCTGCCGGCCCAACCCGCTGCGCTGCATTTCGAGGCCTATGCCGACCTGACACCAGCCGACCTGAATAACGCCAGGATTGAAGTGCTAAGGGCGGAAACCCCGGAGCGGCTGACCCAAGCGCTGGCCGAACGAGAGTTTTGGGAGCGTTACGTGCGAGACCGTTACGAGCGCCGCTTCACGGCATTGGTGGACGCTTTCCGGGCGCCAGAAGAGGCCTACCGGGAGCGTGCAGAAGCGGGAGAGGTCAGTGAGGAGCAGTATTTGACGTACTGCGAAGGTATCGTGCAAGCCATACACGACGGCGAACGAGACCTGATTGTAACCTTGGCTCGCGAGGCTTTCGACCGTTGGTTCGGTATCGATGGGGTGTTGCCGTGAGCCGGTGCCGCTGAGGCGGCACCGGCTTCAGGTTGGCCTCAGGCGGCCTTGAACGATGTCTGGCTTACTGGCGCATTCTTCAGGTAGTCGTGCAGCGCCTGCTGTTCCGCAGGCGATGTGAACAGGCCCAGTTTGGTACGGCGCCACAGAATGTCGGCCGCATCTACAGCCCACTCTTCGCTGCGCAGGTAATCGACTTCGCGGCTGAAGAGACCGCCGCCAATGGCCTGGCCCAAACCTTCCGGGCCCTGAATACCATCAAGCAGGCGCCATACGCGGCTGCCGTAAGTCACTGCCCAGCGTTTGGCGATGTCCACCGGCAGCCACCCGTACTGCGCCAGAATGGCGTCAGTCAGTGCCTGCGCAGTCGTCATATCTTCCCCGCCTGGCAGCGGCGCTGTAGCGGTCCAGCTGGCGCGCATCTGGGTGAAGAACGGCTTGAGCTCGGCCATGGCCGATTCGGCCAGCTTGCGGTACGTGGTGAGCTTGCCGCCGAACACCGACAGCAACGGCGCCTGGCCTTCACCTGCCGACAGCGCCAGGGTGTAGTCGCGGGTCACGGCCGACGGGTTGTCCGACTCGTCGTTGCACAGCGGGCGTACGCCGGAGTAGGTGTGCAGGATGTCGGCACGGCTGAGCTGATGGTTGAAGTGCGCGTTGACCACCTTGAGCAGGTAGTCGGTCTCGGCCTCGGTGATTTTCACCTGGGCCGGGTCGCCGCTGTACTCACGGTCGGTGGTGCCGATCAGGGTGAAGCGGTCCAGGTAAGGGATGCAGAACACGATGCGCTGGTCTTCGTTCTGCAGGATGTAAGCGTGCTCGCCTTCGTACAGGCGCGGGACGATCAGGTGGCTGCCCTGAATCAGGCGGATGCCGTAAGGCGCATCCAGCTTGAGGTCATCCTTGATGAAGCTGGCCACCCACGGGCCAGCAGCGTTGACCAGGGCGCGGGCACGAATGCTCTGCAGGCTGCCGTCGGCATGCTGCAGCTCGACCTGCCACACACCATCGACACGCTCGGCACGCAGGCAACGAGTGCGGGTGACGATGTGCGCACCTTTTTCGCGGGCTGCCATGGCATTGAGCACGACCAGGCGGGCGTCGTCCACAGCGCAGTCAGCGTATTCGAAACCCCGGGTGATGGCCGGTTTGAGCGGGTAGCCCGGGCCGAAGCGCAGGCTGCGCGAAGCGCCCAGGCGCTTGCGCTTGCCCAAGTGGTCGTAGAGGAACAGGCCGGCACGGATCATCCAGGCCGGGCGCAGGTGCGGGCGGTGGGGCAGCACGAAACGCATTGGCTTGACGATGTGCGGCGCCTTGGCCAGCAGGACTTCGCGCTCGGCCAGGGCTTCGCGCACGAGGCGGAACTCGTAGTGCTCCAGGTAGCGCAGGCCACCATGGATGAGCTTGCTGCTCGCCGACGACGTGTGCTGCGCCAGGTCGTCCTTTTCGCAAAGGAACACCTTCAGGCCGCGCCCGGCGGCGTCGGCAGCAATGCCCACACCATTGATGCCACCGCCGATCACGGCGAGGTCATAGCAGTCGGTGAGGGGGGGCTGGGACGAAACGGGCTGGGACACGGGCAAGGCCTCCTGGGGCTGTTCACATCGAATATGAACATTGATGTTCGTTTCCGAAAATACTAGCGCAACAGAAGGCGGGTATCCAGTCAGTCTTTATAGAAAATACTGATCGGATGACAATAAAGTGAACATTTACGAAAATTCGGGTTAGGGCTTGATTCATTAGGCGTTGTCGAGATCGAGCGCCGCCCGCGCGGCGCATCGCGAGCAACGCTCGCTCCTACGTTTGTTTCGGGCCAGTCACGCCTGTGCCAGCGCACGCGACCGCCTGGTTGGTCCGACGCGACATTGAGGCGGGCGCCAAGGGGCCGCGCGCCAATGCCACAGGAATAATTGGCCGGAAACAAACGTAGGAGCGAGCGTTGCTCGCGATGCGCCGCGCGGGCGGCGCTCGATCTCGAGAGCGATAAAAATCTCAATCCATACGCTTCAGCCCCACAATCTGCTTCACACCACGTCGAGGCGAATCTTGTACTGGTTAAGCAAGTGGGCGAGGGCGGGCGTCGGCGTCTGGTCGGTCACCAAACAGTCCACCAGGCTGATCGAGCCCAGGCGAACCATGGCATTACGCCCGAACTTGCTGGAGTCGGCGGCCAGGATAACCTGGCGTGCATTGGCGATCAGGGCCTGGGAAACCCGTACCTCCTGGTAATCGAAGTCCAGCAGGCTGCCATCTTCGTCGATGCCGCTGATGCCAACCAAGGCGAAGTCAACCTTGAACTGGTTGATGAAATCGACGCTGGCCTGGCCTACCACACCGCCATCGCGGCGCACCGTGCCACCTGCCACCAGTACTTCGAAATCGTCCTTGGCCGCCAGGATCGAGGCCACGTGGAGGTTGTTGGTAATCACCTTCAGGTGGTTATGGTTGAGCAGTGCGCGGGCGATCGATTCGGTCGTTGTGCCGATGTTGATGAACAGCGAGGCATGGTCGGGAATCTGCGAGGCCACGGCTTCGGCGATGCGCTGCTTCTCGTCGCGCATCTGGTCGGCGCGCATGGCGTAGGCGGTGTTCTCGATGCTCGAGTCATACGCGGCACCCCCGTGGTAGCGGCGCAGCAGGTTGAGCTCGGCGAGCTGGTTGATGTCGCGGCGGATGGTTTGCGGGGTGACGACGAACAGCTGCGCCATTTCTTCGATGCTGACGTAGCCGCGGTCGCGGACCAGCTCGAGGATTTGTTGTTGGCGGGGGGGCAGATTCATGGGCGGTCCTTATGGGCTGCCGGACAAATTCTGCAATGATGCCGTAGGAAGCGGATGACGGCCAGTAGACGAATGTGCAGGGCGCGTGTAGGAGCAGCCTTGTGCTGCGAAGAGGCCGGTGTTAGCAGCGAATATTCACTGTCTGATCACTGGCTTCTTCGCAGCACAAGGCTGCTCCATGAAGACGTCAGGCTTCGTGATCTTCCCAGTCACGGGTACGGTCGACGGCCTTCAGCCACCCGGCGTAAAGCTTCTCTTTCTGCGTCTCGTCCAATTGCGGGCTGAACTCGCGCTCGATGATCGCCTTGTCGCGCAACTCATCCAGGCTGCTCCAGAAGCCGCAGGCCAGGCCTGCCAGGTAGGCGGCGCCGAGGGCTGTGGTCTCGCGCATTTTCGGGCGCTCCACGCAGGTGCCGAGGATGTCGGCCTGGAACTGCATGAGGAAGTTGTTGGCCACCGCACCGCCATCCACGCGCAATTCGGACAGGCGATAACCGCAATCCTGTTGCATGGCGTCCAGTACGTCACGGGTCTGGTAGGCGATCGATTCCAGCGCTGCACGAATGATGTGGTCGACCTTCACACCCCGCGTCAGGCCGAACAGGGCGCCACGGGCATAAGGGTCCCAATAGGGGGCGCCCAGGCCCGTGAAGGCGGGCACCAGGTACACGCCATTGCTGTCCTTGACCTTGCTGGCGAAGTACTCGGTATCGAGTGCGTCGTTGACGATCTTCAGCTCGTCACGCAGCCACTGCACGGTAGAGCCACCGTTAAACACCGCGCCCTCTAGTGCATAGGCCACTTCACCACGCGGGCCGCAGGCGATGGTGGTGAGCAGGCCATGGGACGAGTTGACGGCCTTGTCGCCGGTGTTCATCAGCAGGAAGCAGCCGGTGCCGTAGGTGTTCTTGGCCTGGCCGGGCTCGACGCACATCTGGCCGAACAGCGCAGACTGCTGGTCGCCAGCGATACCGGCGATGGCAATGCCGCTCTTGGTGTGGCCGTAGACTTCGGAGGAGGGGCGAACCTCGGGCAGCATCTGGCGTGGGATGCCGAGGATTTCCAGCAGTTTTTCGTCCCATTCCAGTGTGTGAATATTGAACATCAGCGTGCGCGACGCGTTGGTGTAGTCGGTGACATGGACCTTGCCGCCGGAGAATTTCCAGATCAGCCAAGTGTCGACGGTACCGAACAGCAGCTCGCCACGTTCGGCGCGCTCACGGGCGCCTTCGACATTGTCGAGGATCCACTTGAGCTTGGTGCCGGAGAAGTACGGGTCGGTGACCAGTCCGGTGGACTCGCGGATGTAGTCTTCATGGCCATCCCGCTTGAGCTGCGCGCAGATTTCAGTGCTGCGGCGGCACTGCCAGACGATGGCGTTGTACACCGGGCGGCCGGTTTCCTTGTCCCACACCACCGTGGTTTCACGCTGGTTGGTAATGCCGAGCGCAGCGACCTGGGCGTGGCTGATGCCCGCCTGGGCGAGCGCCTCGACCAAGGTGGCGCTCTGGGTGGCGAAAATCTCCATCGGGTCGTGTTCGACCCAGCCCGCCTGCGGATAATGCTGGGCGAATTCGCGCTGGGAGGTGCCGACCACATTGGCGTCGCGGTCGAAAATGATGGCCCGCGAACTGGTGGTGCCCTGGTCCAGGGCGATGATGTAGTTCTTATCCAGGGTGTCTGTCATGGTCGTAGGCCTTGCAAAAATGGGAAGTCAGGGCTTGGGCGTGAGGCCACATCAGTTGACTTGAGTATCGCCCTGGCGATTGTCGTTTGTCTCAGCGCTTGCGGTTGGCGCTACTGGCAGGTTGCGGGCGATCAGGCCGCGATACGCTGCGGCGCCCAGGCATGCGCCAAGGATCGGTGCGAACACCGGTACCAGGAAATAAGGAATGTCCCGTCCGCCAGTGAAGGCGATTTCGCCCCAACCGGCCAGGAAGGTCATCATTTTTGGCCCGAAATCGCGGGCCGGGTTCATCGCAAAGCCGGTCAGCGGCCCCATGGCGCTGCCGATCACGGCAATCAGCAGGCCGATGAGCAGCGGCGCCACGGCGCCACGGGGCAGGCCATTGTTGTCGTCGGTCAGGGCCATGATCACGGCCATGAGGATGGCGGTGATGACCACTTCCACCAGGAATGCCTGGCCAGTGGACAGCGAGGGGTGCGGATAGGTGGAGAACACCGACGCCAGCTCCAGGCTTTCGCTGCTGCCTCGTAGCATGGCGTGGGCTTGTTCGAAATCGAAGAACAGGTTGCTGTACAAGGTGTAGACCAACGCTGCGCCGCAGAAGGCGCCGCATACCTGGGCCAGCATGTAGAACGGCAGTTTGCGCTTGTCGAAGCCGGCGAACAGGGTGAGGGCGATACTCACGGCCGGGTTCAGGTGCGCGCCGGAAACACCCGCGGTGAAGTAGATCGCCATGCTCACGCCGACGCCCCAGATAATGCTGATTTCCCACAGGCCGAAGCTGGCACCCGCGACTTTGAGCGCGGCGACGCAACCGGTGCCGAAAAAGATGAGCAGGGCGGTGCCAAGAAATTCTGCCAGGCATTGGCTGGACAAGGTGGGTTCGCGTAGAGCAGTCGTCATGTATGACCTCGTTTTTTTTGTTGTGAGGCGCGTGGCGCTCGACAGCAAAGCCCGGAGTCGATCCCCATTGACCCCAGGCAGATACAGGAAATGCACCTTAAATGTGCACCATTTCTTCAGAAACGAAAAAATATAGACAAGAAACGCTTATGTCAAAGGTCGAAAGTGAACGGTCAGTCACGTTTTGGACGTAGTGTGGGGTCGCGAAACCGCACGCTAGACAGGTGCGTAGCCTCCGAACTGGCTGGGATGTGGGATATGTCCTAAAGTAGCCGCCGACTTGTCCCAGACCGGAGCCTGCGCATGACCCCCGCCCTAGACCTGTTGAAAAAAGCCCGCGCCGAGCATCGTGTGCACAGTTATGAGCACGATCCTAAATCGGCCTCCTATGGTTTGGAGGCAGCGGAAAAGCTCGGGCTCGATCCGCAGCAAGTGTTCAAGACCTTGCTGGCGAGCAGTGAGAAAGGTGAGTTGCTGGTGGCCGTGGTGCCGGTGGTGGGCACCTTGGACCTCAAGGCACTGGCCCATGCGGCGGGGGTGAAGAAGTGCGAGATGGCCGACCCGGCGGCGGCCCAGCGGGCTACGGGGTATCTGGTCGGTGGCATCAGCCCGTTAGGCCAGAAGAAGCGCTTGCGCACCTTTATTGATGACTCGGCGCAGAACTTTGCAACCATCCATGTCAGCGCCGGGCGGCGCGGGCTGGAGGTGGAGTTGGCGGCGGCGGTGCTGGCTGAACATACCCAGGGCACGTTTGCCGGTATTGGCAAGGGTTGAAATCGCAGGGGCCGCTGCGCAGCCCATCGCCGGCAAGCCAGCTCCCACCCGAACTGTGTAAGCCTCCAAGTCTAGCGCCGCACCTGTGGGAGCTGGCTTGCCGGCGATGGGCCGCCAACGCGGCCCCAGTTTTCGGTCAGGTCGCCGAGCTGTAGCGGCGAACGCCATTTTCATGCCGTGGCAACTGCGCCGCGACACTGCCCGGCACCGGGAACAGCACCAGGTGATCGGCCGCCACGGCAATCCCTACATCCTCACCGACCTGATGATCGATATGGCTTGGGAAGATCGCCTCCAGCTGGCTGCCGGTAGGCAGTTGCAGGCGATACAGGGTCGATGCCCCCAGGAAGCTCTTGCCCACGATACTGGCCCGCAGCAGGCTGTCTGGCGCATACACGATATCGTCAGGGCGCAGCAGCACATCCACCGAGCTGCCTGGCGCCATGATGTAGGCGCGGTTGCCGCGCAGTTCGCCGAGTTCGGTATTGACCGCCTCGTGGCTGCTCATCTGGCCACGGATGAAGTAGCCCTGGCCAATGAAGCTGGCCACGAACGGCGTCTGAGGCTCGTGGTAGAGGTTGTAAGGCGTATCCCACTGCTCCAGGCGACCTTCCTTGAACACACCCACCTGGTCGCTGACGGCAAACGCTTCCTCCTGGTCGTGGGTCACCAGAATGGCGCTGGTACCCCGGCTCTTGAGGATGTCGCGCACCTCATGGCTCAAGCGGCGGCGCAGTTCCACGTCGAGGTTGGAGAACGGCTCGTCGAGCAGCAGTAACTGAGGCTCTGGCGCCAGCGCGCGGGCCAGGGCGACCCGTTGCTGCTGCCCACCGGACAGCTCGTGCGGATAGCGACCGCCCAAGCCGCCCAGCTTGACCAGCTCGAGCATCTCTTCGACCACCTCACCCTGGCGCGGGTGCTTGGCGATGCCGAAGGCGATGTTCTGGGCCACGGTCAGGTGCGGGAACAGGGCGTAGTCCTGAAACACCATGCCGATGCGGCGTTTTTCCGGGGCCAGGGTGAAGCCGGCACGGGAAATGACCTCGCCCGCCAGTTGGATCTCGCCTTCATGAATAGGCTCGAAACCGGCGATGGCGCGCAGGGTGGTGGTTTTGCCACAACCGGATGAACCCAGCAGGCAACCAATGTCGCCTGCGTTCAGGTGCAGGTTGAGGTTCTGGACGATGCGCTGGTCGCCGTAGCCGCAGGCGAGGTTGCGCAGGTTGAGCAGTAGGGGTTGACTCATGCGTGGTGGTAAGCCGGTTCTACAAGGAATTCGAGAAGGGCCTTCTGTGCATGCAGGCGGTTTTCAGCCTGGTCCCAGGCGACCGAACGAGGGTCGTCGAGCAGGTCATGGCTGATTTCCTCACCACGGTGGGCGGGCAGGCAGTGCATGAACAGGGCGTCGGGTGCCGCCAGGTCGAGCAGTTCGCGGGTGACCTGGTAAGGCGCGAAATGCGCCAGGCGGCGTGCAGTTTCCTCCTCCTGGCCCATGGAAGTCCAGACATCGGTGGTCACCAGGTGCGCGCCGCGCACGGCTTCCTTCGGGTCGCGGATGATCTGCACGCGATCACCGCCCAGCGCCATGAAGCGTGGGTCCGGGTCGTAGCCTTCGGGGCAGGCGATGCGCAGCTGGAAATCGAACTGCTGGGCGGCTTCGATATAAGAGTTGCACATGTTGAAGCCATCACCGATCCACGCCACGGTCTTGCCCTGGATCGAGCCACGGTGTTCGACGAATGTCTGCATGTCGGCCAGCAGCTGGCACGGGTGCGACTCATCGGACAGGCCGTTGATCACCGGCACGCGCGAGTTGGCGGCGAATTCGGTGAGGGTGCTGTGGGCGTGGGTGCGGATCATCACCACGTCGACCATGCTCGACAGCACGATGGCGCTGTCGCTGATCGGCTCGCCACGGCCCAGCTGGGTATCGCGAGGTGACAGGAAGATGGCCTGGCCGCCGAGCTGGATCATGCCGGCCTCGAACGACACGCGGGTCCGGGTCGAGGACTTTTCGAAGATCATGCCCAGCACGCGGTTTTTCAGCGGCTCGAACAGTACGCTTCGCTTGCGCAGGTCCTTCAGCTCGATGCCGCGGCGGATCACCCCGAGCAATTCGTCGGTGGTGAAGTCCAGCAGGGAGAGAAAGTGCCTAGTGCTCATGTTTGACTACCTTATCTGCAACGGTATGCAGGTCGACCGTATGGTTTTTTTTGACAACGGGAGTGACCTGCGGCGTAAGCCGCACGGGGCGGACGAAATAGGGAAAGGCGCAATACTATAATTAAATGTCGCCTGAAACCAAGAGGGGAAACAGCAGCTCTGTTGCAAAGGGTGTCGTTACCCCTTGAGCGTGCGCTGTTTTTTATTTGCTACAGAGGTTGTACACGGCTTGCCCGCAATTTGGCAAATGCGTGTCGCGAATCGTTTGCCTGATGTCGGGGAATTCACAGCGCAAAGCGCGCTGGCGAGGGCCGTGGGCCGGGCGCATAGTCGTGATCG
This sequence comes from Pseudomonas sp. 5.2, assembly GCF_059025405.1. NCBI lineage: Bacteria > Pseudomonadati > Pseudomonadota > Gammaproteobacteria > Pseudomonadales > Pseudomonadaceae > Pseudomonas > Pseudomonas sp. 5.2. Next base: position 394,774 of record NZ_JBYBHH010000002.1, read on the forward strand.
GACCCATCACAACGCAGAGCCGGCCATGACCAAGACCCTGCATCACCGTGCCTGTCACCTGTGCGAAGCCATTTGCGGGCTGAACATCGAAGTCAGCCATGAAGACGATGGCCGGGCGCTGATCAGCTCGATCAAGGGCGACCCCGATGACCCGTTCAGCCGTGGCCATATCTGCCCCAAGGCGGTGGCCTTGCAAGACATCCAGAACGACCCTGACCGCCTCCGTCAGCCCCACCGTCGGGTTGGCGAACGCTGGCAGGCGATCGGCTGGGACGAGGCCTTCGCCCTGGCGGCCGACAAGCTGTGGGCCATTCAGCAGGCGCATGGTCGCAACGCGGTGGCGGTGTATCAAGGAAACCCCAGCGTGCACAACTACGGGCTGATGACCCACAGCAACTATTTCCTCGGCCTGTTGAAGACCCGCAACCGGTTCTCGGCCACCTCGGTGGATCAGTTGCCCCAGCACCTGACCAGCCACCTGATGTACGGCCACGGTCTGCTGTTGCCGATCCCGGACATCGACCACACCGACTTCATGTTGATACTGGGCGGCAACCCGTTGGCATCCAATGGCAGCATCATGACTGTGCCAGATGTGGAGAAGCGCCTGAAGGCCCTGCGTGCCCGGGGCGGTCAACTGGTGGTAGTGGACCCGCGGCGCAGCGAAACGGCGGCCATGGCTGACCGCCACGTGTTCATCCGCCCCGGCGGCGATGCAGCATTGCTCAGTGGCCTGCTCAATACCCTGTTCGACGAAGGCCTGACCCGCACGTCGCACGTGCCGGTCAAGGGTGTTGATCAGGTGCGCAACGCAATTGCCCCGCTGACCGCTGAAGCCATGAGCCCGCTGTGCGGCATTGCCGCTACCGATATTCGCCAGCTGGCGCGTGATTTTGCGGCTGCCGACAAGGCCGTCTGCTATGGCCGCATGGGCGTATCGACCCAGGCCTTCGGCACCGTGTGCCACTGGCTGGTGCAACTGATCAACCTGGTCACCGGCAACCTGGACCGCGTGGGCGGCGCCCTGTGTACCGAGCCTGCAGTCGACGTGGTGGCGAGTACCTCGGGTGGGCATTTCAATGCCTGGCAAAGCCGGGTTTCAGGGCTGCCGGAGTACGCCGGCGAGCTGCCGGTGGCTGCACTCGCCGAAGAAATGCTCACGCCCGGTGACGGCCAGGTGCGGGCGCTGGTGACCGTGGCGGGCAACCCGGTGCTGTCCACGCCCAATGGTCGACAGCTGGACGAGGCGCTGGAGGGGCTTGAGTTCATGCTCAGCATCGACCTTTACATCAACGAGAGCACCCGCCATGCCGATTTGATCCTCCCTTCCACGTCGGCGCTGGAGAACGACCACTACGACAGCACCTTCAACTTGCTGGCGGTACGCAACGTGACGCGCTTCAACCGCGCGATCCTTGCCAAGCCAGAAGGCGCGTTGCACGACTGGGAGATCTTTGTCGGCCTGGCCAAGGCCTTTGCCGAGCGTGCGGCAATGGAGCTCAAGCCGACCCTGCCCCCGGCGCAGATGATCGACTGGGCTTTGCGCAAGGGGCGCTATGGTGATGAATCGGCCTGGAAGCTCTCGATCGAAACACTGGATCGACACCCCCACGGGCTCGACCTGGGGCCGCTAGGCGCCAATCTGCAAGCGCGCCTGCGCACCGCCAGCCAGGCCATCGAGGCGGCCCCTCAGGTGCTGCTCGACGACTTGGCCAGGCTTGCCCGGCAGGCACCGTTGGCCGCTGGGGCGCTGTTGTTGATTGGCCGCCGCCATGTGCGCAGCAACAACTCATGGATGCACAACTTCCACCGGCTGGTCAAAGGCAAGCCGCGCCATCAGCTGTTGATGCACCCTGAGGACCTGCTGCAACGGCAACTGCAGGATGGCCAGCGCGTGCGCATACGTTCGCGTACCGGCACCCTTGAGGTTGAAGTGCAGGCGTGTACCGACATGATGCCGGGCGTGGTCAGCCTGCCACACGGCTATGGCCATGGTCGCCAGGGCGTGCACCTGCAGGTCGCCCAGGCGCAACCCGGGGTCAGCGCCAATGACCTCACCGATGAGCGCTTGCGCGATCAGGTGTCGGGCAATGCCGCCCTCAATGGCGTGCCTGTGCACGTCGAGGCCGCCTGAGCAACGGCAAGGCCGAGCATACCGCTCGGCTTTCCGATACAATGCGTCACCGTGCCGACCATCGAGTCGGAAAGTTCAGACGAGGTGTTCCATGGATATCATCGAAACGATCAAAGAGCAGATTGCCAACAACACCATTCTGCTTTACATGAAAGGCTCGCCGAATGCCCCGCAGTGCGGGTTCTCGGCCAAGGCATCGCAAGCTGTGATGGGTTGTGGCGAGAAGTTCGCCTACGTCGACATCCTGCAGAACCCGGAAATCCGCGCCAACCTGCCCAAGTACGCCAACTGGCCAACCTTCCCGCAACTGTGGGTAGCAGGCGAGCTGGTCGGCGGTAGCGACATCATGCTGGAAATGTTTGAAAACGGTGAGCTGCAAACCCTGATCAAGGATGCTGCTGCCAAGGCGAAGGCTTCTGAAGCCTGACCCTCGAACGCCCATAAAAAAACCCGCTCATGGCGGGTTTTTTTATGGGCGGGATTTTACTCTTCGCCCATCTGCGACTGCAGGTAGTTCTCGATGCTGATCTTGTCGATCAGGCTCAGCTGGGTTTCCAGCCAATCGATGTGCTCTTCCTCGGACTCGAGGATGTCTTCGAGCATTTCACGCGAGCCGAAGTCACCAACGGTTTCGCAGTGAGCGATGGCGGCTTTCAGGTCGATCAGGCCTTTCTGTTCGATCTTCAGGTCGCACTCGAGCATTTCTTTGGTGTGCTCGCCGATCAGCAGCTTGCCCAGGTCCTGGACGTTCGGGATGCCTTCGAGGAAGAGAATACGCTTGATCAATTTGTCAGCGTGCTTCATCTCGTCGATGGATTCCTTGTACTCGTGCTTGCCGAGTTTGTTCAGGCCCCAATCTTCATACATGCGTGCGTGCAGGAAGTACTGGTTGATCGCGACCAGCTCGTTTCCGAGGATCTTGTTGAGATGCTGGATGACGCTTACGTCGCCTTTCATGACGGGTTCCTGCCCTGTAGAAGTGTGCCAATACAGAGAAGTTTGAGCCTGATACTTAGGGCTGTCAAACCTAAGTTATTGAATAATAAGTGAAAATGAATAGGAATAAGAATGTTTGTGAAGCGCGTTGGAGTGCTAAGTTATTGAATTGCGGGCATAAAAAAACCGGACGCTAGGTCCGGTTCTTCAAAATAGGGGGTTTCAAGCGGCAGTAAATTCTACCGGATAGGGCAGGGCAGCCTGGCTGACCTGAAGATCGGTCAAGGTCTCGCGGACCACTTGCTTGGCAAGGCAGGCACATTTACCGCATTGGCTGGCGACGTTGGTCGCGGCTCGAACTTCCTTGTAGCTGCAGCATCCGTCATAGATCGCATCGCGGATCTGTCCGTCGGTCACGCCGACACAAAGACACACATACATAAAGTCGGACCATCGCTGGTTGAGATGGTCTGGAGCTTAATGGTAATGAGAATGCTTGTCAAAAGACTTTCTGAGAGGGGCGTGCTTGAGCGACCGGCGGTTGGATTCGGTCTGTCATGAGAAGCCGTGTATGATGGTCGGCCTTTGTTGGATGTCGGGCAAGCCCGTCTGGCCCGGCAAACGGTTTTTCACCCTCATCAGGAGATAACAATGAGCGTACTCGTTGGTAAACAAGCCCCCGACTTCACCGTTCCCGCTGTACTGGGCACTGGCGAAATCGTCGACAGCTTCAACCTGGCCTCGGCCATCAAGGGCAAGTACGGCCTGGTGTTCTTCTACCCGCTGGACTTCACCTTCGTCTGCCCGTCCGAGCTGATCGCCCTGGACAACCGCATCCCAGACTTCCAGGCTCGCAACGTTGAAGTGATCGGCGTTTCGATCGACTCGCACTTCACCCACAACGCCTGGCGTAACACCCCGGTCAACAACGGCGGCATCGGCCAGGTGAAGTACACCCTGGCTGCCGACATGACCCACGAAATCTGCAAAGCCTACGACGTTGAGTCCGAAGGTGGCGTGGCCTTCCGTGGTGCCTTCCTGATCGACACCAACGGTGTTGTCCGTTCGCAGATCATCAACGACCTGCCACTGGGCCGTAACATGGACGAGCTGCTGCGTCTGGTTGACGCCCTGCAATTCCACGAAGAGCACGGCGAAGTCTGCCCTGCCAACTGGAAGAAAGGCGACAAAGGCATGAACGCTTCGCCAGAAGGCGTTGCTGCATACCTGAGCGAGAACGCTGGCAAGCTGTAATTGCCAAGCGCATAAAAAACCGGCCCTGGTGGCCGGTTTTTTTGTGCCTGGAGTTTGAGTCTTCCAGTGTCTGTTCTGCTCTCATCGCTGGCAAGCCAGCTCCCGCAGGTACCCCACAATATTCAAGCCTGTGGTAATCCTGTGGCAGCCGGCTTGCCGGCGATGAGGCATTCAACTCAGTCGTTGAAATCGCGCCAGCCGCCCATTTCCTTCCAGCGGTTGACGATGCCGCAGAACAGCTCGGCCGTCTTCTCGGTGTCGTAACGCGCCGAATGCGCCTCACGCCCGTCAAAGTCGATGTCAGCACTCTGGCAGGCCCGCGCCAGCACGGTCTGGCCATACGCCAGGCCCGCCAGGGTGGCGGTGTCGAAGCTGGAGAACGGGTGGAAGGGGTTGCGCTTGAGGTCGTTGCGGTTGACCGCGGCATTGAGGAAGCCCAGGTCGAAGCTGCTGTTGTGGCCGACCAGGATTGCGCGCTTGCAGCCGTTGGCCTTGAGCGCCTTGCGCACGCCGCGGAAGATATCGGTCAGCGCGCTTTCTTCACTCACTGCCATGCGCAGCGGGTGGTCCAGCTTGATGCCGGTGAACTCCAGTGCGGCAGCCTCGATATTAGCCCCCTCAAATGGCTCTACCCGGTGGAAGTAGGTGTGTTCGGGGAACAGGAAGCCTTTCTCGTCCATGCCGATGGTGACGGCGGCAATTTCCAGCAAGGCATCGGTGGCGCTGTTGAAACCGCCGGTCTCGACATCCACCACCACTGGCAGGTAGCCACGGAAGCGCTCAGCCATCGGGTGGCGCGAGCCGCTGCCGGCCTGGCTGTCCTGATCGTCTTCGTAGAGGTCTTCGCTCACGCGTTTTCCTCCAGCAGGCGCCAGCGCAGCTTCTCGCCGGCACGCAGCGGTACCACGGTCTGCTCGCCAAACGGCAGGCTTTCAGGGGCAGTCCACTCTTCGCGGACCAGGGTGATGGTGTCGGTGTTCGCCGGCAGGCCATAGAAGGCCGGGCCGTGCAAGCTGGCGAAGCCTTCGAGTTTGTCCAGCGCGTTACGCTGCTCGAACGCTTCGGCGTACATCTCGATGGCCGCGTACGCGGTGTAGCAGCCGGCGCAACCGCAGGCCGCTTCCTTGGCGTGACGGGCGTGAGGGGCCGAGTCGGTGCCGAGGAAGAACTTCGGGCTGCCACTGGTGGCAGCATCCAGCAGCGCCACCTGGTGGGTGTTGCGCTTGAGGATCGGCAGGCAATAGAAGTGCGGGCGGATGCCGCCAACCAGCATGTGGTTGCGGTTGTACAGCAGGTGCTGGGCAGTAATGGTGGCACCGACGTTGGCCGAGGCCTCGGTGACGAACTGCGCGGCATCGCTGGTGGTGATGTGTTCGAACACCACTTTGAGCGTTGGGAAGCGTTCGACCACACGGCGCATGTGCTCGTCGATGAAGCGCTTCTCGCGATCGAACACGTCGATCTCGCTGCGGGTCACTTCACCGTGCACCAGCAGCGGCATGCCAACGTCGGCCAGCGCTTCGATAGCGGGGAAGATGTTGTCGATGCTGGTCACGCCTGAATCGGAGTTTGTCGTGGCGCCGGCCGGGTACAGTTTGGCGGCGTACACGATACCGCTGGCCTTGGCCGCGCGGATGTCCTCGGGGCTGGTGCGGTCGGTGAGGTAAAGCACCATCAGCGGTTCGAAGCGGCTGCCGGCCGGGCGCGCGGCAAGGATGCGCTCACGGTAGGCGCCAGCTTCGACGGCATTGCGCACCGGCGGTACGAGGTTGGGCATGATGATGGCACGGGCGAAGGTACGCGCCACATCGCCAACGGTATGGGGCAGGACGGCACCATCGCGCAGATGGATGTGCCAGTCGTCGGGACGCAGGAGGGTCAGGCGATCGGACATTGGGGATTCCAGGCGGGTCGAACTCAAGGCCCAATGCTACCGGAAAACCCTGGGCCGAGCACGGCTATCAAGTTTTTCGGGTGGCGTCCGATACCCTGCAGGTAAGCCGTCAGAATTTGTGGAGCCGCCCGTGCGCCAGCGTTACCTAGCCCTGTTGACCCTGTTCGCCAGCCTGCCGGCCGGTGCACTGACTTTCCAGACGCGCATGGAGAACATTGCCTGGCAAGTCGAGGGCGACCAGTTCGAGTGCCGCCTGATCCAGCCGATCGACGGTTTTGGCAGTGGCGAATTCGTGCGCCGGGCCGGTGAGCTGCCGGTGTTCCAGCTGCGTTCGCACACTAACGCGCTGGGGGCTGGGTCTGCGACGTTGCTGGCCGCAGCGGCGCCTTGGCAGCCGGGGCGTGGTGATATCAACCTGGGTGTGGTGCGGATGGCGCGTAGCGGCTTGCTGTTCAGCTCGTCCCAGGGGCAGGCCGGCCGACTGATCAATGGTTTGCTCGATGGCCGCAGCACGGTGGTGCGCAACTACACCGGCGAGGCGGGGCGGGCAATGGAGGTGCGGGTACTGCCGGTGAGTTTCGCCAAGGCCTACAGCGACTACCAGGCCTGTGCCAGCAAGTTGCTGCCGATGAATTACGACCAGGTGAGGCAGACGCAGGTGGGCTTCCCGGGGGGCGGCATCGATCTGGACGATTCGGCTCGAGCCCGGCTGGACGTTGTGCTGGATTACATGAAGGCCGACCCTACGGTTAACCACATCGAGCTCGACGGGCACTCTGACAACAGCGGAAACCGCCTGACCAACCGTGACCTGTCGCGCCGCAGGGCAGTGGCAGTGGCGGACTACTTCAAGGCCCATGGCGTGCCCGAAGCGCAAATCACCGTGCGCTTCCATGGCGAGCGCTACCCATTGGCGAAGAACAACAATGCCGCTAACCGGGCCCGCAATCGGCGGGTGAGTATAGAGCTGGGCCGGGTTGCGGAGGTTGAGAAACCGGTGGAGAAACCGGTTGAGCAAACAGTGCCGGCCGCTGCTCCGGCGCCAGCTAGCCCTGCTGCCGTGGCGCCAGGGGCGAAGCTACCCTGAGGTCGTGGGGCATGGTAAGTGATTGCATCAGGGTCATTAGGGGTTCGCCACAACATTTTCAGCGCCTGTGAGATCGAGCGCCGCCCGCGCGGCGCATCGCGAGCAACGCTCGCTCCTACGTTTGTTTCGGGCCAGTAAAGCCTGTGAGAGAGGCGCGCGACCGCCTTGTTTGTTCGACTCGATATCGTGTCAGGCGCCAAGGGGCCGCGCGCCAATGCCACAGGAAAAATTGGCCCGAAACAAACGTAGGAGCGAGCGTTGCTCGCGAAGCGCCGCGCGGGCGGCGCTCGATCTGATAGGCGCTACACCTCTCAAGCCATGCCCCCCCATGCCCAGACCGCAATCCCCTCCAAGCATCCATTCAGGCAACGTCGCGCCCTCGACAATTACTGTCGCTTTGTCGTCAGAAGCTGTCGCCCCACTGTAAATTTTTCCATAACGCCGTTAGAATCGACCCCTTTCCGTACAACCCCGTGGAGTGATGGCATGGCGGACGTAAATAAGGTCGTACTGGCGTATTCCGGCGGCCTTGATACTTCGGTGATTCTCAAGTGGCTGCAGGATACCTACAACTGCGAAGTGGTGACCTTCACCGCTGACCTGGGTCAGGGCGAGGAGGTCGAGCCGGCCCGTGCCAAGGCACAGGCAATGGGTGTGAAAGAGATCTACATCGACGACCTGCGCGAAGAATTCGTGCGTGACTTCGTGTTCCCGATGTTCCGCGCCAACACCGTCTACGAAGGCGAGTACCTGCTGGGTACCTCCATCGCCCGTCCGCTGATCGCCAAGCGCTTGATCGAAATCGCCAACGAAACCGGCGCCGACGCCATTTCCCACGGCGCGACCGGCAAAGGCAACGACCAGGTACGTTTCGAGCTGGGTGCCTACGCGCTCAAGCCGGGCGTCAAGGTCATCGCCCCATGGCGTGAGTGGGACCTGCTGTCCCGCGAGAAGCTGATGGACTACGCCGAGAAGCACGGCATCCCGATCGAGCGTCATGGCAAGAAGAAGTCGCCGTACTCGATGGACGCCAACCTGCTGCACATTTCCTACGAAGGCGGTGTCCTGGAAGATACCTGGACCGAGCACGAGGAAGACATGTGGCGCTGGAGCGTCTCCCCGGAGAACGCCCCGGACCAGGCTACCTACATCGAACTGACCTACCGCAACGGTGACATCGTTGCCATCGATGGTGTCGAGAAGTCTCCGGCTACCGTCCTGGCTGATCTGAACCGCATCGGTGGTGCCAACGGCATCGGCCGTCTGGACATCGTCGAGAACCGTTACGTCGGCATGAAGTCGCGTGGCTGCTACGAGACCCCTGGCGGCACCATCATGCTGCGCGCCCACCGTGCGATCGAGTCGATCACCCTGGACCGCGAAGTCGCTCACCTGAAAGATGAGCTGATGCCGAAGTATGCCAGCCTGATCTACACCGGTTACTGGTGGAGCCCGGAGCGCGTGATGCTGCAGCAGATGATCGACGCTTCGCAGGTCAACGTGAATGGCGTGGTACGCCTGAAGCTGTACAAGGGCAATGTCACCGTTGTCGGCCGCAAGTCGGACGACTCGCTGTTCGATGCCAACATCGCGACCTTCGAAGAAGACGGCGGCGCTTACAACCAGGCCGACGCTGCGGGCTTCATCAAGCTCAATGCACTGCGCATGCGCATTGCCGCCAACAAGGGCCGTTCGCTGCTCTAAGTACTGGCAAGCGTTGCACGAACCCCGGCTCAGGCCGGGGTTTTTTTTGGTGCGTTATGCCAATGGCCTTTAAGCCTTGTGATTGACGACGTCCTCCTGGAGCGCACTGATAGACAGGCGTGCGCATTGACGCTTGTCCAGATTAAGGAAGTGCCACGTGCGTGTTGATTCAGGCGCGTGTGCGAGTGCCACGAGGATATGCTGTTCCAGCCTTTGTTGTGCATCGGGGCCAGTAAAGATAACGGTCACAGGTTCAGGCGATTCAGCCTCTGGGTTGTCGGTTGTTACTTTTTTTAGGGCAGGGTTGTAGAACGACTTGTAATTGAAGTTCAACGTTAGAAAGAACAAGGCTGTAAGGAAAAACGGAAAGCAGACCAGAAACCAGGTATAGAGACTTTGGCTGGATTCGCTGAGAAACGGCAGTGTTGCAAGGGCGGATGCTTCGATGATCCCCGCGAAGATAGCAATGATCGTCAGCGGGGCGACAGGTTGTACGTCGGGCATGATGGCTGTCTCCTGCGGTTTCGCTCATCATTACCGTACTGTTATGCTCAACTAAAGGCTGTAGTGTTTCCCAACTGCGCATTGTCGGCACAACGGCGGGTGCCTGATTTTTTTCGCGCATTTAAAGTGGCCTATTCTTCGAGCGGAAGTTTGTTTTCAACTGGTTCACTCGATCGGGTCAGTGCTACGTTTCTTGCGAGACATGAACACTCACGATTAGCGTGCTGCAAGGTTTTGTGTAGGAAATTTCTGTAAGTGTTGTAGGGCTCGTCTATTCATGAGTTTCATTGACAAATCGTCGCGCCATTAAGCGTTCTGTCAGTTATCGTGGCGTGCCACAGCAAAAATAATGAATGAATGGATATCACATGAATAAAGTCCTTATCGTGGATGACCATCCGGTCATACGCCTGGCCGTGCGCATGCTGATGGAGCGGCATGGGTATGACGTCGTTGCGGAAACCGATAACGGCGTGGCCGCCTTGCAACTGACGCGTGAGCACCTACCGGATATCGTGGTGCTGGATATCGGGATTCCCAAGCTCGATGGCCTTGAGGTCATCGCCCGCATGGCGGCATTCAGCCCAGGCAGCAAGGTGCTGGTGCTGACCTCCCAGGTACCTGGGAACTTCTCGATGCGTTGCATGCAGGCGGGGGCGGCGGGGTATGTGTGCAAACAGCAGGAGCTGACCGAGTTGCTTAGCGCCATCAAGGCGGTGCTGTCAGGCTACAGCTATTTCCCTAATCAGGCCTTGCATGCCTCGCGAGGCAGGGGCAGCGGTGGCAGCGAGACGGACATGGTCAACCGTCTCTCGGCCCGGGAGATGACCGTTTTGCAGCAGCTGTCGCGCGGGCGCTCGAACAAGGAAATTGCCGACAGCATGTTCCTCAGCAACAAGACTGTCAGCACCTACAAGTCCCGTTTGCTGCTCAAGCTCAACGCCCGGTCGCTGGTAGACCTGATCGAGCTGGCACAGCGCCACGGGTTGAACTGACCGCTGCGCTACAAAGCCTCCCGGTGGGAGGCTTTGCAAGGGTCTATAAGTCGTAGTCGAAATCGGCCAGTTGCTTCTGCAGGCGTCGCTCTTCCAGCAGGTTGTCGATGGTGCGACGTTTACTGAGGTTGGTCTTTGCAGTCTCTACCTGGGGCTCCGCTTCATCATCTGCGGCAACAAAATCATCTTCGATTGACAGGTCGTCTTTATCAGCACTCATGAGTCGCTCCAAGCCAAGGGGCCATTGGCCGTCCTTATAACCAGAAAGCTGACGCTGGTAAAAAAGATTTTTTCAATCGCGCAGGGTGGTTTTTAACTATCGGCTCAATCGTCAGACGTCTTGTGCTTGTATTCGCACAGGTCTTCGATTCGGCAGCTCCCACAGCGGGGCTTTCGCGCCTGGCATACATAGCGCCCATGAAGGATGAGCCAGTGGTGGGCATCGAGCAGGTAGGGCTTGGGTACGAACTTGATCAGCTTCTTCTCGACTTCCAGCACGGTTTTACCGGGTGCGATGCCGGTGCGGTTACTGACCCGGAAAATATGCGTGTCCACCGCCATGGTCGGCTGCCGGAACGCCGTGTTGAGGACCACGTTGGCCGTTTTGCGCCCCACACCGGGCAGCGCTTCCAGCGCTTCGCGGGTTTCAGGCACCTGGCTGCCATGGCGCTCGATCAAAAGCCGGCAGGCTTCGATCACGTTCTTGGCTTTGCTGTTGTAGAGCCCGATGGTCTTGATGTATTCGCTCAGCCCTTCGACGCCCAGGGCGTAGATGGCCTCCGGGGTATTGGCGACCGGGAACAGCCGGGCGGTGGCCTTGTTGACGCCTACGTCGGTGGATTGCGCTGAAAGGGTCACGGCGACAAGCAACTCAAACGGGGTGGTGTAGGCCAGTTCAGTTTTCGGGTCAGGGTTGTCTTCGTGCAGCCTGCGAAAGATCTCCAGGCGTTTTGCGGCATTCATGGACTCAGGGCTTTCCTTGACGACGTGGGTGGGCAGGGCCCGGACGCAGGTAATTGTACAGGGCCAACAGCACTCCGAGCAGTAGCAGTGCGCCCGGGGCGAAGTTGGCAAGGTGCACGCCCAGCATTTCGCCCAGCCCTTGGCGACAGGCGCCGAGTACAAGGTAAGCAGCCAGCAGGCCACCCAGGTGCAGCAGCAATGAGCACCAACGGCCTGCTTCCGGCAGCAGCCGGTCCATTGCCAGGCACGTCAGGCACAACAGTGCGGGGTACGGGCCCAGGAGCAGCGCCATGGGCAGCAGCCAGGCACGCAGGGCCAATTGCAGGCAACTGGCCAGGCCAGCGAGTATGAGCAGGCTTGCCAGTACGTAGGCCGCCCCATGCAGGCGGTTGCGCAATGGCATCAGCAAGGCTTGATGCAGGCCAACCATCAACACCGCGCACCCGCCCATGACAGCCGCCATGGGCAGCGTTTGCGTCGTCCCTAACAGCGGGGCGAGGGCGGCGACCAGCACGTAGTCCCTATTCATGGGGTGGGCCCTCGAGGAGCGCGCGACGATGCTTATCGAAATAGCGCAGGGCATCTTGCAGCGCCTCGATCACTGCCCGCGAGGTGACTGTTGCGCCTGCCAATTGGTCGAAGTCGCCCTGGTCACGCTTCAGTGCCCAGTGATCACCCAGGCTGCGATTGGCAAACTGCGTCAGCCAGTGCACCTGCGGGTCGGCAAGGCGCCCGCCGAGCCCGGGGCTTTCCTGCTGCTCGACCACCTGGCTGCCCAGCAGGCGCCCGTCGGGCGTGATGGCGATAGTCAAGACGATCGGCCCAGCATAGCCCTGGGCCTGGGTGATCAGGACGACCGCCGCAGGCGTGCCCGCCAGCGTTGCCCGGTAGGCCGACACGATGCGGCTGTGCGCAAGTTGTGCTTCGGGCGTTGGCAGGGGGGTATCCAATGGGTGATTGTCGTAACTGGCCTCGGGCAGCACTGCCAGCCGCTGGCGGCTCTGCAGCTGTTTTTCAGCTTGGCCAATGGTGGGCGTGGTCCACGAGCGCCAGATCAGCGTCGTCGACAAGGCCAACGCCGCTGTCGCCAGCAACACTGCCGCCTGCGCGAGGCGCTTCATCGGGCAGCCTCTTGGCGGCGCAAGGCCAGCCGTTCAAGGCTGGGGACCATGAGGTTCATCAGCAGGATGGCGAACGCGGTGCCATCTGGGTAGCTGCCCCAGGTGCGGATCAGGTAGATCAGCAGGCCTGTGCCAAAACCGAACAGCAGCTTGGCCCACTCGCTTTTGGGGCTGGAGACAGGCTCGGTGGCAATGAAAAAAGCCGCCAGCATGGTCGACCCAGAGAACAGGTGCAGCAGGGGAGAACCGTTGGAATCAGAGCCTGAGCCGTTCCAGCCCAGCAGGCTGAACAACATCAGGCCAGCCAGCAAACCCACTGGCGCATGCCAGCTGAACACTTTGCGCTGAAGCAGAAACAACCCGCCCAGCAGAAACGCCAAGTTGACCCATTCGCCGCCGCGCCCACCGATGCTGCCGAACCCGGGGTGGCTGGCGAACAGTTCATCGATGGTCAGGCTGCGGTTGTGGCGCAGGCCGTCGAGTATTGTCGGTTGTGCCCAGGCATCGATGTGCTCGCCGCCGCCCACTACCTGCTGCAGGCTCTCGAGCACCCCCGGCGCGTGCCCTGGCCAATGGTTCATCTGCAACGGGAAACTCAGCAGTACGAAGGCGTAGCCCACCATGGCTGGGTTGAACAGGTTGCGGCCGACACCGCCGAAGGCCTGTTTGCCAACCCCGATCGCCACCCCAGCGGCGACCATGGGCAGCCACCAAGGGGCCAGCGCAGGAAGGGCGGCCGCCAGCAGCACCGCAGTGACCAGCGCACTGCCATCGCTCAGCGTCACTCTTACAGGTTGGCCGCGCAGGGCCAATAGCAGCGCTTCGCAGAGCAATGCTGCACTGGCACACAGCAGCAGGTTGCACAGCAGCCCCCAGCCCTGCACCCACAGCAGTGCTAGCAAACCGGGGGCACAGGCCAGTAGCACCAGGCCCATGCTGGTACGCAGGCGTGGGTCAGGCTTTGCCTTGGTCGGGGTCATTGCGCAAAAAGTCCGTTCAAACCGGAAAATGCCAAGGCCATGATGCCCACACCGAGCAATTCGATTGGCAGGCCACGCAGGGCAACAGGTATGTCGGCATGGGCGCTGCGCTGGCGCAGGTCCGCGAACAGGGCCAGCGCAAGCCACAAGCCCACGCCGGCCAGCAGGCCTTTGCTCAGCGTCGCAAGCCAGGCCGTGCCAGCGCCTGCCTCCTCCAGGGCCAACCCCAGCACGGCGACGTTGCTCAGCAGCACTGCAGGCAGGTCTGCCACGGGCCAGTCGGCGCGTAGCCTGGCCAGCGCCCATGGCACGCCGTAGGCCAGCAATGCCAACCAGGGCAGCAACAGGAACAGGCTCAGGTCGTGGAGCTGCCAAGGGTCGAGCACCAGCCACTTGAACAGGTGAGCGCCGATCATGGCGAGTGCCACGGACAAGGCGCAGGCCAAGCCGAGCACATGCACGCGCAGCCACGATATTGGCTGTTGCTGCAGGCACAGGTGATTGATCAGGGTGGCGCTGATCAGGACCAGAACGTAGTCACTCATGACATGACGATAGCCGGGATTCGTATCGATTGTCCGGCATTCAGCGGGTGATAGAACAGCCCCGGCACAGAGGCCGGGGCTGGGGGCTTACTTGATGCGTTGGCCTGGCTTGGCGCCGCTGTCCGGGCTGAGCAGGTAGATTTCTTCACCGCCAGGGCCGGCAGCCATGACCATGCCTTCCGACACGCCAAAGCGCATTTTCCGAGGCTTGAGGTTGGCGACCATCATGGTCAGGCGGCCTTCCAGCTTGGACGGGTCGGGGTAGGCCGACTTGATGCCGGAGAACACGTTGCGGCGCTCGTCACCGATGTCCAGCGTCAGCTGCAGCAGCTTGTCGGCACCGGGTACGGCCTCGGCCTTGACGATCAGGGCCACGCGCAGGTCGACAGCGGCAAAGGTATCGAATTCGATTTCCGCCGACAGCGGGTCCTTGGCCAGTTCGCCATTGCCGGCCGGCGCCTTGGCTTCGGCGGCCAGCAGGTCTTCTTTGCTGGCAGCGACCATGGCTTCGACCTTGGCGGGTTCGATACGGCTCATCAGTGCCTTGAAGGCATTCAGGCTGTGGTTTTCCAAGCGCGACTGGTGGTCGTTCCAGGTCAGCGGTGCGACATTGAGGAAGGCCTCGGCGTCGGCAGCCAGCACCGGCAGTACCGGCTTGAGGAAGATCACCAACTGACGGAACAGGTTGATGCCTTGGGCGCAGATGGCCTGGACTTCGTCCTGCTTGCCTTCCTGCTTGGCCAGCGACCAGGGCGCCTTGTCGGCGATCCAGGCGTTGGCGCGGTCGGCCAGGGCCATGATTTCGCGCATCGCACGGGCGAAGTCACGGCTCTCATAGGCCTCGGCAATCGACGGCGCGGCTGCCAGGAAGGCTTCGGTCAGCTCGGGTGCGGCATCACCGGCCACCATCACGCCGTCGTTGCCTTTGTGAATGAAGCCTGCGCAACGGCTGGCGATGTTGACCACCTTGCCGACCAGGTCGGAGTTGACCTTCTGCACGAAGTCTTCCAGGTTCAGGTCCAGGTCATCGACGCCACGGCCCAGCTTGGCCGCGTAGTAGTAACGCAGGTATTCCGGCTGCAGGTGATCCAGGTAGGTACGGGCCTTGATGAAGGTGCCGCGCGACTTGGACATCTTGGCGCCATTGACGGTCAGGTAGCCGTGCACGTTGACCGCAGTTGGCTTACGGAAGCCCGCGCCTTCGAGCATCGCTGGCCAGAACAGGGCGTGGAAGTTGACGATGTCCTTGCCGATGAAGTGGTACAGCTCGGCGCTGGAGTCTTCCTTCCAGAAAGCATCGAAATCCAGCTCTGGACGGCGCGCGCAGAGGTTCTTGAAGCTGGCCATGTAGCCGATTGGCGCGTCCAGCCAGACGTAGAAATATTTGCCCGGCTCGCCCGGGATCTCGAAGCCGAAATATGGCGCATCGCGGGAGATGTCCCACTCTTGCAGGCCCGAGTCCAGCCATTCGGCGAGCTTGTTGGCGACGGCCTCCTGCAAGGTGCCGCTACGGGTCCACTGCTGCAGCATGGCCTGGAAATCAGGCAGCTTGAAGAAGAAGTGCTGGGAATCACGCAGTACCGGGGTGGCACCGGAGATGGCCGACTTGGGGTTCTTCAGCTCGGTCGGGGCGTAGGTTGCGCCGCACTTCTCGCAGTTGTCGCCGTATTGGTCTTCGGCCGCGCACTTGGGGCAGGTGCCCTTGATGAAGCGGTCGGCCAGGAACATGCCCTTTTCGGGGTCGAAGTACTGGGTTACCGAACGGGTGGCAATGTGGCCAGCGTCACGCAGGCGCGTGTAGATCAGGCTGGACAGCTCGCGGTTTTCTTCGCTGTGGGTCGAGTGGAAGTTGTCGAAATCCACCAGGAAGTCGGCAAAGTCGCCGCTGTGCTCGGCCTGGACATTGGCGATCAACTGCTCGGGGGTGATGCCTTCCTTCTCGGCGCGCAGCATGATGGCCGAACCGTGGGCGTCATCGGCGCAGACATAGATGCACTGGTTACCGCGTAGTTTCTGGAAGCGGACCCACATGTCTGTCTGGATGTACTCGAGCATATGGCCAAGGTGGATCGATCCATTGGCATAGGGCAGGGCGCTGGTGACGAGAATCTGACGTGGCTCGGACATGGTGGCTCGGCTACTTATCTGGCTACGGGGTAAAAATGAGGGTGATCGGCCACTATAAAGGGCTGGCGAAGATATTTCACCCCACAGACGCACCTGCTGACGATTGACGGGTTAGGATAGGCGCCTGTTTTACATTCAGTTTGCCAATGGGAGTCTCCATGAGTGCCGTCACCCGTGCCGCCGTCGAAGGCGTGCTTCGCCAGTACACCGACCCCTACCTGAACCAGGATCCGGTCAGCGCCGGCTGCGTGCGCGCCGTGGATATCCAGGGCGGGCAGGTCAGTGTGCAGTTGCAACTGGGGTATGCCGCTGGGTTGTTCAAGAACGGTTGGGCCCAGGTGCTGCAGACCGCCATCGGCAACCTTGACGGCGTCAGCAGCGCCCAGGTGTCGATCGACTGCGTGGTCGCCGCGCACAAGGCCCAGGCCCAGGTGCCGGCCATGGCCAACGTCAAGAACATCATCGCCGTGGCCTCGGGCAAGGGTGGCGTCGGCAAGTCGACCACTGCCGCTAACCTGGCTTTGGCCCTGGCCCGTGAAGGCGCCCGGGTCGGTATTCTCGATGCGGATATCTATGGCCCCAGCCAGGGCGTGATGTTCGGCATCGCAGAAGGCACCCGCCCTCAGATTCGCGAGCAGAAGTGGTTTGTGCCGATCAAAGCGCACGGTGTAGAAGTCATGTCCATGGCGTTTCTCACGGACGACAACACGCCGATGGTGTGGCGTGGCCCGATGGTGTCGGGTGCGCTGTTGCAGCTGGTGACCCAGACCGCCTGGGATGACCTTGATTACCTGGTCATCGACATGCCGCCAGGCACCGGTGACATTCAGCTGACCCTGGCGCAGAAAGTGCCGGTGGCGGGCTCGGTGATCGTCACCACCCCGCAGGACCTCGCCCTGCTGGACGCCAAGAAGGGCGTGGAGATGTTCCGCAAGGTCAATATCCCGGTGCTGGGCGTGGTCGAGAACATGGCCGTGCACATCTGCTCCAACTGCGGCCATGCCGAGCACCTGTTCGGCGAAGGCGGCGGTGAGAAGCTGGCAGCCCAGTACGGTGTCGACCTGCTGGCCTCGCTGCCGCTGTCGATGTTGATCCGCGAACAGGCCGACAGTGGCAAGCCGACGGCGATTGCCGAGCCGGAAAGCCAGATCGCCATGGTGTACCAGGAGCTGGCCCGCCAGGTCGGTGCGCGGATCGTGCTGCAGGAAGCCGCAGCGCCGGCGATGCCGAGCATCACCATCAGCGAGGATTGACCTGAGAAACCCCCTCCTACAGGTACACCACAGGCCTGTAGGAGCGGGTTTACCCGCGAAGAAGCCAGCACCGGTTTCAGCCAGGCATAAAAAACCCGCCAGAAGGCGGGTTTTTTTGAAAGCTAGAAAGCTGAGATCGACTTAGGCGATCTGAACTTCTTCAGCCTGCATGCCTTTCTGGCCGCGGGTAGCGACGAAAGTAACAGCCTGGCCTTCTTTCAGGGTCTTGAAGCCGTCAGCTTGGATGGCTTTGAAGTGCACGAACAGGTCGTCACCCGACTGAGGGGTGATGAAGCCGTAGCCTTTCTCGTCGTTGAACCACTTAACAACACCGTTTTGGCGATTGGACATGTTTCTGTCTCCTTGGACAAAGTTGATTACGGTCAGGAAAAACCCTGCCCGGGACTGAGTGCAAAGAGAGCAGAAAATTCAGATATGGGCCGATCAGGATCGTGCGTCAAACTAGAGATTCTCGGTGTCACGTGCAGCACAGTGGCGTCACCTTAACCCACTTTCCGCAACCTGCCAATGGCCAGAAGCCGCTTTACTGAAATTCAGATCGGTGGCAGCTGTAGCCCCCGCCTGGCGGGGATTGTAGCAAGAATGCAGGATGGAACTTTGAAGAGGGCGCTGGGACCGGTAAGATGCGCCTCACGATTTTCACCTCGCAACTCTTCAGGACACCCCCGCCATGAGCATCAAATCGGACAAGTGGATTCGCCGCATGGCGCAGGAACACGGCATGATCGAACCGTTCGTCGAGCGCCAGGTGCGCGGCGAGCACGACAGCCGAGTCATCTCTTTCGGCGTCTCCAGCTACGGCTACGACGTACGCTGCGCCGACGAATTCAAGGTGTTCACCAACATCAATTCGGCCACCGTCGACCCGAAAAACTTCGACGCCGGCAGCTTCGTCGACGTCAAGAGCGACGTCTGCATCATCCCGCCAAACTCCTTCGCCTTGGCCCGCACGGTGGAGTACTTCCGCATCCCACGCAACGTGCTGACCATCTGCCTGGGCAAAAGCACCTATGCGCGCTGCGGCATCATCGTCAACGTCACCCCGCTTGAACCCGAGTGGGAAGGCCATGTGACCCTGGAGTTCTCCAACACCACCACCTTGCCGGCAAAAATCTATGCCAACGAGGGCGTGGCGCAGATGCTCTTCCTCGAGTCCGACGAAGAGTGCGAAGTGTCGTACAAGGACCGCGGCGGCAAGTACCAGGGCCAGCGCGGCGTCACCCTGCCACGCACCTGAGCCGACGAGCGCGGGGAATTCCCCGCGCATTTGGTACTCCAACGGGTAACCTGCCGATGTGCATGATGCGTGTCGGCTCTCGTCAGGAGCTGCCTATGAAACTCCATCCCGCAATCAGTGCCAAGCTGGCTGGCCTGCAGCCTAACCAGGTCGGTATGTTGCCATGGTCACTGCTGGCGCACCCGCTGCCGATGCAGGCGGGCGGCGTGCCCCACCAGCCTGATCCCGATACTCCTCAACCACCGGAACCGGGCGAAACGCAGCCCATGGAGCCCGGTGAGCCAACCCTGCCCGACGAACCACCTCCCGCGCCCGTCGCCTGAGTGGGCGCTGCTTTAGAGCGCCCATACCCGCCCGGCGCCGGCCAGAAACACGCGGTTTTCGGCGTCGGGGTGCACGCGCCAGCCACCGGTGAATTCACCGAAGGCCGGTAGCAAGCTGATCGCGTCACCCATCAGGAAGCAGGGCAGGCGCAGACGTTGTCTGGCCCGCCCTTGCAACACGAACACCGGGTGGACGTGGCCCGCCAGCACTGGGTGCTGGGGGTGAACGACGGGTTCGTGCTGCAAGGCGAAAGGTGCCAGCAGCCAGGGTTCTTCGACCACCTCGATACCCAGCGCAGGCGGTGGGTCGCCCGCGTGGCGATCATGGTTGCCACGCACCAGCACGATGCGCAGTCCGGCGTGCCGTTCCCGCCATGTTTGCAGCTTGGCCAGCGTTGCCGGTGCGCGCGCGGTTTTGGCATGCAGGAAATCGCCCAGAATGATCAGCATCTGGCACTCATGGCTGGTCAGCAGTTGGTCCAAGCGCGCCAAGGTGGCCTCGGTGGTGCCCCGCGGCACGGGCTGATGCAGCGCGCGATAGCTGGCGGCTTTGCCAATATGCACATCCGCTACCAGCAGGGCCCGGCGGGCAGGCCAGTACAGCGCTTTGTCCGGCAGTAACCACAGGGTTTCGCCGCAGTGCTCGATGGCCAGGTGATCATTCATGCGTTGTTACCCGCCACTTTTTCCAGGTCTGCCACCATCCGCGCAATGCGGTCTGCGAGTTTTTCTGTGCTCAAGGTTTCGCGCATGCCTTCCACCAGCAAGGTAAAGGCCAGCGGCCCTGGGCGGCGTAATTCACGCAGGTCCAGCTGCAGTTGGCCCAGCTTCGCCAACTGCCGGTGCAGCCGCTCTATTTCCAATTCTTCGCGCAATACTTCGTCCCGTGCCTGGCCCAGCAGCAGGTTGTCGGCATCGTGCTTGCGAAACACCTCGTAGAACAGCCCACTCGAAGCCTGGATCTGCCGGGTGCTCTTTTGCGCCGCCGGGTAGCCGCCAAACACCAGGCCGGCGATCTGGGCGATCTCGCGAAAGCGCCTTAGCGCCATCTCGCCTGCGTTCAGGCTGGCCAGTACATCCTCCAGCAGGTGCTCGGTCGAGAGCGCGCTGGGCAAATGCCTGGCCCAGTCCACGGCGCTTGGGCTGAGCAACTCAAAGCCATAGTCACTGACCGCAATTGAGACTGAAAGCGGTTGCACCTGGCTGACCCGCCAGGCAATCAGGTTGGCCAAGCCGAGGTTGGCCATGCGCCCGGCGAACGGGTACAGAAAAAGGTGCGAGCCTTGGCGTGATTTTAACGTTTCGGCCAGCAGCGTGCGGGTAGTCGGCAGTGCAGACCAGCTTGCCTGCAAGGCCAGCAATGGGCGCACGGCGCGCATTTCCGGGCCTTCGTAACGCTGGTGGGCGGCGGCATCGAGTTGTTCGACCAGGGCATCGGCCAGTTCGCTGGACAGCGGCATGCGCCCGCCATTCCAGCGGGCCACAGCGGCCTTGCGCGAGGTGCTGCGGCGGACGTAAGCGGTCATGTTCTCGACGCGCACCAGTTCCAGCACGCGCCCTGCGAAGACCAGGCTATCACCGGGCCGCAGGCGGGCGATGAACGCTTCCTCGACACTGCCCAGCGACTTGCCACCGCCGCCTTTGCTCCAGTACTTGAGCTGCAGGCTGGCCTCGCTGACGATGGTGCCGATGCCCATGCGGTGGCGCCGTGCCAGGCGCTCGCTGGCAACCCGCCAGACCCCGTCGGCGTGGGGTTCGACACGTTGGTAGTCAGGGTAGGCGCTGAGCGAGTTGCCGCCGTGGCAGACGAAGTCCAGCGCCCACTGCCACTGGCTGTCGCGCAACGCGCGGAAGGCCCAGGTGCTGCGTACCTCGGCCAGCAACTGCTCGGGGCGAAAGCCACTGCCCAAGGCCATGCTGACCAGGTGTTGCACCAGCACATCCATGCACAGCTGTGGTGAGCGCCGGGCCTCGATCTGCCCCGCAAGCAGGGCATGCCGGGCCGCAGCGGCCTCCACCAGTTCCAGGCTGTGGGTGGGCACCAAGGTAACCCGCGAGGGGCGCCCCGGTGCGTGCCCGGAGCGACCGGCGCGCTGCATCAGGCGGGCGATGCCTTTGGCCGAGCCGATCTGCAGCACCCGCTCCACGGGCAGGAAATCCACGCCCAGGTCCAGGCTGGAGGTGCAGATGACGGCTTTAAGCGTACCTTGCTTCAAGTTTCGCTCAACCCAGTCGCGGGTGTCGCGGGACAGCGAAGCGTGGTGCAGGGCGATCAGGCCGGCCCAGTCGGGGCGTGCCTCGAGCAGCGCCTGGTACCACAGTTCGGCCTGGGCGCGGGTGTTGGTGAAGACCAGGCTGCTGGCGCTGCTGTCGAGCTCCCGGCTGACCTGATCGAGCATCTTCAAGCCCATGTGCCCTGCCCAGGGGAAACGCTCGATCGCATCGGGCAGCAGGGTATCGACCTGCAGTTGCTTGTCTTGCCGGCCTTGCACCAGCAACCCATCGCCTGGCAACAGCACGTCGCGTGCGTGCTGCAGGTTGCCGAGGGTGGCCGAGAGGCCCCAGGTCAGCAGCGGCGGGTGCCAGTGGCGCAGGCGTGCCAGGGCCAGTTGCAATTGCACGCCACGCTTGTTGCCCAGCAGCTCATGCCATTCATCCACCACCACCAGGCGCAGGTTGGCGAAGTCGTCATGGGCCTGTGCCCGGGTCAGCAGCAGGGTCAGGCTCTCGGGGGTAGTAATTAACACGCTGGGCAGGCGCCGGGCTTGTCGCGCGCGTTCGGCGCTGCCAGTGTCGCCGCTGCGCACGCCCACGCTCCAGTTCAGGCCCAGCTCATCGAGCGGCGCTTGCAAGGCACGCGCGGTGTCGGCGGCCAAGGCGCGCATGGGCGTCACCCACAGCACCTGCAAGGGGGCCGGCTGGCGGGCTGAGCTGGCAACGGCGAACGCGCGCAGGGCCGCCAGCCAGACGGCGTAGGTTTTGCCGGCGCCGGTACTGGCGTGCAACAGCCCGGACTCGCCGCGTTCGACGGCCGCCCAGACACGGCGCTGAAAGGCGAAGGGTTTCCAGCCGCGCAGGGCGAACCAGGCGTTGGCGAGGTCGGTGGAGGCGGCCATGGGGCGGGTGATCCTTCGAAGGCTGTGCTTCTACTGACCGCCCGCCAGGGGCATTGGTTTTACCGGATCAATTCCCCAGCAGGTAGCCGCTGCGGCACACCTGCTCGCCCGCCACATGGGCGATGACCATGCCTGCCGTCGCCATGCGGCGCACGCTACGGGCGTACAGCAGGCCGGGTTGGCTGTTGCGCACCGCAGTCACTCGGTCGTTGAGCGGGTCGATGACTTCGGCGATCAACTGGTCGGCTTGCAGGTGCTGGCCTGGGCGCGCGTGGTACACCAGCAAACCGCCAAGCGGCGTCGACACGGGCTCTACGGCCGCCAGGGGCGTGGCCGCGCGGGGCAGTGGAGGAAGGGGGGCGCAGGTGCCTTCTATGACGCCGTTGTGGGTCAGGAAGTCGAGGATTGCCTGGCAGTCCTTGCCGGCCAGGTCATGGCTCACGTCCGCCTGGCCGCGCAATTCGACAGTGACCGAGCAACAGCCCAGCGGAATCGGGAAGCGCTTGCCAAAGCGTTGCTGCAACTGCCACCAGACCAGGCTGAAGCATTCATCGAACGATTGCCCGCCTGAATCGGTGGCCAGCAGGCTCGCCTGGGCGCCCAGGTAGCGGGCCAGTGGCTCGATCTGTGGCCAGGCATCGGGCGTCGTGTACAGGTGCTCGACGGCTTCGAAGTCGCAGTGCAGGTCGAGTATCAGGTCGGCGTCGCAGGCCAGGCGTTGCAAGATCAGGCGTTGGGCCTGGAGTGGGGTGCGTGCGGGGTGGGCGTCTAGCCCGCGGCGCAGGTATTCACGGATCAAGGCGACGTTGTGTGCGGCGTCCTGGGTCAGGTGTTCTTCGACCTGATCGCCGATGGAGTCGGACAGATCGACGAAGTTGCGATTGAAATTCTCGCCACTCTGCAGTTCGAAGCGCCCCAACGGGGCGTCCAGCAGCACCTGCTCGAGACCGACCGGGTTGGCCACCGGCACCAGGATGATTTCCCGCTGCAAACGGCCCTGTTGTTCCAGCTCGGCCAGCCTGCGCTTGAGGTGCCAGGCCACCAGCATGCCGGGCAGTTCGTCGGCATGCAGCGAGGCCTGGATGTACACCTTGCCGCCACCGCGTGGGCCAAAGTGAAAGCTGTGCAGTTGGCGTGAAATGCCCGGTACGGGAGAAAGCAGGTCGTGGGTCGAATGGTGCATGGTAGTCCTGGCTACGTGGCGAATACGGTCTGCGACACGGGTCGGCACACAGATAGAAGCATAATTTTTGCGTCTGCGCCTGTGCGAATTAGGCACTGTCAGATCAGCAGTGCCTGCAGTGTCGCGAGGTCGTCGGCTTCTTCGACCGGTTTGTCCAGGCGCCAGCGCAGCATGCGTGGAAAGCGCACGGCGATGCCGCTTTTATGGCGTTTGGACATGGCAATGCCTTCGAAACCCAGTTCGAACACCAAGGTTGGGGTCACGCTGCGCACCGGGCCGAACGTTTCCACTGTGGTTTTGCGGATGATCGCGTCAACCTTGCGCATCTCTTCGTCGCTCAGCCCTGAATACGCCTTGGCAAAGGGCACCAATGCTCGCCCGGCCGTGCCGGGCGGCGCGTCCCAGACGGCGAAGGTGTAGTCGCTGTAGAGGCTGGCGCGGCGGCCGTGGCCACGCTGGGCGTAGATCAACACGGCATCGACGCTGAACGGGTCGATTTTCCACTTCCACCAGGTGCCCATGTCTTTGGTGCGACCGACGCCATACAAGGCCTCGCGCTGCTTGAGCATCAGGCCTTCCACGCCCAGGCTGCGCGACTGCTCGCGCTGTTCGGCCAGCTCGGCCCAGGTTTGCCCTTCGAGCAAGGGCGACAGCAGCACAGGCGCTAGCGGGTAATCTGCCACCAGGCGTTGTAACTGCTGACGACGTACGTGCTGCGCCTGGTTGCGCCAATCCTCGCCCTGCCATTCCAGCAGGTCATAGGCCTGCAGCACCACGGGCGCGTCGGCCAGCAGCTTCTTGCCCAGGGTCTTGCGGCCCAGGCGTTGCTGCAACAGTGCGAAGGGTTGCACGGCCAGGGCATCGTCCGTTGCCCCTGGTTTCCACACCAAGATCTCGCCATCGAGCACAACACCATCCGGCAGTGTTTGCGCCAGGCTGTGCAGTTCGGGGAAGCGATCGGTGACGAGCTCTTCGCCACGCGACCAGACCCACAGCTGGCCGTCGCGCTTGACCACCTGTGCGCGGATGCCATCCCACTTCCATTCGATCTGCCAGTCGCTCGGCGGGCCGAGTTGCGCGTCAAACTGCTCGACGGGCGCCTGCAGCGGGTGGGCCAGAAAAAAAGGATAGGGCTGACCGCCACGCTGGCGGTGTTCATCCGCCGACTCGGCAGCGATCAACTGCTGGTAGCCGGCGGCGGTAGGGCGGTGGCTGATGTCGGTGTAGCCGACCAGGCGCTGGGCCACGCGCTTGGCGTCCAGGCCGGCCAGTTGCGCCAGGGCGCGGGTGACCAATAGCTTGGACACGCCGACGCGAAAGCTGCCGGTGATCAGCTTCAGGCACAGCATCAGGCTTGGCCGGTCGAGCTGCGCCCAGAGCGGCGGCAGGCGCTGGCGGATCACGTCGGGCGGCAGGCCGCGAAGGGGCAGCAGGTGTGTCTCGACCCAGTGGGCCAACCCCTCGTCGCTGCCATGGCTGTTCTCGGGCAGCAGCAACGAGATCGTTTCGGCCAGGTCGCCCACGGCTTGATAGCTCTCTTCGAACAGCCATTCAGGCAGTTCTGCCAGCTCAGTCGCCAGTTCGCGCAGCACACGGGTTGGCACCAGTTGCCGCGGCCGGCCGCCGGCGAGGAAGTACACGGCCCAGGCCGCATCCTCGGCAGGCGCCTGGGCAAAGTAGTCGCGCAAGGCGTCGAGCTTGGCGTTGCTGGAGGTGGTCGCGTCCAGGCGCAGGTACAGTGCGGCGAAGGCTTTCATGCCTCGGGCTCCGAGGGCGCTGGCTCGTCTTCGTCGCCGTATTCGGTGGCGAAGGCGCGAGCATCCAGGCCCTGTTCGTTCAAGTAGCGCACCAGCACGTTAACCGAGCCATGGGTGACCATCACGCGCTCAGCGCCGGTCTGGCCAATGGCCCACAGCAGGCCCGGCCAGTCGGCGTGGTCCGACAGCACGAAGCCGCGGTCGACGCCACGCCGCCGGCGTGTGCCGCGCAACAGCATCCAGCCGCTGGCGAAGGCATCGCTGTAATCGCCGAAGCGCCGCATCCAGCTACTGCCCCCGGCAGAGGGCGGGGCCAGGACCAAGGCTTGGCGCATTAATGGGTCGTTGCGCGGGATGTCGCCGGCATAGCGGGTTTCCGGCAGGTGCACGCCCGCTTCGCGGTACACCCGGTTCAATGGCTCGACCGCGCCGTGTACCAGAATCGGCCCGATGCTCGCGTCCAGCCCGTGGAGAATGCGCTGCGCTTTGCCGAAGGCGTAGCAGAACAGCACGCTGGCCTTGCCCTGTGCGCAATTGGCGCGCCACCAGGCGTTGATACCGGCGAACACTTCAGGCTGGCGGGGCCAGCGGTAGATAGGCAGGCCGAAGGTCGACTCGGTGATGAAGGTGTGGCAACGCACTGGCTCGAAGGGGGCGCAGGTGCCGTCGGGTTCGACTTTGTAGTCGCCCGAAGCGACCCAAACCTGGCCCTGGTATTCCAGGCGTACTTGCGCCGAGCCCAGTACATGGCCGGCGGGATGCAAGCTCAGGGTGACACCGTGGTGGAGGATGCGCTCGCCGTAGGCCAAGGTTTGCAGGTTGATGTCCTGGCCCAGTCGGCTGCGCAGGATGCCTGCGCCGGGTGCGGCGGTCAGGTAATGGTTATTGCCAGTGCGGGCGTGGTCGCCGTGGCCGTGGGTGATGATGGCACGGTCCACCGGCCGCCAGGGGTCGATGTAGAAATCACCGGGCGGGCAGTACAGGCCTTCGGGGCGGGCGATAACGAGGTCCATGGCACGGGCGCCGGTGGTGGGTTACCAGTTAGGAGCGCGGTGGGCGATGGGAAGTTCGAGTGAGTTCGTCGTGGGGCTTGTGGCGCCTGTGAATTCGAGCGCCGCCCGCGCGGCGCTTCGCAGCACAAGGCTGCTCCTACATTTTTACGTTTACGCCAAGAAGGTCGCGTGCCCTCGTCTCAGGAATAATTGGCCCGAAACAGATGTAGGAGCAGCCTTGTGCTGCGAAGCGCCGCGCGGGCGGCGCTCGATCTCACAGGCGCTACAAGGGAGGCGTCATGCACTCACGGCATCACACCATCCCCTTTACCGACCCGGTACCAAGGTCAGCCGCTGGCTCCCATAGGCCCGCCCAAAGTTCTGCGGTTGCAGCGGCAGGCTCATGAAGCGCCCCTTGAACCAGGCATCCAACCCGTCGCTGTAGTGCGGGCTTGCCGCGTTGCCGGACTGGCCGCTGCTGGTCAGCACCTGCAACGGTTCGGCCTGGCCGAAATCGACGACCATGCGTGCCGATGCTGGCAGGCGGGTGTCGAAGTCACTGCCCCAGGCGTAGGGGGTGAGGGCCAGGGTACTGAAGTCGCCGCCGGCAGCCAGCGGTGAACGGCTGAGGGCATCACCCAGGCCATGGTAGGCCGGTGCCGGCCAGCGGTACTGGTGCAGCTTGCCCCACTGCCAAGCGCGGCGGTCGGCGCCGAGTTGCGCAGTGCCGGCATCCACCGCAGCGGCCAGGCTGCGGGCGAGAATCACCGGCTTGTCTTCTTTGTGCGGGGTGCTGCGGTCATCCCAGAACGGGCTGTCTTCGCGGCCCAGCAGGTGGTCGGCCTGTGCCGAGTAGGAGAGCCGCGCGTTGCTGACGAACGACTGCCAGGCAGGGCTGGATTCTGGCCCGAGGTCGTCGAGGAAGGTTTCGCGGGCGAAGGCCTGAAGGAACAGCTCGTACAGCGCGGCATCTGCCGACACAGGGCTCAGCCGGCCATCGAATGCCTTGAGCCGGGCCAAGGCGTCGCGGGCCTTGTCACGCTGTGCAGGTGGCAGAGCATCGATGGCTTGCTTGAGCGGTTGAGCCATGCCCGGTGCGTCGAACATCTGCTTGAGCTTGTCGGCCAGCAGGGTGACTTGATCGTTTTGCAGGGCCATCAGGCTGCGGCTGTCGTGACGGCCGTTGCCTGCCAACTGGGCCAGGCGCTCGGCGCGCTCGGGGTAGTACCAGGTGTTGGACAACTGCATGCCGTAGCCGCGCGGCAGGCTGCGCTGGTTGGCGTGGCCGATCCAGCCAGCCGGCGGGTCCTGATCGTAAGGGTGCAGCATCGGGTCAGCGTAACCGTCCCAGTCGTAACGGCCGTCCCAGCCGGGCGAAGGTAGCAGGCCCTGGCCTTCGCGGCGGTTAGGGTAGCGCCCGCTGACTTGCCAGCCGATGTGCTCTGGCTCGGCGAAGACGAAGTTGAGCGCCGCGGCGGCGACTTCGCGGGTGCTGTCGAATGCCCGTTCGACGGTCTTGGCGCGGGTCAGGTCGAACAGCGCGTCGAGGCTGCGGTCGCCCTTGAATTGAGGCAGGTTCAGGGCCAGGCCCAGGCTGGCGCTTGCCGGCTGGGCAAGCAGGGTGCCGTGGCGCGTGTCGTACATGACCTCGCGCAGCGGGCGTTGGCCACGCACGAAGAAGGTTTCGCTGCGTGCCCGTGCAGGCAGCCATTTGCCGTCGGCCAGGTAGCTCAGTTGGTTGCCTTGGCGGCGCAGTTGCTCCAGGTACAGGTCCTGGTTGTCGGCCATCACGGCGCTGCTGCTCCAGGCGATCTTACCGTTGTAGCCGGCCAGCACGATCGGCAGGCCCGGCAGCGACAGGCCGGCGACCTGGTACTTGCCCGTGTGGATCTGCACCGGGCTTAGCGCCCAGGCGGCCTGGCTGTCGCTGGCCAGCAGGCTCTTGCCGCTGCGGCTGCGTTGGCCTGCCAAGGCCAGGTTGGCCGAGCCTGGGCTGCCGAGCAGGTCGAGGTCGGCGAGCTTTTGGCTGGCTGCCGCCAGGGCGGGCAAGCCGGGTAGCTGGCTGGCGAGGTTGAGGCCCTTGAGCTTGTCCACTTCGCTGTCGGCCAACGGTTCGTCCGGTGCGCCGGGCAACAGCCAGGCCAGCTTGTCGCTGCCGACCTTCTGCGCCAGGGTCAGGGCACTGAGTTCTTCTTGCAGGTTCACCGATTGGCTGAAGGCGTACAGGCTGAAGATCAGCGCCGAGTCTTCTGGCTTCCAGTACTCAGGGCGATGGCCGCTGCTGGCCAGGCTGGCGGGCAGCTTGTCGCGGTAGCGGAACAGGTAGGCGTTGACGCCGCGGGCGTAGACCTCGAAGAAGCGCTTGAGCCGTGGCGAGGCGTCGGCGTATTGCTGGGCGGCGCTTTGCTTGAGGTTGGCGGCGCGCATCAGGCGGTCGATGTCGAGGGCATCGCTGCCGGCAAGTTCGGCGAGGCGGCCTTGGGCGAGCAGGCGCATGGCGACCATCTGCTCGATGCGATCCCCGGCGTGTACGTAACCGAGGCTGAACAGCGCGTCATGGAAGTTGCCGCTCTCGATCAACGGCGCGCCCATGGCATTGCGCCGTACCGAGACGTTTTGTGCCAGGCCTTTGAGCGGCTGTACGCCGGTGGTCGGTGGCACGCTGTCCTGGTAGCCGCCCATCTGGCAACCGGCGAGTCCGAGCATGCCGAGCAGCGTGGCAGCGGTCGTGAACCGCGGGCGGAAGGGAGGAAAGGCGGGGGCGGCCATGACAAGGCTCCTGCAAGGCGTGGCGGGGGTTTGGAAGGCGCTAAGGTAGTGAGCACGCAGGCGCGGTGCAAGGTGCTGAGGCGGTTTATTTACGAATGGTATGTGGGAGGGGCGCGCAGGTGTAGGGCTTAAGTGATGTGGTGTTCTCGAGATCGAGCGCCGCCCGCGCGGCGCATCGCGAGCAACGCTCGCTCCTACGTTTATTTCGGGCCAATTTTTCCTGTGGCATTGGCGCGCGGCCCCTTGGCGCCTGACACGATATCGAGTCGAACAAACAAGGCGGTCGCGCGCCTCTCTCACAGGCTTTACTGGCCGGAAACAAACGTAGGAGCGAGCGTTGCTCGCGATGCGCCGCGCGGGCGGCGCTCGATCTTGAGAACACCACATCACTCAACCCCTACACCCAGGCCCTCAGTACAACGTGCCGATCAAGCGCCGTGGCACTTCTTGAACTTCTTCTCGCTGCCGCAAGGGCAAGGATCGTTGCGGCCAACGTCCTTCAGGGCGTTACGAACAGGTTCCTGATGGCCGTGGTTGCAGTGCGGGCCGTGCACATGGCCATGGTCGTGATCGTGGTGGTGATCATGATCGTGGTTGCAGTCAGGGCCATGAACATGAGGTTGCTGGGTCATTGCAAAGTTACTCCGGTATGAAATCACCGGGGATTATCTCACCACTGCGCGACAAGTGCAGGTCCCGGTGGAACAGCAACCCGGTGGCCAGCTCGCCCTGCAAGGTGTAATGCAGCGGTTGCTCACTTTTAAGCAGCTTGGCCAGCGGCTTGAGGTGCTGCCACAGGTTGGTCCGCGCGGTGATCTTGAAGGTGCGCCGGGCATGGCCGCCGACGCTGCGCCACACACTGGTCTCATCCTGCACCAGCAGCAGGTCGTTGAGCCGTATCGAATACGCCAGGCTGCGGATGAACAAGCGGCTGTCATTCGGGTTGTCGACGCGCAGGTGCAGCACGAACTCCTGCTCAAGCAGCCTGGCCTTGACCGTTTCGACCCTGACCAGGTGCACCTCAGGTTCGCGCCAGTCGTCGCCGCCCCAGCTGGCGCAGCCCGCCAGCAGTGCCAGCAGGGCGCCGAGCAGCAGTACGCGGGCCTGGGCGATCATGCTCAGCTGGCCACGTAACTGGCGCAGCATTTCTTGAACTTCTGACCGCTGGCGCAGGGGCAAGGGTCGTTGCGCCCGGCCTTCAGCCCGACCGTGGGGTCGATGAAGTACCAGCGCCCCTCATGCTGGACGAACGCCGAGCGCTCGCGGTGCTGGTGATCGCCGTCCACATCGTGCCAGCGCGCGGTGAAGGTGACAAAACCGTGCTCGGGTTGGCCGCCCAGCACCTCGGCGCTTTCCACCTCCAGCCCCAACCAGGTGCTCTGGGCGCTCCAGCTGGCCATGGCGGCGCGGTCCAGCGCCGCTTGTTGAGCCGGCAGGGTGGTGCTCACCAGGTAGTCGATCAGGCCCAGCACGTAAGCGCTGTAGCGCGAGCGCATCAGCGTCTGGGCATCCGGCGCCGGGGTTCCGGCATGGTAGTGCCCGCAGCAGGCGTCGAGCAGGTTGCCACTGCCGCAAGGGCAGACCGAGACACTCATCATCACCACCAGTACTTTCCAAAATTTTCAGGGTTGGCCCAGAATCGCGCATTGAGCCAGTCCGGGACTTGCTTGTAGTCATGTAGATCATAGGTGAAGAGGCTCAACACCTGCCCTTCACGACGGAATTTTTCGCTGGCAGACAAGGCCAGGGCGAAAAAGTCGGTGTCTTGCCAACCGCAGGCCGAGAGGTCGGCCAGCACCGCAACCCGGCTGGCATTAAGGTTACGAATGCCGCCCAGCAATTCCAGGCCGGTACGCTTGGGCAGGTGCTCCAGGCAGTCCACCAGCACCGCCAAGTCGAAGCGTTGACCGGCAAGGTCTGCCGGCAATGGGCCGGGTGCAGTCGTTGCGATGGCCACCTGCGGGTGTGCCTCGGCAAAGGCGTCCAGTGCGGGGAAGCGCGTGCCTACCAGCAACAGGCGTTGAGGGGTAAAACGCTCGAGCAGGGCCGCCAAGGCCTGCTGGGGCGTGCGCTGGGAAAAACCGTCGGTCATTGCCAATCCTCGTTCAAGTCATCCAAGACTAACGGGCCGCAGCGCCTGGGCAAAGCGGCATGTGACCGCGTCGTGGCTTATTGCTGGCAGGGATGGATTGCGCGGTCTTTACTCCCAGAGATCGGCCTTATGCCGATTCCCCTAGGAGAAGCAACGAAAATGAGCATAGTACGCACAGCGATACCCCTGGTACTGCTCACCAGTGTGTTGACTGGTTGTGCAGGTTTGCAAAAAACCGACTGGCCGAAGTGTGCTGCCGTCGGGGGCGTAGGCGGCGCCGCCTTGGGTGCCATCGAGAGTTCCAGCTGGGCTGGCTGGGGCGCGTTGCTGGGCGGTGGCCTGGCGGCGGGCTATTGCTGGGCCCATGGCGATGGCGACGAGGATGGTGACGGCGTGCCGGACAGCCGTGACAAGTGCCCCGGCACCCCACGCGGTGTGCAGGTCGATGCCAATGGCTGCCCGCCAGAACCGGTCGCGGTGGTCGAGGAAGTCGTGGTGCAGAAGGAAGAGGTCATCGTCATCCGCGATGTGCACTTCGAGTTCGACTCTGCGCGTCTGACCGCCAAGGATAAAGAGCGGCTGAACACCATTGCCACCCGCCTCAAACAGGAAGCACCGAGTGCCCGCCTGAGTGTCAGCGGCCATACCGACAGCGTGGGCTCTGACACCTATAACCAGAAACTGTCCGAGCGCCGTGCCCATTCGGTGACCGATTACCTGGTCGAGAGCGGTGTGCCGCGCAGCAGCTTCGTCTCGATAGTGGGTGCCGGTGAAACCCAGCCAGTGGCTGACAACGCCACGGCCGATGGGCGCGCCATGAACCGTCGCACCGAGATCAAGATCCAGCGGTGACGGCCAGCACCAGCGTCCGCGCCTGGAGCAGTGGCGCGGGCGCAGGCTGCTGGGCAGTTCGATCCGACAAGCGTCACTGCAGGGCCTCTGGCGCACGCCTTGGCATTACAGGTACTGTTGGTCGCACGGCTCGCTCGAACGGGCCGCTTCGACATAACAATAAATGTAGAGGGGCGGGGCTATGAAGTTCATCCTGGGCCTGGGCAAGGTCCTGACCGTTATCTTCTGGGGCGTGGCGTTGTTCAATCTGTTGATGCCGCAACCCTTGCCATTCAATCTTCTGATCAACGCGGCAGGCATTGTCTTGCTGAGCCTGCATGTGCTCGAGGTGTTGTTCTTCAACGCCAGCCTGCGTGGGCGCAGCCACCGTTGGTTCGACCGCTTGCAGATCCTGCTGACGGGGATCTTCCATGTCATGTCCATTCCTCGTGCGCAGGAGGCGCCGCGCAATGCGTAATCTGATGTTGCTGGCGGTGTTGGCCGCGCCCTTGGCCCAGGCCGAAAGCCTTGAAGTGGCTTCCAATTCCATGCTGCGCTTGCCCGACAAGTCGGCCAGCGTGCACCTTGAGTCCCTGCGCGTGGCCGACTCGGCGACGTTGCTATTGCCTGCCACGCTCACCGAGTTGAAGGTCGATCACCTGCAACTGGGGCGTGAGGCGCGTATCGCTATTGCCCCCGCTGACCACCCGCTGCGCATTGAAGCACGCAGTGCCCGGCTGGGTGAGGGCAGCCAGATCAGTGCCCCGGGTGCGCCAGGCACCTACCAGCGTGCGGCCCGTTCCGGGCGAAGCCTGGACTTGAAGCTGGATGAATTAGAGGCCGAGCAACTGTCGATCGATGCCCGAGGCGGTGCCGGCGCGCCGGGTTATGCAGGCCTCGATGGTGCCAACGGCCAAGCCGGGGGCTGCACCTGGGGCCAAGCCAGCCGCGGCGCCAATGGCGATGATGGCGGCAACGGGCATGACGGTGCGGCGGGTGGGCGAATTCGCCTGAGTGTGCCGCAAGGCTTTGCTCAATCGCGCATTGTGGTGCGCCTGGATGGCGGTGCCCCGGGCCAGGCCGGCACAGCGGGCAAGGCAGGCAAAGGCGGGGTGAGTAAGGGGTGTTTGGTCTATCGCACCGATGCCGGTGCCAGCGGGCGGCCGGGGCAACCGGGCCAGCCAGGCCTGGCCGGTGCCTCGGGTGAATTGATCCTGCAGCGCCTTTGACCCGCGCGGGCGGCGCGGCCCAGGGGGCGCGTCGCCTACAGCACCCACCGCGAGCTGGCCACTGCCACCACCGCGATGCCCAGCAGCAGGTTGATGCCGACCATCCGTCGAATCCTGCCCAGTACCGCGGCCCCCGCCGCCCAGTCCTCGGCCTGCACGGCTGTTTTCAGCTCTGGCAGCAGCAAGGCCTGGATGCGCATGAACAGGGCGAACATGGCAATGCCGCCACCGATCATCACATGCACGTACTTGGGCGCGGTCTCGAAGCCTGTGAAGCGCATGTGCAACATGCCGATACCACTGATCGCCAAAATCGCGACAGCCAACCAGACCCATCTGAAGAAGCGTCGGAAAACTTCCACCCACAACCGCAGGCGCGCAGGCCCGTCGAGGGCTGCAACCGTTGCCGGGCGCAGCACCAGCCAGGCGAAGAACATGCCGCCGACCCAGACCAGCGCGGCCAGGACATGCAGTGTGTAGGGGAGGGCAAAGGCAAGCATCCGGATCTCCATGCGGCATAAAGGGCAATAGCGGGGTATGATAGCCGCCCATGCGAAACACTGAAAATATATCCAGCCCTCCGGGCGCCTGCAGACCATGATCAGCAACGAACTCAAAGCCACCATCCAGGGCGCCTACTCGCGTTTTCTCGAAGCCAAGAGCCTCAAGCCGCGCTACGGCCAGCGCCTGATGATCGCCGAAGTGGCCAAGGTGCTCGGCGACATCGCCTGCGACGATGAAGGCCGCCGTGCCGGCGAGCCTGCCGTTGTCGCCGTCGAGGCGGGTACCGGTACCGGCAAGACGGTCGCCTATGCGCTGGCCGCGATCCCGGCCGCCAAGGCTGCCGGCAAGCGCCTGGTCATCGCCACCGCGACCGTCGCCCTGCAAGAGCAGATCGTCTTCAAGGACCTGCCCGACCTGATGCGCAGCAGCGGGCTGAATTTCAGCTTCGCCCTGGCCAAGGGGCGCGGCCGCTACCTGTGCCTGTCCAAGCTCGATGTGCTGCTGCAAGAAGGCCACGCACAATCGGCCACCGCGCAGTTGTTCGAGGAAGAAGGCTTCCACATCGAAGTCGACGAGCGCAGCCAGAAACTGTTCAACAGCATGATCGAGAAACTGGCGGGCAACCGCTGGGACGGCGACCGCGACAGCTGGTCCGAAGCCCTGGAAGACCAGGACTGGGCACGCCTGACGACCGATCACAGCCAATGCACTGGCCGCCACTGCCCGAACTTCCAGCAGTGCGTGTTCTATAAAGCGCGCGAGGGCATGGGCAAGGTCGACGTGATCGTCACCAACCATGACATGGTCCTGGCTGACCTGGCCCTGGGGGGCGGCGCGGTGTTGCCCGACCCACGCGACACCATGTACGTGTTCGACGAAGGCCACCACCTGCCAGACAAAGCCATTGGCCACTTCGCGCATTACTCGCGCCTGCGCTCCACGGCCGACTGGCTGGAGCAGACCGCCAAGAACCTCACCAAGCTGCTGGCTCAGCACCCGTTGCCGGGTGACCTGGGCAAACTGATCGAACAGGTGCCGGAGCTGGCACGTGAGATCCGCACCCAGCAGCAGTTCATGTTCACCCTGTGCGAACAGGTCGCGGACTTCCGCCCCAGTGAAGACACCGAGGGCCGTGAACGCCCGCGCTATCGCTTCGAAGGGGGCGTGGTGCCGGAGCAGATCCGCGAGGTGGGCATCGAACTGAAAAAGGGCTTCGCCCGTCTCAACGACCTGTTCACTCGCCTGGCCGACCTGCTGAAGGAAGGCATGGACGGTGAAGTCAATATCGGTATCGCCAGCCACCAGGCCGAAGAATGGTACCCGCTGTTCGGCAGCCTGGTGACCCGCGCACAGGGCAACTGGGAGCTGTGGACGGCCTTCACCGCCGAAGACCCCGAAGACAGCCCGCCCATGGCGCGTTGGCTGACCCTGGCCGAAAGTGGAGCGTTGTTCGACATCGAAGTCAACGCCAGCCCCATTCTCGCCGCCGAAATGCTCCGTCGCAGCCTGTGGAGTGTCGCCCACGGCGCGCTGGTGACCTCGGCCACGCTCACTGCCCTGGGCAAGTTCGACCGCTACCGCATGCGTTCGGGCCTGCCGCGTGATGCCGTTACCTGCGTGGTCCCCAGCCCGTTCGTGCATGGCGATGCCGGCCTGCTGCGGGTGCCCGACCTGGGCGCCGACCCACGTGATGCGGCGGCGCACACCGCCGCCATCATCCGCGAATTACCCAACATGCTCGACGATGCCCGCGGTGCGCTGGTGCTGTTCTCGTCGCGCAAGCAGATGCAGGATGTGTTCGACGGCCTGGACCGGGACTGGCGCAAGCTGGTGCTGATCCAGGGCAACCTGTCCAAGCAGGAGACCTTGAACAAGCACAAGGCGCGGGTCGATGACGGCCAGCACAGCGTGTTGTTCGGCCTGGCCAGCTTTGCCGAAGGTGTCGATTTGCCCGGTGCCTATTGCGAGCATGTGGTGATCGCCAAGATCCCCTTCGCCGTGCCCGACGACCCGGTCGAGGCGGCCCTGGCCGAGTGGATCGAAGCCCGCGGCGGCAACCCGTTCATGGAAATTGCCGTGCCGGATGCCTCGTTGCGGCTGATCCAGGCCTGTGGCCGGTTGCTGCGGACCGAGCAGGATCGCGGCGTCATCACCTTGCTCGATCGGCGCTTGGTCACCCAGCGCTACGGCAAGGCTATTCTCAATGCGCTGCCGCCCTTCCGGCGGGAGATTTCCTGACGGCCGGAGCACACTGCTCCGGCTTGTTGTCCATCACTCAGTCTTGGGCTCACGAGGGCCCTGAAGGAGAGCCCCAGCCCTATGGTCCGCCGTACCCTGCCTGTCGTATTCGCCCTGTTGTTCAGCTCGCCCTTGCTGGCCGGGCAGCAGACGCTGTTCAGCTTCGTGCGCCCGGCCTCGGTGGTCAACGTGGTGACCGAAGATGCCGGCATGCCGCAGTACAACGCAGAGCAAACGGCCGGGGGGGAGGTGCTGCGGCGTGTGGTGTTCAACCCGGTCGAGCGGCCGACCCTGCGCCTGAGCCCGCAAAGCGGTGCCTGGGACTGGTCGGCCGGGCAGTTCCTGACCTTGCGCCTGCAAAGCGCCATGGATTGGGCGCTGACTGTGGATGTCACCGTGCTGGGCACTGATGGCCGCACGCTGACCAGCCGCATCGACCTGCCAGCCGGGCCGGCCCAGACAGTGATGGTGCCGCTCACGGCCACCTCGCCGTTGAGCCAGGGTATGCGCGCTGGCCCGCCAATGCCGTGGACGTATGCCGGCCAGCGCCTGCTGCTGACCAGTAGCGCGGGCGCTGTAGACCTTAAGCAAGTGGCCTCTGTCAGCCTGACGATCCCCAACCCCAAGGTGGCGCAGAGCCTGCTGATCGAGAAGGTGGGTATTCAGGATGACGACCAGGCCTACAAAGCTGCCTACCACGAGCTGATCGATGCTTATGGCCAGTCCACGCGTGGCCAATGGCCTGAAAAAATCGGCAGCGACGAGCAGCTCAAGGCTGCCGATGTGCGCGAACAGCAGCAACTCAAGGGCTGGCTGGCAGAGCTTGGCAAGCAGCCCCTGGACACCTATGGCGGGCTGCTGGACGGGGCGGCGTTCGAGGCCAAGGGCTTTTTCCGAACCGAGAAGCGTGATGGGCGCTGGTACCTGGTAACGCCGGATGGCCACCCGTTCTACTCGCTGGGTGTCAACGCCGTAGCCGCGGATGGCGGGCGCACCTACGTCGAAGGCCGTGACGGCATGTTCAAGGCGCTGCCCGGCGATAATGATCCGCTGACGGCGTTCTATGGCAAGGGTAACAACGACGACGGCAATGCCTCGTCGCAAGGGCGCAACTTCAAGCAGGGGCGATGGTTCGACTTCTATGCCGCCAATATCCAGCGCACCTATGGCAAACCTTGCCCGCCCAGCGTTGAGGGGCAGCCTGCAGTAGAGTGCCCGCCATTGGTGCTGGATGCCTCGCGCTGGCAGACGCACGCGCTCGATCGCCTGCAAGCCTGGGGTTTCAATACCCTGGGTAACTGGAGCGATTCGGCGTTGGGCCAGGCCAAGCGCATGCCCTACACCTTGCCGCTGTCGATTGTCGGTGACTACGCCAGCATCAGTACGGGCATGGACTGGTGGGGCAGCATGCCCGACCCCTTCGACCCTCGGTTCGCCATGGCCACCGAGCGCGCGGTCGCCATTGCCGCCCGGGACCACCGTGATGACCCGTGGCTGATCGGCTACTTCGCTGACAACGAGCTGGCCTGGGCCGCCCCGGGCAATGACCCCAAGGCCCGCTACGGGCTGGCCTACGGCACACTGCGCCTGACCACCGACGTGCCCGCCAAGCGTGCCTTCCTCAAGCAACTGCGGGACAAATACCGCAACCAGGAGGGCCTGTCCAAGGCTTGGGGGATTGAACTGTCGGCCTGGGAGCTGATGGAAGACCCCGGTTTCGAGGCCCCCTTGCCCAACCCGGAGCACCCGGAAATCGAGCGGGATTACCAGTACTTCCAGCAGGTGTTCGCCGAGACCTATTTCAAGACCATCGCCGATTCGTTGAAGTGGCACGCGCCCAATCACCTGCTGCTCGGCGGCCGCTATGCGGTGAGCACGCCAGAAGCGGTGAAGGCCTGCGCGGAGTTCTGCGACGTGCTGAGTTTCAACTTCTATACCCTCAAGCCTGAGGACGGTTACGACTTCGCCCGCCTTGCCGAGCTGGACAAGCCGGTGCTGGTGTCCGAGTTCCAGTTCGGCTCCCGCGACCGTGGGCCGTTCTGGCCGGGGCCGTTGGAGGTGGCGCGTGAAGAAGACCGTGGGCCGGCCTATGGCAACTTCCTCAAGGCCGCGTTGGCGCAGCCGATGATCGTCGGTGCGCATTGGTTCCAGTACCTGGACCAACCGGCCAGTGGGCGGCTGCTCGATGGTGAGAACGGGCACCTGGGGCTGGTGGCCATCACCGATGTGCCCTACTCAGGGTTCGTCGAGGCGGTGCGTAAAAACAACCAGCAGGCCATTGGTCAGTTGCGCGCGCAGTTGGTCAAGCCGCAGCCGTGAGCCATCGGGCCCGTCAAACGGCCCCTTTACCTGCGACCACCCAGCCTAAGCCAGTTTGCAAAACCGCCAACTACTGAAACAATGCACGCCATTTTCAGAAGGTCGTACGGAGAACAGTGGGTGCAGATCCAGGGTCACTATGAGCTGAAGTTCGAGGCGGTGCGTGAAGCCTTCGCCGAGTTGTTCGATGATCCCCAGGAGCGTGGCGCGGCGCTGTGCATCCAGGTGGGCGGCGAGACCGTGATCGACCTGTGGGCGGGCAGCAGCGACAAGGACGGGCAGCAGGCCTGGCACAGCGACACCATCGCCAACCTGTTCTCCTGCACCAAGACATTCACCGCCGTCACCGCCTTGCAACTGGTAGGCGAGGGCAAATTGGCGCTGGATGTTCCTGTCGCGCGTTACTGGCCCGAATTCGCTCAGGCCGGCAAGCAGTCCATCACCCTGCGCCAGTTGCTCAGCCATCGCGCTGGCCTGCCGGCCATCCGTGAGTTGCTGCCTGCCGAGGCGTTGTATGACTGGCAGGCGATGGTCGATGCCTTGGCCGCCGAAACCCCGTGGTGGGCGCCTGGCACCGAACACGGCTACGCCGCCATCACTTATGGCTGGCTGATCGGGGAGCTGATCCGCCGTGCAGACGGCCGTGGCCCCGGCGATTCGATCGTGGCCCGTACGGCCCGGCCATTGGGGCTGGACTTCCATGTCGGCCTGGCGGATGAAGCGTTTTACCGCGTGGCGCATATCGCACGCGGCAAAGGTAACCCCGGCGATGCCGCGGCCCAGCGCTTGCTGCAGGTGACCATGCGTGAGCCCGAGGCGCTGTCGACCCGTGCGTTCACCAACCCGCCAGCGATTCTCACCAGTACCAACAAGCCCGAGTGGCGGCGCATGCAGCAACCGGCGGCCAATGGCCACGGTAATGCCCGCAGCCTGGCAGGCTTCTATGCCGGGCTGCTCGATGGCAGCCTGCTCGAGTCCGAGCTGCTCGACGAACTCACCCGCGAGCACAGTATCGGCCAGGATCGCACCTTGCTGACCCAGACCCGTTTCGGCCTGGGCTGCATGCTTGACCAGCCCGAGGTGGCCAATGCCACCTTTGGCCTCGGTGCCCGTGCGTTCGGGCATCCCGGCGCGGGCGGCTCGGTAGGTTTCGCCGACCCGGAGCACGATGTGGCATTCGGTTTTGTGGTCAATACCCTTGGCCCGTATGTGCTCATGGACCCAAGAGCCCAGAAGTTGGTCCGCGTCCTTGCCAGTTGCCTTTGATCGGGTAATGCGGGTATTGGCTGACCCCTTTGACTATCCTCAATGTCTACGCGTTAAGTGCGTTGGCAAAATTTCCTTCTATTTCATGGTGTATCGCTGATGTCTTCACATAAAACCTTAGCACTCGCCCTGTGCCTGACCGCCGTCACCGGCTGCGCCAGCCACTCCCCGGACGCCGCGAAGGACAGTGGTTTCAACTGGTGGCCTTTTGGGTCGGACCAGGTTGCCGAGCAGGAAGTGAAGCAAGCCGTCACCGAAAAGGTCGCCAAGGCCGATGCCAAGTCCGAAAGCGCAAGCCGCTGGTGGTGGCCGTTTGGCGGCGACGACACGGCCAAAGGGCCTGTTGTACCGAAGATCGACCAGAAAGCCACCCAAGCCTGGTTGGACGAATACGAGCCCAAGCTGCGTGAAGCCATCAAGGACAGCAAGCTGGAACTGGAGCGCCGTGACAACGTGCTGGCGGTGACCATTCCGGTGGACAGCTCCTACAACCCTGATCGCCCGAACATGCTGCTGCCGATGACCCTGGGCCCGATCACCCGTGTGGCCAAGACCGTCGAGGGCGATTCCAAGACCGCCGTGTTGGTGCTGGGCCATGCCGACAGCAGCGGTGTTGCAGCGGCTAACCAGAAACTCAGCCTGGAGCGCGCCGCCTCGGTGTCGGCGATTTTCCGCCTCAGCGGCCTGCAACGTGATCGCCTGAGCCTGAAGGGGATGGGGTCGGTCATGCCGCGCGCCGCCAACGACAGCGCCGAAGGCCGTGCACTGAACCGCCGTGTGGAATTGCTGCTGACGCCACAGAACACCATGCTCGCGCTGCTGGCCAAGTACCAACAGGCCGCGCCGGCACCGACCCCAGCGTCGATGGTCGCAGTGCAAGATGCCAAGGCACCTGCCGCCAAGGCCGTCAGCACCAAACCGGCTGCCAAGGCCGCTGCCAAACCGGCCGCGAAAAAGCCTGTCGCCAAGGCCAAGGCACCCGCCAAGACGGCTGCAAAAAGCAAAGCCGCGCCGGCCAAGCCCGCTGCCAAGAAGGCGACCACCGACAAGAAAGTAGCCGCCAACAGCCCTGCGAAGACCAACTGATCGTCAAGGAAACGCAGCCATGACTCAAACCCTGGCCGATATGCGCCGCGACTACACCCGTGATGGCCTGGCAGAAGCCCAGGCCCCGGGGGAGCCGTTCGCTTTGTTCCACCAGTGGTTCGCCGATGCGGTGAAGACTGAACAACCCCCGGTCGAGGCCAACGCCTTGACCCTCGCCACGGTCGATGGCGAGGGCCGGCCCCATTGCCGCGTCTTGCTGCTCAAGGGGCTCGATGACCGTGGTTTTACCTTCTTCACCAACTACGAAAGTGCCAAGGGCCAGCAACTGCAGGCCAACCCTTTCGCCGCCATGACGTTCTTCTGGCCGGCGCTGGAGCGCCAGGTACGTATCGAAGGGCGTGTGGAAAAGGTCACGGCCAAGGAGTCGGACGACTACTACCAGGTGCGACCGCTGGGCAGCCGCCTGGGGGCTTGGGCCTCGCCGCAAAGCCAGGTAATAACCGGCCGCGAAGCGTTGGAAGCGCTGGTAAAGGCGACCGAGGCGCGGTTCTGTGACAATCAGCCGCATTGCCCCGAGCACTGGGGAGGGTACCGTCTGTTGCCTGAGCGTATCGAGTTCTGGCAGGGGCGGGCGAGCCGCCTGCATGACCGGTTGAATTACCGCCTGGTCGATGGGCAATGGCTGCGAGAGCGGCTGGCGCCTTGAAAACCCTGGGGCCGCTTGCGGCCCCAGGTGTTTATTCCGCTACGCCGGGATAAGCCTCGGCCTCACGTGCCAACCAACTCGCCAGCGCCTTGCGCTTGACCTTCTCTCTGCGTGCCTGCTCCAGCCGCTGCAACATGTAGTCACGCTTCTGCGCATCCTTCCCGGCCAGCGATAGCGCCAGGTCGCGGTCCATCCAGCGGCGCATGCGCACATACAGCCACCCATGGAAGTACAGCCCTGCGACAGTTGTCACCACGACGATGAAGTAATCCATGGCTATCCTTGGTCTCACTTGAAAGGCCCCACGATACAGTCCATGCAGGCTGTACCCAGGCTGAATGAAAACAATTTTATTGCGTCTGCGTCGTGACAGCCGTCAACGCGCAGCGTCTAATGGACACCGATGACTTTTGGAGATTTTACCTATGCGTAAATCCGCTTTGCTGGTGGCGACCTTTACCACCATGTCGCTGTTGCTGGGGGGCTGTGCCTCGAGCCTGACCGGCGATAGCTACTCCCGTGATGAGGCCCGTCGCGTGCAGACAGTGCGTATGGGTACCATCGAATCCCTCCGTCCGGTCAAGATCGAAGGCACCAAGACCCCAATCGGCGGTGGCGCTGGCGCCATTGTCGGTGGCGTTGCCGGCAGTGCAGTCGGTGGTGGCCGCGGCAGCATCGTTGCGGCCGTAATTGGTGCAGTGGCCGGTGGCCTGGCAGGTTCTGCCGCCGAGGAAGGCATCACTCGCACCCAGGGTGTTGAAATCACCGTGCGTGAAGATGACGGCAGCATGCGTGCCTATGTGCAGGCCGTTCAGGAAAACGAGATTTTCCGGGTTGGCGACCGTGTTCGCATCATGACCGTCGACGGTACCAGCCGCGTCTCGCACTGAGCCTTGACCCGGTTATAGCGCAACAATAAAAAACCCCGACATGGCCATGCCAGTCGGGGTTTTTTAATGCCACTTTTTTTAGCTTGCGAGGGGTTTGCGGCTAGCCATCGCAGTGACGGCATAGCCGATGACCGCGGCGAAGAACGAGCCCGTAAGGATGCCCATGCGGTCCATGCCCGCATAATCGCTACTGCCTGGCACGAATGCCAGCGAGCCCACGAACAAGCTCATGGTGAAGCCGATGCCACAGAGGATCGCCACCCCCAGCAATTGCCCCCAGTTTGCGCCTGCCGGCAACGCGGCCATGCCAAGTTTGATCGCAACCCAGGTCAGGCCGAAGACCCCTACCGTCTTACCCAACAGCAAGCCGACAGTGATACCCAGCGGTACTGGATGAGTGAAGCTGTCCAGGTTCATGCCTGCCAGCGAAACACCGGCGTTGGCGAAGGCGAACAGCGGCAGAATGGCGTAGGCAACCCAAGGGTGCAGGGCATGCTCCAGGGACAGCAGCGGCGACGTTTCGGCGTTGCGGGTGCGCAGTGGGATGCACAGCGCCAGGGCGACACCCGCCAGCGTGGCGTGAACACCGCTCTTGAGCACGCACACCCAAAGCACCAGGCCGATGATCAGGTAGGGCCCGAGTTTGACCACGCCAAGCCGGTTCATGGCCAGCAGCGCTACCAGGCAGGCGCCGGCCAGCAACAGCGAGACGCTCGACAAGGTGCCCGAATAGAACAGGGCAATGACAATGATCGCGCCCAGGTCATCGATGATCGCCAGGGTCATCAGGAACAGCTTCAGCGAGACCGGTACCCGCTTGCCCAGCAGTGCCAGCACGCCCAGGGCGAAGGCAATGTCGGTGGCGGTGGGGATGGCCCAGCCGGCGACCGCAGCCGGGTCGTCGCGGTTGATGAACCAGTAGATCAGTGCTGGTATCACCATGCCACCCACCGCAGCGGTAGCGGGCAGGACTATCTGCGAGGGCTTGGAGAGGTGGCCGTCGACCACCTCGCGCTTGACCTCCAGGCCGATGAGCAGGAAGAACAGCGCCATCAGGCCGTCGTTGATCCACAGCAGCAAGGGCTTGGCGATTTCCAGCGCGCCAACTTTGACCGCCACCGGGACGTCGAGCAGGCCGTTGTACAGGTAGGACAAAGGTGAGTTGTTGATGACCAGCGCAAGAACGGCCGCGGCGATCAGCAGCAGACCGCTGGCAGCTTCGAGCTGAAAGAATCGGGTGAAGAGGCTACGCACGGGCTATGGGCTCTCCCTGAGAGATTAAGGATGGAACGGGCGTACACCCTAGCCTGTGGCGATATGCTTTAAAACAAAAACTATATTCGTTTTTGTTATATGTTATTGCTGCCTGGGCTGTGGCAAGCCTAGACGGTGTTGCGGAATGCGTGGGTAGGGGAAATCCGATTATCTCTGCAGGCTTTTCTGGCACTGCAGAGCCCCGCAGACTGGATTCCGTGTAGGAGCAGCCTTGCGCTGCGAAGAGGCCGGTGAAAGCAGCGAAGCTCTATGTGCTGCCACCGGCCTCTTCGCAGCGCAAGGCTGCTCCTACCAGAGGCGGGCCTTATGCGTTCAGCCCGAGCATATCCCGCGCCACCGCCTCGGCAATGCGAATGCCATCGACGCCAGCGGACAGAATACCGCCCGCATAACCCGCACCTTCGCCTGCTGGGAACAGCCCCTTCAGGTTCAGGCTCTGGAAGTCTTCACCCCGGGTAATGCGCAGCGGCGAAGACGTGCGCGTCTCGATGCCGGTCAGTACAGCATCGTGCAGGTTGTAGCCCTTGATCTGCCGATCGAATGCCGGCAGTGCTTCGCGGATCGCCTCGATGGCGAAGTCCGGCAAGCTCGGCGCCAGGTCGCCCAGGGTCACGCCCGGTTTATAAGACGGTTCGACACTGCCCAGGGCCGTGGACGGCCTGCCGGCCACGAAGTCGCCAACCAACTGCGCCGGTGCCTGGTAGTTGCTGCCACCCATCACGTAGGCGTGGGCTTCCAGGCGCTCCTGCAGCTCGATACCGGCCAACGGGCCACCCGGGTAGTCGCGTTCCGGGTCGATGCCGACGACGATGCCGGAGTTGGCATTGCGTTCGTTACGCGAGTACTGGCTCATGCCGTTGGTAACGACGCGGCCAGGCTCGCTGGTGGCCGCGACCACGGTGCCGCCTGGGCACATGCAGAAGCTGTACACCGAACGGCCGTTCTTGGCGTGATACACCAGTTTGTAGTCGGCGGCGCCAAGCTTCGGGTGGCCGGCGTACTTGCCCAGGCGCGCCTTGTCGATCAGCGTTTGCGGGTGCTCGATACGGAAGCCGACCGAGAAGGGCTTGGCCTCCATGAACACGCCCTTGGCGTGCAGCATGCGGAACGTGTCGCGGGCACTGT
This sequence comes from Pseudomonas sp. 5.2, assembly GCF_059025405.1. NCBI lineage: Bacteria > Pseudomonadati > Pseudomonadota > Gammaproteobacteria > Pseudomonadales > Pseudomonadaceae > Pseudomonas > Pseudomonas sp. 5.2. The sequence continues at coordinate 439,191 of NZ_JBYBHH010000002.1, forward strand.
GGCCCAGGGCCAGGACCACATGGCGCGAATGCAGCTGCTCGCCGCTTTCCAATACCACGCCGGTCAGTTGCCCATCATCGGTCAGCAGGTCGGTGACTTTCTCCTGGAAGCGCACTTCGCCGCCCAGGGCGATGATGTCCTGACGCATCTGCTCGACCATACCGGTCAGGCGGAAGGTACCGATGTGCGGCTTGTTGATGTAGAGAATCTCATCGGGCGCACCGGCCTTGACGAACTCTTCCAGCACCTTGCGGCCGTGGTGCAGCGGGTCCTTGATCTGGCTGTACAGCTTGCCGTCGGAGAACGTCCCGGCACCGCCTTCGCCGAACTGCACGTTGGACTCCGGGTTGAGCACGCTTTTGCGCCACAGGCCCCAGGTGTCCTTGGTGCGCTGGCGCACTTCTTTGCCGCGCTCGAGGATGATCGGCTTGAAGCCCATCTGCGCCAGCAACAGGCCGGCAAAGATGCCGCAGGGGCCGAAGCCGACCACGATCGGGCGTTGCTCGACCTCGGCAGGGGCGTGGCCGACGTACTTGTAGGTAACGTCAGGCGCGACGCCGATGTTGCGATCGTCTTCGAATGTGCGAAGCAGCTCGGCTTCGTTGCTGGCTTCGAGGTCGATGGTGTAGATGAACAGCAGTTCGCTGTTTTTCTTGCGTGCGTCGTAGCTGCGCTTGAACAGGTTGAAGCTGAGCAATTGCTCATCGCGGATGCCCAGGCGCTGGACGATGGCTTCGCGCAGGGCTTCGTCAGGGTGGTCCAGGGGCAGCTTCAGTTCGGTGATTCGTAGCATGGCAGGGTCCAGTATCCCGGCCATGGGCGGCCGGCGGCTTTACACAAACCGCCAAGTATAAGCTGTTCGCCGCCCTGACTGGCAGGATAAAAGCGCCCGGCGATCAGTTGTCGCGTGCACCACCGTAGTAACCGCAGCCTTGCAGCGTCTTGCCATCGATGCGCAGCTCGGCGCGCAAGTGACGAACTGCCCCGGTCGCGCTGTCCACGCAGCGTTGCGGGGCGACCCAAAGCTCCACGTGCTGGCCGTTGGCTTCGCTGGTCAAGGTCAGGCCGCCACCGGGTACTTCTTCTTCCAGGAACGGCAGGGGCAGCGGCGCCTGGCCTACGCGGCTGACGACCATGCCTTTGCCGCTGGCTTTGATGTCCCAGTCGGGTTCGTGGCCGTTGGCACGCAAGGTCAGTTGTTTGAAGTTGGGGTCTTCACAGGCCCGGGTCGAGGGCTCCAGGCGGTACAGGCGGCGGACGTCGAGCTGGCCGTCGGTGTTGGCCTGCTTGCTGCCGGTCAGGCGGCCGCGCACGTCGGCGAACAGCTTGTCGCCAGCATCCTTGGCGAGGTTGGCGGCTTCCTGCAGGATGCCAGTGCTGGCGGCGTCGTTGATCACGAAACGGCGGCTTTCATTACAGGGTTTGAACAGCAACTGGCCCCCGGCGGCGCTCAGTTCGCCCTGCATGCGCGTGGTGCCGATGTTCGGGTCGGTCGGCGTGGCAGCCATGAGCTGGCAGCCGGCGAACAGGGGCAGCATGGCGGCGAGCAGCAGGGAGGGGGTGAGGCGCATGGGGCGGGCTCCGGCGATCGTTGCAAAAGAGCTGGCCACGTTACTCAGGGTGCGCGGCGATCACAAGCTTTGTTGATAGCCTGTGCCGGCCTCTTCGCGGGTAAACCCGCTCCCACGGACCCGCAGAGACTTCCAAAGCTGTGCAGTACCTGTGGGAGCGGGTTTACCCGCGAAGAGGCCGGCACAGGCCATATAAATGCAGCAGGTAGAACAAAGGGCCCGAAGGCCCTTTGCTCATCAACCACCCAGATACGCGTCACGCACCTTCGGGTCACTCAGCAGCGCTTCACCCGTGCCCTGCATCACCACCCGTCCGTTTTCCAGTACATAGGCACGGTCGGCGATCTTCAGCGCCTGGTTGGCGTTCTGCTCCACCAGGAACACGGTCACGCCGTCACGGCGCAGCTGTTCGATGATGTCGAAGATCTGCTGGATGATGATCGGGGCCAGGCCCAGCGAGGGCTCGTCGAGCAACAGCAACTTGGGTTTGCTCATCAGCGCCCGGCCAATGGCGAGCATCTGCTGCTCGCCACCGGACATGGTGCCGCCGCGCTGGATATAGCGCTCCTTCAGGCGCGGGAACAGCTGCAGGACCTTGTCCAACTGCTCCTGGTAATCGCCCTTGTCGGTGAAGAAACCGCCCATGGCGAGGTTCTCTTCGACCGTCAGGCGGGCGAACACGCGGCGCCCTTCGGGGACTACGGCGATGCTCTTGCGCATGATGTGCGAGGAGGTCTGGCCGACCAGTTCTTCACCCAGGTACTTGATGCTGCCACTGTGCGCCTGCGGCGAGCCGCACAAGGTCATCAGCAGGGTCGACTTGCCTGCGCCGTTGGCGCCGATCAAGGTGACGATCTCGCCCTGGTTGATTTCCACGTTGACGCTGTGCAGTGCCTGGATCTTGCCGTAGAAGGTGGAAACGTTCTCGAACTTCAGCATTTACGCTTCCCCCAGGTAAGCCTTGATCACATCAGGATTGTCGCGAATCTGCTCCGGCGTGCCGTCGGCCAGGGGGGTACCCTGGTTGATCACCACGATATGGTCGGAGATGCTCATCACCAGCTTCATGTCGTGCTCGATCAGCAGCACGGTGACGTTGTGTGATTCGCGCAGGTAGGCGATCAGGGCCTTGAGGTCTTCGGTCTCTTTCGGGTTCAGGCCTGCTGCCGGTTCGTCGAGCATGATGATCCGTGGCTGGGTCATCATGCAGCGGGCGATTTCCAGGCGGCGTTGCTGGCCGTAGGCGAGGGTGCCGGCGGTACGGTTGGCGAATTCGGTCAGGTTGACCTTCTCCAGCCAGTACTGCGCGCGTTCCATGGCTTCCTTCTCGCTGCGGCGGAAGCTCGGGGTCTTGAACAAGCCTGCGAAGAAGTTGGTGTTCAAGTGCCGGTGCTGGGCGATCAGCAGGTTCTCCAGCGCGGTCATTTCCTTGAACAGGCGCACGTTCTGGAAGGTCCGTACCACGCCCTTGCGGGCGATCTGGTGGCCGGCCAGGCCCTGGATCGGCTGGCCATCGAGCAGGATGGTGCCGCCGCTGGGCTTGTAGAAGCCAGTCAGGCAGTTGAACACGGTGGTCTTGCCAGCGCCGTTCGGGCCGATCAGCGCCACCACCTGTTTTTCCTTGACGGTCAGGGCCACGCCGTTGACCGCCAACAAGCCGCCGAAGCGCATGCTCAGGCCGCTGACTTGCAGAATTTCGCGGCTCATCGACGCAGCTCCATGTGTGGACGTTGCATAGGCAGCAGGCCTTGCGGACGCCAGATCATCATCAACACCATCAGCGCACCGAACATCAGCATCCGGTATTCGCTGAACTCACGCATCAGCTCAGGCAGCAGGATCATCACGATGGCCGCGAGGATCACGCCCAGTTGTGAGCCCATGCCGCCGAGCACGACGATGGCGAGGATGATCGCCGATTCGATGAAGGTGAACGACTCGGGGGTCACCAGGCCCTGGCGTGCAGCGAAGAAGCTGCCGGCGAAACCGGCGAAGCAGGCACCCAGGGTGAATGCCGAGAGCTTGATCACGGTAGGGTTCAGGCCCAGTGCGCGGCAGGCGATTTCGTCTTCACGCAAGGCTTCCCAGGCACGACCGATCGGCATGCGCAGCAGGCGGTTGATGACGAACAGCGCCAGCAAGGCCAGCAGCAGCGCTACCAGGTAGAGGAAGATCACCTTGTTGATCGAGTTGTATTCCAGCCCGAAGAACTCGTGGAAGGTCTGCATGCCCTCGGCGGCACGGCGTTCGAAGGTCAGGCCGAAGAACTCTGGTTTGGGGATGTTGCTGATGCCGTTAGGGCCGCCGGTCCAGTCGGTGAGGTTACGCAGGAACAGGCGGATGATCTCGCCGAAGCCCAGGGTCACGATCGCCAGGTAGTCGCCGCGCAAGCGCAGCACCGGGAAGCCGAGCAGGAAGCCAAAGGTGGCGGCCATCAGGCCGGCGATCGGCAGGCAGACCCAGAAGCTCCAGCCCAGGTAATGCGACAGCATGGCATAGCTGTAGGCACCTACGGCGTAGAAGCCCACATAACCCAGGTCGAGCAGGCCCGCGAGGCCGACCACGATGTTCAGGCCCAGGCCCAGCAACACGTAGATCAGAATCAGCGTGGCGATGTCGACCGCACCGCGCGAGCCGAAGAACGGCCAGACCAGCGCAGCCACGATCAGCCCCATGATGATCCAGCGCTGGGTCTTGGGCAGGGTCAGGTAGTTGCTCACCGCAGGCGGGACCAGCTTGCGATCCGAGCGGCGGCCCATCACCGAACTCCACTGCTTGTCGAACAGCACGCGCAGGAACATCAGCACCGAGCAGACGGCGATGATGCTGATGGTGAACGACCCTTGGCTATGCACGGCCAGGCTGATGCCGTCGATGCTCAGTTTCAGGCCGAGCACCGGGAAGGCCACGGCCCAGACCAGCAAGGCGCTGAAGAACGCCTGTTTAAGATTTTTGTTCATACTTTTTCAACCTCCGGGCGGCCCAGGATGCCGGTCGGCCGGAACAGCAGGACAAGTACCAAGAGACCGAATGCCACCACATCCTTGTACTGGTCGCCGAAAATGTCGGCGCCGAAGGCTTCGGCCACACCCAGCACCAGCCCACCGAGCATGGCGCCCGGAATGCTGCCGATGCCACCCAGCACAGCGGCGGTGAAGGCTTTGAGGCCCACCAGGAAGCCGGCGTTGGGGTTGATCACCCCGTACTGCATGCTCAGCAGCACGGCCGCCACCGCCGCCAGTGCGGCACCGATGACGAAGGTGAGGGCGATGATGTTGTTGGTGTTGATGCCCAGCAGGTTGGCCATCTTGATGTCCTCGGCGCAGGCACGGCAGGCGCGGCCCAGGCGGGAACGGGAGATGAACAGGGTGAGCAGGGTCATGGCCACCAGGGTGACGACGAACACCAGGATCTGCATGTAGCTGATCAGTACTTCTTCAGCACCGCCTGGCCCGAAGGAGAAGCTCCCAGGGATCAGGTTGGGGATGGATTTGTCCTTGGAGTCCTGCGAAAGCAAGACGGTGTTCTGCAGGAAAATCGACATGCCGATGGCGGAAATCAGCGGGATCAGACGGTTGCTGTTGCGCAGAGGGCGGTAGGCAACCCGTTCGATGCTGTAACCATAGGCACTGGTGACGAAGATCGTCGCGACGAAGGCGACGGTCATCAGGATCGGCAGCGAATGGATACCCATCATGGCCAGGCCCGCCAGGGCGATGAAGGCCACGTAGGAACCGATCATGTATACCTCGCCGTGGGCGAAGTTGATCATGCCAATGATGCCGTACACCATCGTGTAACCGATGGCGATCAAGGCATAGGTGCTGCCGATGGTCAATCCATTAACCAGTTGTTGGAAGAAATGGTAGATCTCAGGCATTACAGCGCTCCTAAAAACCTGATTTGCATTTCACTGGCAGGGGTACGGCCAGGAAACCGCGGGTGACGGTTTTAAGATTTTCAGGTGGACCGGCCCCCGGATCGCGGGGATCAGGCCCATGAACCTCGTAAAACAAAGCCCACTGCTCGCACAGTGGGCTTCTACGGTCAGCTATTTAGTCACGCAGTTACTGAGGGGAAACTTCAGTCTTCGGCTTGCCGAAGTGCCATTCGTAGACCACGAATTTGAAGTCTTTCAGGTCGCCCTTGGCGTCGTACGACAGGTCGCCGGTAGGGGTCTTGAAGGTGCCGTTGTGGATGGCTTCGGCAACCTTGGCGGTGTCTTCCGACTTGGCAGCCTTGATGCCTTCAGCGATCAGCTCGACAGCCGAGTAGGCCGGGAACACGAACGGGCCACTTGGGTCTTTGCCGTCAGCCTTGATGGCGTCGACGATGGCCTTGTTCGCAGGGTCTGCGTCGAACGACTTCGGCAGGGTAACCAGCAGGCCTTCGGAAGCGCCCTGGGCGATCTGCGAAATGGAGTCGTTGCCGACACCTTCCGGCCCCATGAACTTGGCTTTCAGGCCTTTTTCCTGAGCTTGACGCAGGATCAGGCCCAGCTCTGGGTGGTAGCCGCCGTAGTAGACGAAGTCGACGTTGTTCTGCTTGAGCTTCTGGATGATCGAGGAGAAGTCCTTGTCACCGGCGTTCAGGCCTTCGAAGACGGCTACCTTGGTGCCTTTGCCTTCCAGGGTCTGCTTGACCGCGGTGGCGATGCCTTCACCGTACTGCTGCTTGTCGTGCAGGACCGCAACGACCTTGGGCTTGACGTGGTCGGCGATGTAGTTGCCGGCTGCCGGGCCCTGGGCGCTGTCCAGGCCGATGGTGCGGAAGATCAGCTTGTAACCACGGGCGGTGATTTCTGGGCTGGTGGCGGCGGGGGTGATCATGATCACGCCTTCGTCTTCGTAGATGTCGGACGCAGGCTGGGTGGAGCTGGAGCACAGGTGGCCGATGACGAACTTGACGCCGTCGTTGACCACTTTGTTGGCGACTGCCACGGCCTGTTTAGGGTCGCAGGCGTCGTCGTATTCCTTGGCTTCGAGCATCTTGCCATCGACGCCGCCCTTGGCGTTGATGTCTTTGATGGCTTGCTTGGCGCCGATGAACTGCATGTCGCCGTACTGGGTGACAGGGCCGGTCTTAGGCCCTGCGATCCCGATCTTGATGGTATCGGCGGCAAACGAATGGCTGGCTACCCCGGCCAGAACCATTGCGGCGAACAGCTTGGAAATCTTGATCATAGTGCTCCACTCATTCTGTTGTAATTCTTATAGTCCTGGCGGCCAGGGCTACAGACCGGGCGGGATTTGCGGTATGGCCACGCCATACTGCATGCCCACCTTCCCCCGGAACATGTCCCGGAACTGTACCGGTACAGTGTAGAGCGCTGTCCGAGCGCTTGAAAAGCGGTCAAAAAGAGCCTGTTTCCTGGGTTGTCGCTTGATCGACACAAAGATACAGAAAGGCGCCATCAATTTGCCTGTATCTGCGGCCCCACCCCCTAAGTTCGGGGCCGATCGACCAAATTACGTATTTGAAACCGGGTTTTTCTGCAAAAATACCGGCCTTTTTTATTGGCCGATTTTTGCGGGTACAAACCCATGACTGATCAAACAAGCACCCTCTATGCCAAATTGCTTGGCGAGACGGCAATCATCGAGTGGAAAGCACTGGAGCGCTTCTGGGCGAAGGGTGACCTGATTTGGGTCGACCCCAGCCTGGACCTGATCGCCGTTGCCGAAGCAATGGCCGAGAATCGCAGCGAGATCTTCGCCAAGTGGCGCAGTGATGGCACTGTGGGGCCGGTCACTGCTGAGCAGGCATTGGACCTGCAAAACCGCGACCCAGAGATCTGGGCGGTGGTGGTTTCACCGTTTATCGTGATTCAAGCGAAGCGTTCGGAATCGGCGTGATCGTTTTTGGTGCGTGAAAATGCGCAGCCCGCCTTAATTTGGTGCTTGAAGGCGATCAGCCGGGTAGAGGTAAGTAACAATTCGGCGTGGCGGTAACAGTTTACGGGATGCGTAATGTGGCCGCTGCGCGCCCCCTCGCGGGTATACCCGCGCCTTAGGCCCTGAATGCGGCCTCAAAAAATAACAAATGTGCCAGGAGTCGTTCATGAGTTCACAACTACCTTCGCTAGGATTCGCCGGCATTGGCCTGATGGGCCTGCCGATGTGTCGGCGCTTGCTGGCTGCCGGCTACCCCTTGACGGTGTGGAACCGCAGCCCGGACAAATGCGCCGAACTGGTGGCGGCTGGCGCGCGCCTGGCAGCAAGCCCGGCCGCGTTGTGCCGCGACAGCGATATGGTGCTGCTGTGCCTGGCTGACACGCCGGTGGTGCGCGAGGTGGTGTTTGGTGAACAGGGCATTGCCCAGGGCGGGCGCAGTGGCCAACTGCTGATCGACTTTTCAAGCCTCGAACCGACCGCCACCCGTGAGATGGCTGCCGAGCTCGCTGCGTTGTGTGGCATGGCCTGGCTGGATGCGCCGGTGTCCGGTGGCACGCCGGGGGCCGAGGCCGGCACCCTGGCAATCATGGTCGGTGGCGAAGCGGCTGACTTGCAACGCGCGCAGCCGGTGCTGCTGACCCTGGGCCAACGTGTAACGCACATGGGCGCCGTGGGTGCAGGCCAGGTGACCAAGGCTTGCAACCAGATGATCGTGGCCTGCAATGCGTTGGTGATCGCCGAAGTGGTGGCGTTGGCCGAGCAATCGGGGGTTGATGCGACACTGATCGCCGAGGCGTTGGCGGGAGGTTTTGCCGATTCGAAACCCTTGCAGATCCTCGCTCCGCAAATGGCCGAAAGCCGCTTCGAGCCGATCAAGTGGCATGTGCGTACGCTGCTCAAAGACCTCGACAGCGCGGTCAAATTCGCCCGCGAGCAGGGCTCGGCGACACCGCTCAGTGGCCTCGCCGCGCAATTGATGCGCTTGCACGGTAGCCAGGGCTACTTGCAAAAAGATCCGGCGACCCTGGTATCGCTGTATCGCAGCAAGGGCTGAGCACGCCTTTGTGGCGCTCCAGCCGCTCCAGGATGGGCCGCAATTCGCCCAACGCCACCGGGCGGCCGAGCAGGTAGCCTTGCAGGTAGTCGCAGCCGTGGGTTTCGAGGAATTCAAGTTGCTCGACGGTTTCCACCCCCTCACTGACTACCTGCAAGTGCAGGGTGTGGGCCATGACGATGATGGCCTGGACGATCTCGCGGTCTTTCTGGCTGCCGGGTACCTCCTGCAGGAAGGTCCGGTCGATTTTCAGCACGTCCAGCGGCAGGCGCTTGAGGTAGGCCAGTGACGAATAACCGGTGCCAAAGTCATCGATCGACAAGGCCACGCCGAGGGCGCGCACGCGCTTGAGCAGGTTGACCGTGCGATGAATATCGCCCATCAAGGCATTCTCGGTGACTTCAAGCTCCAGGTGGCGGGGCGCCAGCGCCGAGTGATACAGCGCTTTCTCCACTTCGCTGGGTAGCTCATCGTGGCTGAGGGTTACCGCCGAGCAGTTGACGGTGACCTTGAGGTCGGCAAAGCCGTGACGGTGCAGTTGCGCCAGGTCGGCGCAGGCGTGGCGCAGCACCCACAGGTCGAGGTCGATGATCAAACCATTCGCTTCGGCGATACCGATGAACCGGTCGGGCCCGAGCAAGCCGTGTTGCGGGTGCTGCCAGCGGACCAAGGCTTCGAGCTTGGCCACCTGGCCATTGCGCAGGTCGAAGATGGGCTGGTAGTGCACGCACAGCCCGCGTTCCTCCAGCAGCGCGATGCGCAGTTCTTCTTCCAGCTGCAGGGCGAGGGTGGCGCGGGTTTTCAGGCTGTCGTTGAAGAAGTTGAGGCTGTTGCGGCCGTTGCCCTTGGACTGGTACAGGGCAAGGTCGGCGTGCTTGAGCAGCTCTTCAGCGGTGTGGCCATCGTCGGGGAAAATGCTGATACCGATACTGGTGGTCATGACCATGCGCCGGCCACCCAGGTCGATGGGCTCCTTCATCCGTTGCATGATGCGCTGCGCCAGGTGGCGTGCCTCGTCACGGTTGTTGAGGCTGGTGACCACGCAAAACTCGTCGCCCCCGAAACGCGCCACCAGGTCGTGGCTGCGGGTGGCTGCCTTGATGTGGTTGGCAATCACCTTGAGCAATTCGTCGCCGGCGGCATGGCCAAGGCTGTCGTTGATCCGCTTGAAATGGTCGATGTCGAGGAACATCACCGCCAGGCGGTTTTGACTGGCGGTCTGTTCGGCGAGGCGTTCGGCGAAGACCTGATTGAAACCGCGGCGGTTGATCAGGTTGGTCAGGGCGTCGTAATGCGCGGCCTGTTGCAGCGAGGCCCGTGCCTGGTCGAGCTGGCTGAGCAGGATGCTGACCCGGCGCAGGTCATGCTCCTTGCTTTGCAGCTTCTTGTCGGCCAGTGCCGCACTGATGCTGGCGCCGCTGATCAGCAAGGTAATGAAGGCAATGGTCAGCCCCAGTTGCAGGCTGTTGTCTGCCGAGGGCAGGCGCAGGGCGGTATCGGCGGGAATGACCAGGGTCATGGCCGACATCGCGGTGAAGTGGGTGGCTACGATGCCACCGGCCATCACCAGGCTGGCACCGTACTTCAGGGCTTGGTGCAACGTGCCGCTGCCATTGCGGAAATACCGCGCCAACAGCAACGCCGCGAGGCTGGTGAGCATAGCGATGACCACGCAGGCGAGTAACAGCCCGGTCTGGTAGTACTGCCGGGCGCCGGTCTCGAGGGCGGCCATGCCGACAAAGTGCATCAGGATAATACCGGCACCAATCAGCACGGCACTTTGCAGGTAGTGCTGCACTCGCATTTGGCTGCGGTTGAGGCTGTTCATGCCCAGCCAGGCAACGATCAATGCAATGAGCAACGAGAGGACGGTCAGCGAGACGTCGTAGTGGACTTCCACCGGCGCCTGGAAGGCCAGCATGCTGATGAAGTGCATGGCCCAGACACCGCCAGCCAGGCAACAGGCGCCAAGCACGCGCCACTGGCGTTGTGCGGTGGGGTGTTCGTTGTGGGATTGGCGCTCGGCCATGTCCAGGGTCGCGAAGCAAGCCGCGCAGGCCACGGTAAAGGCGAGCAGAACAAGGAAAGGCTCGTGGCGACAATCGATGACGATGCGTCCGGTTGCCGGCAGATCGGCGAACAGTTGCAGTCCCAACCAGTCCATTGCGTGCCTCTTGGCCGAGTTTTCACGCGTCTCCGGTAGAACGCCTTGGGAGACTGTCCAGAGGCAGTATAGGAAGAGGTGGTTAGGCCTTCCTGACTAATGGCACTTTGATTTCTACGATTTGGTTATGCGTTCAATAGCAGCCAGGAATATGGCTGCTGGTGCCGCGCCACCTGTAGGAGCAGCCTTGTGCTGCGAAAAGGCCGGTAAAGCCACAGCATTGGCTGTGCTTGAACTGGCCTCTTCGCAGCGCAAGGCTGCTCCTACAGGGGCGGGGTGTATCAGCCGGCTACCAGCACGCGAATGGCTTCGAGGCGCAGGGCAGCTTTCTCAAGCATCGCCAGGCCTTCTTCACGCTGCTTGCGCAGGGCGTCAATTTCGCTGTCGCGCACGCTTGGGTTGACGGCTTGCAGGGCAACCATGCGCGCCAGCTCTTCGTCGGCCTCGGCCTGCAAGCGACGCTGCGCTTCGGCCACACGCTCGACGTGGGTCGGCATGATCTTGGCTTCACCACCACTGATGCGCTGGGCCAATATATCCCGCTGCGCCTGGACGAACTTGTTGGCGCTGGCGCGCGGCACGCTTTCGAGCTGGTCGTTGAGCGTTTCGAATGCCACGCGCGACGCCAGGTCGTTGCCGTTGGTGTCGAGCAGGCAGCGCAGGGCTGCCGGCGGGAGGTAACGGCCCAACTGCAGGGCGCGCGGTGCCACTACCTCGCTGACGAACAGCAGTTCGAGCAGCACGGTACCTGGCTTCAGCGCCTTGTTCTTGATCAGCGCAACGGCGGTGTTGCCCATCGAGCCGGACAGCACCAGGTCCATGCCACCCTGAACCATCGGGTGCTCCCAGGTCAGGAACTGCATGTCCTCGCGGGACAACGCCTGGGCGCGGTCGTAGGTGATGGTCACGCCTTCGTCGTCACCCAGCGGGAAGCTGGCGTCGAGCATTTTCTCGCTCGGCTTGAGGATCAGGGCGTTTTCCGAATGGTCTTCGCTGTCGATGCCGAACGCGTCGAACAGGGTTTCCATGTAGATCGGCAGGGCGAACTGGTCATCCTGTTCGAGAATTGCCTCGACCAGTGCCTGGCCTTCACCGGCCCCGCCAGAATTGAGCTCCAGCAGGCGGTCACGGCCGCTGTGCAGCTCGGCTTCCAGGCGCTCGCGTTCGCCGCGGGCATCGGCCACCAGTGCATCCCAGGCTTTGCTGTCACCGCTTTCAAGCAGCGGCAGCAGGCGAGGGCCGAACTGATGCTGCAGGGCATTGCCGGTCGGGCAGGTGTTGAGGAAGGCGTTGAGCGCTTCGTGGTACCACTGGAACAGGCGCTCTTGCGGGCTGTCCTGCAGGTAGGGCACGTGCAACTGGATGGTGTGCTTCTGGCCGATCCGGTCGAGACGGCCGATACGCTGCTCGAGCAGGTCCGGGTGGGCCGGCAGGTCGAACATCACCAGGTGATGAGAGAACTGGAAGTTGCGGCCTTCGCTGCCGATCTCGGAGCAGATCAGCACCTGGGCGCCGAACTCTTCGTCTGCGAAGTAAGCGGCGGCGCGGTCACGCTCGAGAATGCTCATGCCTTCGTGGAAGACCGAGGCAGGAATGCCGGAGCGCACGCGCAGGGCGTCTTCCAGGTCCATGGCGGTTTCGGCATGGGCGCAGATCACCAGTACTTTGGTGCGCTTGAGCATCTTCAGGGTATCGATCAGCCAGTCGACCCGAGGGTCGAAACGCCACCAGCGCTCGTCGTCAGTGATGTCGCCCTGCGCCTGGAAGGCGACTTCCGGGTACAGCTCGGCTTTTTCGCCAGGCGGCAGGTCGCGGTACTGCTCCGGCATCGCTACCGGGTAGGCATGCAACTCGCGCTCGGGGAAGCCCTGAACGGCTGCGCGGGTATTACGGAACAGCACGCGGCCAGTGCCGTGGCGGTCGAGCAGCTCGCGGATCAGGCGCGCGCTGGCTTGGGTGTCGCCATCGCTGACGGCTGCCAGCAAGGCTTCGCCTTCGGCCCCGAGGAAACCATGGATGGTGGCGTGGGCCTCCGGCGACAGGCGACCCTCGTCAAGCAGCTCCTGTACCGCCTCGGCGACCGGGCGATAGTTTTCGCTCTCGGCACGGAACGCCACAAGGTCGTGGAAACGGTTGGGGTCGAGCAGGCGCAGCCGGGCGAAGTGGCTGTCCTGGCCGAGCTGTTCGGGGGTGGCGGTGAGCAGCAGCACGCCAGGGATCACCTGGGCCAGTTGCTCGACCAGGCCGTACTCGGCGCTGACCTGGTCTTCATGCCAGACCAGGTGGTGGGCTTCGTCGACCACCATCAGGTCCCAGCCTGCGGCAAACAGCGCGTCCTGGGCTTTTTCGTCGTCCACCAGCCATTCCAGGGCCACCAGCGCGAGCTGGGCGTCTTCGAACGGGTTGCTGGCATCGCTCTCGATGAAGCGCTCGGCGTCGAACAACGCCACTTGCAGGTTGAAGCGCCGGCGCATTTCCACCAGCCATTGGTGCTGGAGGTTTTCCGGGACCAGTATCAGTACGCGGCTGGCACGCCCTGAGAGCAGCTGGCGATGGATGATCAGGCCTGCCTCGATGGTTTTGCCCAGGCCGACTTCGTCCGCCAGCAAAACCCGGGGTGCGCTGCGGTCAGCGACTTCACGGGCGATGTGCAACTGGTGGGCGATCGGTTGTGCGCGGCAGCCACCCAGGCCCCAGAGCGACGACTGCATCTGCTTGCTGGTGTGTTGCAAGGTGTTGTAACGCAGGCTGAACCACGACAGCGGGTCGATCTGGCCGGCGAACAGGCGGTCGCTGGCCAGGCGGAACTGAATGAAGTTCGACAGTTGGGTTTCCGGCAGGGTACGCGGCTGGTTTTGCGCGTCCAGGCCGTGGTACACCAACAGGCCATCGACATCGTCGACCTCGCGCACGGTCAGCTTCCAACCGTCGAAGTGGGTGATCTGGTCACCTGGCGAGAAGCGCACGCGGGTCAGCGGCGCATTGCGCAGGGAATACTGGCGGGTGTCGCCAGTGGCCGGGTAGAGCACGGTCAACAGGCGGCCATCCTGCGCCAGGATGGTACCTAGGCCGAGCTCTGCTTCGCTGTCGCTGATCCAGCGTTGCCCCGGTTGATACTGCTGCGCCATACTGCCTGAACTCCCGCGATGAAAAGCCGGCTATGTTAACGGATCGGCCGGTCAGACCAAAGTGTTGAAGTGCACCGAAGGGTGCCGAAGACCAACAGTCTAGCCGTTTCATCGACCAACACCGTCTTGTAGACGAGGGCCGCGCACCAACATGTCCGCCAAGCACCGCTGGTTGAACGTATCCCTGGCCGTGAGCAGCCTTGTGCTGCTGGCCGGCTGCGAGCAAAAAAGCTTCGAGACCTTGCCGGCGATTACGCCCGGGCAGCTTGAGGCACTGGGCGTGCAGACGCCGATCAAGAGCGTGCACTTTCGTGACCGCGACGGCGAAGGCCTGCTGGTGCTGAGCCGCACCGACGGCCAGGCCACCGACGCGGAAAACCAGCAGGAAGTGGACAAGGTAGTGCTCAAGGCCACGCTGTATGGGCGCACGGCCGAAAGCGATGCGTTCAAGGCACGCTGGCAGATCGAGCAGGAAACCACCTGCCCGGGGCTGGACCTGGATGTCGACTTCTATTCCGATGTCAGCGATGTCAGTGACCTGAACAAGGACGGTATCGCCGAACTGACGGTTGCCAGCCATGCCTTCTGCGGCGGCGGCATCGACCCTCACGATATCGCCATCGAAATGCGCGAAGGCCAGGCTATCTACACCATTACCGGCCAATCGCTGATCACCCCGGCGGGCGAGGAGCCGATCGGCGGCGAGCGCGAAGACAGCGCCTCGCTCAAAAGCGCGCCGCAGGTACTGCGCGAGCACATGGACGCAGTCTGGCAGCAGGTCTACAAGCGGCCCTGGAGCGAGGCGAGCCCGCCGAGCGATGACGACCCCGATGACGAAGTCGAATAAGCGTTGTCTCTATTCAAGGTAGGACAACGCCCGCCGATACAGGGGTAATAGGAGACTTTCCATGTTGCCGCCGATTATTCCGCTCAGTGCAGCCCCGGTAACCTCGCAACAGGACCCGGTCAAACCCACTCCCGACATCAAGCCGGTGGTCCCCGCGCAGCCGACCTCCGGTGAAAGCGCCATCAACCTCAAGCAGCAGCGCGACCCGCAGGAGCAGGCCTTGATCCTGCGTGATGAACAGCGTCGTCAACAGCAACGTCGGCAAAAAAGCGACAGCGAGCTTTACAGCGCGTTACCGGGCGATGAAGTCAACGCCGACAACACCGTGCCGGTCGCCCCCTTGATGGGCGAGAGCCCACGCCAGGGGCTGCTGGTCGACATCGAAGTCTGACGCGGGGCTGGTCAGCGTCACTGGCTGGCTTCATCATGCAAGTCTCTGTTGATCGTCGAGCCCACCCATGAGTCAAGACAACCTCATCGATTTCGATGCCGAACGTGCCAAGCGCGTCCACGACCTCAAGGAAAAGCGCCTGAACGAAGTGCGCCAGGCCTTCGAGCAAGCCATGCCCCTGAGCACGGCAAAGAAAAAGAAGCCTAAGGGCAAGCCCAAGAAGCGCTGAAACTTGACGCAGGTCAACCCTGCGCCCGCCTCGCGTGCCCGGTCCCGGGCACCATTGACCCCGGTCAATTTTCCCCGCCCCCACATTCGTTACCTTGCATCCATCGGACAACGGCAAACGAAGAGGGAGGCCGACATGTTCTTCGACAACGTGGTTATCGCAGGTGTGGTAACGGTCGGGTTGATGGTCGCATTCTTTGCCGGTCTGGGCATTTTCATCTGGAAGGACTCGAACAAGCGCAAGCCGCGCTGACCTTCCGGGTTCACGAGCACGCAAGGCATTTAGGGCGACTTCGGTCGCCCATTTTTTTTGCCTGCTAAAAGTTGGGCAGCGCATCTCAATAAAGATGATTAGCTAGCTAATTAATCGTTTCCGCATTATCCTTCGCTTCATTGTCTATCGTTTACCTGATCATCCCCGCAAGGTCCGCCTCGTGCCCATCACTCTCCAGGCCCTGTTCGCACCCAGCAGCCTCGCCCTCAAGTTCGCCATCAAGACCGTGCTCGGTGGCGGCCTGGCGCTTTGGCTGGCGATGCGCTGGGGGTTGGAGCAGCCGTCATGGGCATTGATGACGGCGTTCATCGTGGCTCAGCCGTTGTCCGGCATGGTGGTGCAGAAGGGGCTTGCGCGCCTGGCCGGCACCCTGGTCGGCACGTTCATGTCGGTAGTCTTTATCGGCTTGTTCGCCCAGACGCCAGGCCTGTTCCTGATCACCCTCGCGCTGTGGCTGGCACTGTGCACGGCCGCGTCGACCCAACTGCGCAGTGCCTGGGCCTACGCCTTTGTGCTGGCCGGTTACACCGCCGCGATCATCGCCCTGCCGGCGATCGACCACC
This sequence comes from Pseudomonas sp. 5.2, assembly GCF_059025405.1. Lineage (NCBI taxonomy): Bacteria > Pseudomonadati > Pseudomonadota > Gammaproteobacteria > Pseudomonadales > Pseudomonadaceae > Pseudomonas > Pseudomonas sp. 5.2. Next base: position 455,305 of record NZ_JBYBHH010000002.1, read on the forward strand.
CGTTGCAGGTGTTCGACCAGGCCGTGGCGCGCTGCACCGAGATCTGCCTGGGGATTTTCTGCGCTACCGCCACCAGCGCCCTGATCTGGCCGCTGCGCGTGGAGCAGCAACTGAGCGGGCAAGCCCGGCAGGCTTGGCAAAATGGCCTGCAGGCGGCCAGTGCCATGCTGGGGGGAGAGGATGAAGCGCGCAAAGGGCTGCTGGAAAGCCTTGGGCGCATCGTCGCCATCGACAGCCAGCGCGAACATGCCTGGTTCGAAGGCAATCGCGGGCGTCAGCGGGCGCGCGCCATTCGCGGCCTGAGCCAGAAGCTGATGGTGCTGCTGCGTATCTCCCGTTCGGTGCGCCGGCAGTGGCGCCAGCTCGATCAAGGAGAAGCTCGGCACCTGGCGCCCTGGCTGGAGGCGGTGCGCGCGCAGTTGGGTGCACCCGACCAACCCGGCCTGTTGCTGTTGCGCCAACGCATCTGGGATGCCGCCCATGATGAGCGGATAAGCGCTGCTGAACATTACTGCCTGGCGCGCATGACGCTGTTGCTGGACTACGCGATGGCTGCGACCCAGGCGCTGGACGACGTCGAAGCGGGCAGGGCGCCCAAGGATGTGTCCCAGGGCCTGGCCGCACACCGCGACTGGTCGCTGGCACTGTTGTTCGGTTCACGCAGCGCGCTGGCGTTTCTGGTGATGAGTGGCTTCTGGCTGGCGACCGCCTGGCCCTCTGCGCCGGGCGGCCTGGTGCTGACCTGTGTGGTCTGCAGCCTGTTTGCCAGCCGCGAGAACGGCGCTCAGATCGGCCTTAGTTTCTTGCGCGGCATCTTTTTGGCGATCCCCGCGGCGTTTCTGGTCGGGCAGATTCTTTTGCCGCAGTGGAGCAGCTTCGCCATGCTCTGCCTGGGCATGGGTGTGCCGCTGTTTCTGGGGGCGCTGGGCATGGCCCACCCGCGTACCGGCGCGACCGCGACTTCGTATTGCCTGCACTTCATCGTGTTGGTATCACCGCTCAATGCCATGCAGTTTGGCGTGGCCAGCATGCTCAACAGCGCGCTGGCGATGCTGGTGGGCGTGTCTGCTGCGGTGATGGCCTTTCGTTTGTTGGTGTTCCGTCACCCGGCCTGGCTGGGCCGGCGCTTGCGGGCGGCGACCCAAAGCGACCTGGTGCGCCTGACCCGGCGCGACCTGCGTGGCGCCGACAGCTGGTTTGGCGGGCGTATGGCCGATCGCCTCTTGCAACTGGCGCGGCATGCCGGCGAATTGCCCGAAAGCGAGCGCAAGCGTTGGGATGACGGCTTGCACGGCCTGGACATCGGCGACGAACTGGTGCACCTGCGCATGTGCCTGGCGGTCGCCCAGGCGCCGTTGGGCCGCGCTGAACGCGAGTACCTGCAGCAGGTGGAGGCGGTACTGGCCAAGGGGCCGGCGCCGGGCCGTGGGCAACGCCTGGACAGCGCCAGTGAGCAATTCATCGCCGCCTTGCGTCGGCTGCCGGCAAGCGACCCGTTGCGCCTGGCTGAAGGTGCAGTGCTGCAGTTGCAGAAGAGCTGGGGCAAATGGTGCCGCTGGCAGGAGGACGTGCATGGGGTTGCGTGAATGGGCGCTGGGCGGCGTGCTGCTGAGCCCGTTTCTGATTTATGTGCTGCTGGCGTTGGTGCTCACCGGGGTGTTGCGCTTGTTGGTACAGGCCACGCCGTTGGGTCGCTGGATCTGGCATGAAGCGCTGTTCGACGCGGCGTTGTTCGTGTGTGTGTTGTTCCTGGTGGTGCGAGTACTAGGGGCTGCATAAAGGCTCTTGTAACGATTTTTGTAAGGAGTGACTCAATGCGTGCCGCCGTACGTACCCTGGTAACCCTGTGTGTGGTGGCCCTTGCCCTGTTGGCAGGCTACCAGCTGTGGCAGTACTACATGCTGACACCCTGGACCCGCGATGCCCGGGTGCGTGCCGACGTGGTGGTGATCGCACCTGACGTTTCCGGTTGGGTGCGTGAGCTCAAGGTGCATGACAACCAGCAGGTCAAGGCGGGCGATTTGCTCATGAGCATCGACCGTGAACGCTTCCAGGCAGCCTTCGACCAGGCCAGCGCCGTGACCGAGACCCGCGCCCAGCAACTGCGCTTGCGCGAGCGCGAAGCGGCGCGACGTACTGCCCTGGGGCCGGAGGCAATCAGTGCCGAGCTGCGTGAAAATGCCCAGATCAACGCCGCCATCGCCCGCGGTGAACTGCATGGGGCCGAGGCGCAACTGCAAGTGGCCAAGATCAACCTGGCGCGCAGCGAAGTGCGGGCGCCGCGCAGTGGCCATATCACCAACCTGCGCCTGGCCCAGGGCAACTACGTGAACACCGGGGAGTCGGTGATGGCCCTGGTGGACGATTCGACCTTCTATATCCAGGCCTATTTCGAAGAAACCAAACTGCCGCGCATCCGCGTCGGTGACACGGTCAAGGTCTGGTTGATGGGGGCGGGCGAGGCAATGCAGGGGCATGTGGAGAGCATCAGCCGGGGTATCACCGACCGCAACAGTAACCCGGACAGCCAACTGTTGCCGGAGGTGGAGCCGACCTTCAACTGGGTGCGCCTGGCGCAGCGGATACCTGTGCGGATCCGCCTGGACGAGATCCCGCAGGGCATGAACCTGAGTGCCGGCATGACTGCCAGCGTGCAGGTGCATGAGGACCGGGTTACGCAATGAAGGGAATGCCGAACCCTCTTACGGGGCTGCCGGCGGCTGGCGGAAAACCTTGACGAATGCGCGGTGACTTGCGTTAGGCTGGCCGCTGCGAGTTGCCCGGCAGAGGCGACCGATTGCAGCCCGGCGTGCGTCACTTTCGACTTGATTGCGAGGTTACGGCATGGCCATCACTTCCCAGGACATCTGCAACGCGGCGGAGCAGCTCAACGGTTTCGTTGGCTTTCATGGCAAGCGCGGCGTTCATATCGTGCGTTTTTCCGAGGACTCGTTCGGCATGGACGTGGCCGACGACAGTATCACCCCCTGCAGCGAATTCGTCTGGCGGCCCGAGCAAGGCCCGCGCATGGCGTTGTGCCGACAACGCCTGGCACTGTTGCTGGACCAGCATGTGGATGACCGCTTGAACATTGGCGAGCCCTTGCGTACTTACCTGCGGCGCAGTGATTTGCCCGAGATCGTGGCCGAGCGCAACAAGCGCTGACGCCCTGCTGTTCAGGGGGGCAGCCTTGTTCTACGAAGGCTGCCTTTACAGCAGGCGCCTGGCCGAGCCTGTGGGCGCCTGTTGCAGCAAGGCTTCGAGCGCTTCTTTAGGTAAAGGCCGGCTCAGGAAATAACCCTGCACCTCATGGCAGCCGTCCTTCTCCAGTGTTTTGAGCTGCTGTTCACTTTCTACGCCCTCGGCCGTCACCGTCAGCCCCATGGCTTCACCCAGGTTGATGATGGCTTGCACCACGGCGCGATCATTGCCACTGGTGTTGTTCAGCCCGGCAATGAAGCGTTTGTCGATCTTGATGCTGTCGAACGGGTACGTGCGCAGATAGCCCAGCGATGAGTAACCGGTGCCAAAGTCATCCATGTTCAGGCGAACGCCCAGCTCCTTTAGCGAATGCATGGTGCTTAGCGCGCCTTCGATGTCGTTGAGCATCACGTTTTCGGTGATTTCCAGTTCAAGGCGCTGGGCGGGGAACGCGGTTTCCAACAGGATCTCGCGAACATCGGCCACCACGTCGCTGCGCAAGAACTGCGCAGGTGACAGGTTTACCGATATCAGTAGGCCCTCCGGCCAGTCGTGGGCCGTGCGGCAGGCTTCGCGCAGCACCCAGCGGCCCAGCGCGACAATGATGTCGCTCTGCTCGGCCAGCGGGATGAAGGTGTCTGGCCCGAGCAACCCCTCCTGCGGGTGCTGCCAGCGCAGCAGGGCTTCGACCGCGACGATGCGCAGGTCGCCCAGGCGATAGCGTGGCTGGTAATGCAACGCGAATTCCTGCTTTTGCAGGGCCCGGCGCAGATCATTCTCCAGTTGTCGGCGGTACTGGATCTGTTTGTTCATTTCGGCGGCGAAGTAGCGCCAGGTGTTCTTGCCCTCTGCTTTGGCCTGGTACAGCGCGATGTCGGCGCAGCGGATCAGTTCGCCGGCATCGAAGCCCAGGGTGCGGCTCTGGGCGACGCCGATGCTGGCGCCGATATGCAGGGGCTGGTTGTCGAAGACGATAGGTTGCTGCAGCAGGTTAATCAGGCGGGCGCAGAAACGGTCGACTTCAGTGCGGTTATCCATGCCATTGAGTACCAGGATGAACTCGTCGCCACCCAGGCGCGCGACCAGGTCGACATCGCGGGTGGTGTCGCGCAGGCGTGTCGCCACCTCTTGCAGCACAGCGTCACCGGCGGCATGGCCGAGGGAATCGTTGATCGGCTTGAAGTTGTCCAGGTCCAGCAGCAGCAACGTGAGTGGGGGCGAGTCGCTGCCGCGCAATAACAACTGCTCAAGGTGCCGGGCGAGTTTGTTGCGGTTGGCAAGCCCGGTCAGCGGGTCATGCAGTGACAGGTGCTGGATGCGTGCATGGGCGTCGACCTCGTCAGTGATGTCGCTGGCGGTGCCGCGAAAACCCGTCGGCTTGCCGTCGTACCAGATCGCCCGTGCCGAGATGCGGCAATAGCGGTTTTGCCCGTTGTGGTCACGGTAGGTACAGCGCAGGTTTGCCAACTGCTGTGGGTCGGCGGCGGCCAACGCGTCCAGCCAGGGTGAGAGTGGCGTGGTGTCGCAGGCCAGCAGTTGGTTCACCGGCTGGCCCAGCCAGTCGTCCACCGGGTAGCCGGTGACGCTGACGAAACGCTGTGAAAGATAGGTCAGGCGTTGTTGTCGGTCGGTTTCCCAGATCCAGTCGGATGCGGCTTCGGCGACGGCCCGAAAACGCTGCTCGCTGGCCTCCAGGGCCTGGTTGCTCTGCTGCAGGCGCGCCAGGCTAAGGTCGATGGCGCGGGAGCTGCGCAAGGCGTGGCGGAACAGGTAAAGCATCACCAAGCCGAGTATCAGCAGCGCGCACAGCAGCGGCGGCAGCATCGCCCACAGTAATTGCTGGCCCGGCAGCGGGCTGGTCCAGGCCAGGTGGAAGCCGGTATCGCCCAGCGCGATACGCTGCTGGCCATGCTCGCCGGTAGCGTCTTTCTCGAGGTGCATGCCCGCCAGGCCGGCGCCGGTTCCCAACCGTGTGAGTTTGTCGTCGGTCAACTGGTCGACGAACAGCATGACGGGTGCCTGGCGCACTTCGCTGTCCGACACGTCCTTGTCTGGGCGAACGGCGGCAGCGCTAAGCACGGCGGGCCAACCGTTGAACAGCACGAACCGGGTGATTTGTTCGCGGGCGCTGGCAGCCCCCCGCGCTTCATTGATGATGGGTTGCAGCGGCGCTTCTATATAAGTGCTGGCGCTCGCTTCACTGGGCTTGCCTTTGAACAGGGCGTAGGTGGTGCGCTGGTCGTCCACCACGAACACACCTTCGTAGCCACTGGCGCTGTATAGCGATTCCCCGACGTTCTTCTCTTCATAGGCCCACTGCCAGTCCGCCTTGCCGGCCAAGTGTTCAAAGGCGGCATCCCACACGGCATAGCTGGACAGGAACTGGCGTGAGGCAAGCAGCCGTTGCTCGAGGGCTTGCGAGGCATGGAAGGCGCTGCGCTGTTGCTCTTGGTGATCGAGGGTGGCGGCGATGTTGAGCAATGCGCCCAAGGTGACCAGGCAGGCCAGGCCAAAGACCACGCAAAAGCCTGCAATCAAGCGGCGAACTTGAAATCGGGGTGTGGGTAGGGTGGGTGGAAGGTTGGCGGTCCTGGCCATGTGCGGGTGACTCCTTCAAGAACAGCAGCCTCCCGCAAGGCAATCAGGAAGGAGGTTCAGTCAGGATAGGCCAGCCTGAGGCCGGTGGCCTCGCGTTGCGCGAAATTGACCTGGTCGCGGCCAGCGTGCTTGGCGGTGTAGAGCGCCTTGTCGGCCTGTTCGAGCCAGTGTTCGGGGGATTCAAGGTCGGCGTCGAAGGCAGACAGGCCGATGCTGAGGCTGATCCGCAAGTGTGGTAATTGCGGGTTGCGGTAGCTCGCCACCCGCTCGCGCAAGCGCTCCATGGCCAGGCAGGCCTGGGCCTCGTTGGTGTCCGGCAGGATCACGCAGAACTCGTCGCCACCGTAGCGCCCGGCCTGGTCGACCTCACGCAGGTTGCGTTTGAGCTCTTCGCTCATCTGGCGCAGGACGCAATCGCCGACTACGTGGCCAAACGTGTCGTTGATGGTCTTGAAGTGGTCGATGTCGATCAGGGCGATGACCGCCTGTTGCTGCTGTTGCTGGCAGGTCTGGAACTTGAGCAGCAGCAGGTCTTTCCAGGCACCGTGGTTGAGCAACCCGGTCAGGCTGTCGGTAAGGCTTAGCGCACTGAGGCGGCGCTTGTGCTCTGCCAGTTTGATTGCCAGGCGGTAGCAGACCCAGCCCAGGGCCAGCGGGTAGAGCGTCAGCATGGGCAAGCACGCGTAAACCTGCAAGGGCGTGGCAGTGAGTTGCAAGCCAGGGCCGAGCACGAGCGTGGCCAGGAGCATGCCGGCAAGCTGGGCCAGCACGCCGCGAACGACCAGGCGCTTGCCGCCTGCGGCCACGTTGTTCATGGTCATCATCGACAGCACGGTCACGCTGGGCAGTGGGTTGAAGTGCATGGCGGCGGTCCAGAAGCCGCCCATCAGCGAGTCCAGCAGCAGGTTGCGCTGTTCTGCCTGATAAGGCGCTGCCGAGCGCATCGCCCACAGGTAGGCCAAATGCGGCCAGACAATCCCGTTGAAGAGCACCAGCAGCCAGACCCAGGTAGGCGGCGATAGCGGCGCCATGGCAGCCATTACACTGAACAGGCCGATGCCCATGCCGATGATGCGCGGCAGGTAGATGCGCTTGACGAAAGAAAGGCCCTTGCCGCTGCGGTTGTCCATCATGGTCATCGTTCTTCTGCTAAGGCGCCGTTTATCGCATAACGCGTGTGAATATTGTTGAACAGTGTTTCATCTATGAAAAATGACCTTACAAGCCAATTCACGGTTGATCTGATCACTGTGGGGTAATATGAAGGCTTTCCTGTTGCTTGGAGTGCTCATGCTCATGGTTCCCATGGCTAACGCTGCCGGCGAATCGGCGCCTCAACGGGACGGTCGTTTCCATAATCAGGCCCGCCTGCCTCAAGACGGCGTGATGAAAAAGCTGCGCATCGGCCTCAAGTACCTGTTTTTGCGCAAGCCGCCCGACACTCGGCCCTCCACCCCCCTCCATGTGCAGCCCATGACCCGGCAGCAGGTGCTTGATGCACCTGATCACAGCCTGTGGCGCCTTGGCCATTCCACGATATTGCTGAAGTTGCGTGGGCGCTTCTTTATTACCGACCCGGTATTCGCCGAGCGCGCCTCACCGGTGCAGTGGGCAGGGCCGCAACGTTTCCATGCGCCACCGCTTGGCCTGGACGAACTGCCGCCATTGGCCGCGGTGATCCTGTCCCATGATCACTTCGATCATCTGGATGAGCAGGCGATTCGACGGCTTGCCCCGCGTACGGGGGTGTTTCTGGCACCGCTTGGGGTGGGTGACCTGCTGATCGAATGGGGGGTTGCAGCAGACAAGGTGCGCCAACTGGATTGGTGGCAGGACACTGAAGTTGAAGGGGTACGCTTTGTCGCGACCCCAGCACAGCACTTTTCAGGGCGTGGCCTGTTCGACAGTAACCGGACCTTGTGGGCGTCCTGGGTGGTGATCGATGAACAGCTGCGGTTGTTTTTCAGCGGCGATACAGGCTACTTCGAGGGCTTCAAGCAGATCGGTGAGCGTTTCGGGCCTTTCGACCTGACCCTGATCGAGACCGGGGCCTATAACGTCGCCTGGCCGAGCGTGCACATGCAGCCGGAGCAGAGCCTGCAGGCACACCTCGACCTGCAGGGGCGCTGGATGCTGCCGATTCATAACGGCACCTTCGACTTGTCCACCCATGCCTGGCAAGAGCCATTCGAGCGCATCCTGGCCCTCACTGAGCAAGCGCAGGTGCGGCTATGCACCCCGCAGATGGGCGAGCGGGTCAGCCTGGACTCGCCGCATGCCGGGCAGAACTGGTGGCAGCCCAAACCTGCGCATCAGCGAGAGCGGTCGACAGAGCGCGCCGTGGCGGTGCGCTGAGGGTCATTTTTCAGTGTCTCGCTGGCGAGGTGAGGGCGGCTTCTGGTCGTCCAGTAAACGCGAAGGCGGCTTACCGCTGTCACTGCGCACCTGCGCATGACTGATCAGCGCGAAGATGAAGCTGCCACCAATGATGTTGCCGGCGAGGGTCGGCAGGGCGAATGCCAGCAAGAAGCTGCGCCAGGTCTCTTCACCGGCCCAGACCAGGTAGGACACTTCCACCGAACCGACGACAATATGGGTGAAGTCACCCAGCGCCATAAAGTAAGTGATCATCAGGATGATCCAGATCTTGGCGTGCTCCATCGACGGGATCATCCAGACCATGGTGGCGATCATCCAGCCCGACACGATGCCTTTGGCGAACATCTGGCCGATGTCGTTCTTCATTACCTTGCGCCCGACCTCTAGGAAGGCCACGTCGGTCTTGCCGTCGAAGATCGGCAGTTCCAGCATGACCCAGGCCACCAGCAGGGTGCCGGCCAGGTTGCCGAGCAATACCACGCTCCATAGGCGCAGCAGGCGACCCAGGTTGGCCAGGGTAGGCGAGGTCATCACCGGCAGCACGGCGGTGAGTGTGTTCTCTGTAAACAGTTGCTGGCGAGCGAGGATCACCGCCAGGAAACCTGCACTGTAGCCAATGCTTGCAATCACCTGGGCGCTGTCGCCCTCGGGGAGGCGGGCATAGAACAACCCCATGGCCATGAGCGAGAGCCCCATCGACAACCCGGCGGCCAGCGCTGACCACCACAGGGCTGCGATCGTGCGCTCAAGCTCTTGGTCGCCCTGGTAGCGAATGATCTCATGCAGCACCGCTGCCCTTGGCGGCTGGTTATGGCTGACCTCCTGCTCTTCGTCCGCCGACAGGCCTGGCGTTTTCTCGCTTTGCGTCTCGCTCATGGTTGCCACGCTCCGTGGGGTGTTTATCTACAGATCGGTTGCGTGTTCATTAGTTGCGAAGGGCGGGCAAACACTACTGGAAAGTTTTTTTAGATCAGGGTGTTGACTCTGATTTCAAAGCGCGTATTATTCGCCTCCTCGCAGCGATGAACGCTTCGGGGCAAGCGGCAAGTTGTTGAAGTTGAAAGCTTTCGAAAGAAAGCGAAGTTAAAAAACTTCAAAATAAACGCTTGACAGCAAATGAGGAAAGCGTAGAATGCGCGCCTCGGTTGAGACGAAAAGT